>VFJQ01000045.1 GCA_009885995.1 Verrucomicrobiota bacterium
GACAGGGTGCTGAAAAAGGGAGCCGAGAGAGCGCGGGCCGGTAGCTGAGCCACTGAATTCCGGTCGCCGAAGGCGCGGAAAGTGGCAGCTTCGGCGACAGGCGCAAGTGGCCGAGGGGTTTGTTTCGGGTAGCCGGGAGATCGGTGCCCGGTGGCCGCACGGCGGCGCGCGGTGGGGCGGCGGCGGGACGCGGGTGCCGAACCACCCGAGGCGGGTGGCCGTATGGCGGCGTCCGGGGGCCGCGGGGCTGGGAGCGGGTGGGCGCACGGCGGGACGCTGGGGGTGGAGCACCGGAGGGCGCTGGCCGCACGGCGGCGCGTGGGGGCCGCACGGCGGCGGCCGGGGGGGCGGACCACCGGAGGCGGGTGGGCGTATGGCGGCGCGCCGGGGGCGGGCCACCGGGCACAGGTGGGCGGGCCACGGTGGAACGCGACCTCCGGGCGCGTTTTCCCACGGCTCAGGCGCAGCCTGCCATCCTTCGGGAATTGGCGGCCTGCGGCCGAGGAGTGCGAGCAAACGCGCCCGGAGGTCGCGTTCCACCGTGGGAACCCTCACGGGATGAGCACCGTCGTGTAGCTGCCCGATCGCAGGGCTCCATTGACCAGCATGGTGACGATGACTTCCGTGATATTCCCCGTGGTGCCCGCGGGCACCTGGGCGTTCACTTTCATCGAGCCCGCCGTGCTGTAATCGGTCGCCTCGACCAGTGAGTTGTCGGCCTTGCTGCCCGCCGCCCGGCTGAACTCGAGCTTGCCCTTCTTATTGCCCAGCTCGCAGCACACGCTCTTGCCGACGGTGTAGTGGTCGATCTGCCCGGTCCAGTTGTCGATCACCCGGATGACCTCCGGCTTGATCCGCCCCTGGTGGCCCTGGCCGTCGTAGGTGATATTGCCCGCCACCCGCGCGCGGCCCGCTGAGGGTGATCCGATCGAGCAGCCGCGTCGTGCCATCATAGACCCGCGTGAGCATAGGCACCTTCTCCCCCTTCACCCCGTCGCGCTGGAAGGCCACGAGGCTATCAAAGAGCTGCTGCCCCAGCGGCGCCATGCGGGTGCGCGAGCCGGCATTCATATTGTCCACCGTCGGGATGAAGTCCGGGTCCCCGTGGACGCCGCCGCACGTCGGCTCATCGGTGAAGTAGCCAAAGGCGCGGCGCACCACGCGCCGCCGCAGATCTCGGCGCCAGGCTTGGCGAGGATGGCGCCGACGTGAGGCTCCCCATCTGCCCGTGCAGGGCGTGGTCCTCTCGCTTGGAATGGTGGTGGCCGTCGTTCATGGGTTGGAGGGAGCCCTTCGCGGCGGCCCGTGCCAGCCCCGCCAGCCTCTTCGGCCCGGCGAGACCACGCCCTTTTAGTGAAACTCCCCACCCGAGCAATCGGTAAAATACCCAGACCGCGCCGCCATTCCGCCAGGAGAGGCGCACACTTCCTCTTGGCACCTTGGCCAGACTCGCTAAGGTCCGCGCCCGCCGATGTCGTCCCTGAATAAGAAATTCCCGCGCCTGCTCCCCTCTCCGATCCGCAAAGGGATGAGGGTCGATGAACTCATCGATTCGGCCTTCAAGGCCTACAACGGCGCGCGCCTCGCGGAGGCCTGCCGCCTCTTCACCCGGAAGATGGTGGCCGGGAGTGGGACGGTGGGCATGTCCCTCACCGGTGCGCTGACGCCCGCGGGGCTAGGCAAGGCGGCCATCGTCCCGCTGATGAAGGCGGGGTTCGTGGACTGGATCATCTCGACCGGGGCGAATCTCTATCACGACATGCACTACGGGCTCGGGATGGAGATCTTCGCCGGCTCGCCATTCCTCGACGACGTGGTGCTGCGGCGCGATGGGATCATCCGCATCTACGATGTGCTCTTCGACTATGATGTGCTGCTGGATACGGATGCGTTCGTGCGGCAGGTGATCCAGCTCCCGGAGTTCCAGCGGACGATGGGGTCGGATGAGTTTCACTACCTGCTGGGCAAGTATGTCTATCAGCGGGAGAAGACGCTGGGCCTCAAGGAGACGAGCATGCTGAGCGCGGCGTATCGCTATGGCGTGCCTATCTTCACGAGCTCGCCGGGGGACTCCTCCATCGGGATGAATGTGGCGGCGATGGCCCTGCGCGACTCCGCGCTGATGATCGACGTGAACCGGGACGTGAACCAGACGGCGGCGATCGTCTATGCGGCGAAGTCGGGCGGGGAGGCGTCGAGCGTGTTCATCCTCGGAGGCGGGTCGCCGAAGAACTTCATGCTCCAGACGGAGCCGCAGATCCAGGAGGTGATGGGCATCGAGGAGCGGGGGCACGATTACTTCCTCCAATGCACCGACGCCCGTCCGGATACCGGCGGCCTCAGCGGTGCCACGCCCGCCGAGGCGGTGAGTTGGGGTAAGGTGGACCCGGAGAATCTCCCCGACTGCGTGGTGTGCTACTGCGACTCCACGATCACGCTGCCGCTGATCACTGCCTATGCCCTCAGCCGGGCCAAGCCGCGCAAGCTCAAGCGCCTCTACGGCCGGCGCGATGCGATGCTGGAGGCGATCCGGCAGCAGTATCTCAAGCACGGGAAGGTCGATAAGATCGAGCACCGCACCAACCTCGATAAGCCCGCTGCCCCGAAGCGCGGCCGCAGCGGTCGCTCCGTCACCGGCACCAAACGCCACTGATCACTATCCATGCCTTCTCGCCGTCCCGACGCCCGCGCATTGCTGTTCGAGAGGATTCGCACTTCGCCGCCGAAGTTCGTCCACGTGATCGGCGTGCCTTACGCGGTCGATCGGGAGAGTCTCGAGGATCCCGCCAATAACGACCGGCTCTGGCTCACGATCGAAGCGCCGCCCTTCGGCCGCCTCCGCACTTCGCTCAACAGCACCTCGCACCTGAGCCGCGACGCGGGCGTCGATCCGCGCATCCGCGTGGGAATCGTGACGAGCACCTGGGAGGAGAAGCCGACTCCCGGTCTCACCGAGGATCCCGGGCAGAACTACGCGAAGATCGAAGCGGCCTTCAAAGTGACCTACGAGGAGATGGAGCGCGACGCCCTCGCCGAGTTGCTCGTCGAACGCGCCAAGCGCGCCGTGCGCGCCGAGATCTGGGGCGATCTCTTCGCGCAGGAGCATCTAGGCGTCCGCCAGCTTCACAGCCGCCGCGCCAGCACCGCCGAGCCCACCGATCTGCGCAATCACGACGGTGCGCTCAAGCTCTACTACGCCGAGGGAAACAGCGCGGAGCTGTTCCTTTTCAAATACGCCGGGCAGCCGTAGCTCCGAGTATCGCGTCGAGGATCTTCGAGAGGTCCTCGTTGTGTTCCCGCGACGCGATCCCAAACGCGCGGACGATCGAGAGCAAAAGCTCCCGCTGCGCGGGGCCGAAGCGGATAGCCACCGTCTCCTTCACCCGCGCATGCCCCGCCGCCCGCGGCGTGCCGCCGGGCTGGCACCACGACTTCGATGGCAGGCAGACATACACCATCGGCTGGTAGCCGACCGCGCGCTGCTTCGGCTTGAACTGGATCTCCACGCTTCCGTCCGGAGTGGACGATACGAACTGCGGAACCTTCTGCGTGAACCGCTCGAACTCGGCTGGGATCCCCTCCCCGCGTGCTGCCTCGGGCTGCAGGGCGATCTTCTCCGCCGACTCGAGATCGACCGCACGCAACTCGTCGAGCTCGCCCCGGAGATTCTTTAGGGTCTCGCGGGTCAACACGCGCTGATCGAGCGCGCAGACGAGGATCTTCGTCAGCTCGCACCCGTGCTTGGTCCGCGCATCGCGCTGGAATTTCACCTCTCGCACGATTGAAGGATGATCCGCCGCCGTCGTGTCGTAGCTGATCTGCCACTCGATGTAGCAACTTCCATCGAGATTGGTCCGTGAAGGCGCGATCGGCACGCCGAAACCATCCGCGGCGCGCTGCTTCACCCGTGCCGGACCGGTGACGTTGGTCAGCGGCAGACGCACTTCGACGAACCCATCGCGGGACGTCACCAAGATCTGTTTGTAGTCCGCATCGACCGCCCACGCCGACAGCGCGAAGACGATGCTGATCAGCGCGAGTGGGGGGGATTTCACTCGGCTGGCGCTTCTATTTGATCAACTGCTCGAGCGCGCTGTCGGCCTCGGCACCCAGTTCGACGGCGCGCTTGTAGTGCTTGCGCGCCTCGTCCTTGTTCGGCGGACTCTGGGTGGCAAACACGACCGCGAGATTGAAGTGCGCGTCGGCGTAGGTCGGATCGATCGCCGTGGCCGTCTCGAGTTCCTTCTGCGCGGCCTCCTGCCAGCCCTTCTGGCTCGCGGTGATCCCGAGGTAATTGTGCGCGGTCGGGTTCTTCGCATTGATGGCCAGCGCACGAGTGAGCGACTGGATCGCATCGTCGAACTTGCCCTGCTGATAGAAGACGATCCCGAGCGTGCAGTGGCTGAAATCATCCTCCGGAGCGACGGCGATGGCTTTCTTGAACGCCTCCTCCGCGAGCTTGTATTTCTGCTGCCGGAAGCGGACCACGCCGAGGTTTGAAAGGACGTAGAGATTGTTCGGCGCCTTCGCGAGCGCCTTGTCGTAAATCTTCTCCGCATCGCGATAGTTCCCGCGCTCGAAATGATCCTTCGCTTCGCGCGCCAAACCGACGAGATCCGGCGGCACGGCGGGCTTGGCCGCCGTCGAGACCCCGGGCTCGCCGCTCGCCTTGCTCGCTCCGGCTGGATCCTTGGCCGGGAGGTCGCCTTCGATCGGCGCCTTTGTCAGCTTGGTCTCCGCGGCCGGATTGGTGAGCCCCGCGGGGGACTTCGCGCTCGCGAGATCCGCATTCTTGTCCGGTTTCTGCGCGCCAAGCGAGATGTCCGGTAGCGATTCGGGCAATGGTGCTTCGAGCTTGATCGCCGGTTCCGCCTTCGCGGTTTCAACGGCTTTCGCCGGTTCCGGCGCGACCTTGTTTTCGGCGACCTTCGTTGCCGCAGGTTTCGGCTCCGGCTTCGGCGTGGCCTCGCTCGCGATCGCCACCGGCGTCGCAGCAGGCGCAGGCGTTGCGATCTTCGCCTCCACGGTGGGCGCAGGCATCGCCACCGCGGCTGTAGGGGCCGGGGCCGTAAAGGTCACATCGGTGTCGCTGATCGAGAGCTGCGGCTCCTTGAAAAGTCTGCGCTCCTTGTCCGTAAGGTTCACGACCGGGCTGCCCAGCAATTCAACCTGATCGCTGAGCGCCTTCGAATGGATCTCCATCTTTGCGAACTGCTCCAGCACCAGCTTCTTCACCCGGTCACGCCGGGCCTGCTCTTTTTGCTGCCGCAGCACGATTCCCCGAAGGAGGTCGTTTTCGTCGGCGAGTTTCTTTCGCTCGCCGATGCCGGCCCCCGTTTCGGTCTTCACGGCGGTGAGTTCCTTCGCCTGCGTGTCGAGTTGTTTGCGCAGGTCATTCATCTGCGTCTGGTAGTCGGCGCTCTGCTTCAGCACGTCGGCGAACTGACTGCGCACAGTGGTTACTTCCTTCGTCAGCTCGGCGATCTTCTTGTCCTTCTCCCCGCCCTCGACCTTGAAGGTCGAGATCTGCATCTCAGCGTCCTGCAGCTTCGCCATGAGCTGCGTATTTTCGGTAAGCAACTTGTCCACATTCTTTGTCGCTTCCTTCATCTTGCCCAGTTGCACCAATGCCTCATCCCGCTCGCTCGTGGCCTTGAGCATCTGCTCCTGCACCTTGCTCAGCTTCACCTGGAGTTCGCCCTTCTCGCGATTGGATTGATCGAGTTGCTTCCGCGCATCGGCGGATTCCTTCCGCGCAGCCTCGAGAGTGCTCGTGGTGTCCGTGAGTTGATTCCGGGTCGCTGCGATGCGCCCAGCAAATTGCTCGTTGAGCTCCGCCTCAGCGTCGCGCTCGATTTGAAGTTTGCGGAGCGCCTTCTTCGCGTCAGCCGCTTCCTTGCGCAGCGCCGCCACCTCGGTGCTGCTCTTCGTCCCCGTCTTCTCCGCATCGAGCAGTGCGGTCTCCGCACGATCCGCTCGCTTCTGCACGACTTCCATTTTGTCGCTCATCTCCTTCGCGTCGCGGAGCGCCTTATCGTATTTCTTCGCGAGATCTTCCTTCTCCTGCGTTGCCTTTTCGAGCCGCTCCTTCGTCCCGCTCAAATCGTTCCGCAGGCTCTCGATCTGGCTTTGGATCTCCTGGATCGGATCACCACCACCGCCCTTCCGGCTCGAACGCGTCGGCGCGGACGGCGCGGGGAAACCCGAATCTGGCGGGAGCGGATTGTCGGGCTGAGCCGGCAAATCCGGCTCCACCGGCAAGGCAGGCGCCGGGCGGGAACCGCTGCTCCCGCTGCCCGCGGGCTGCAAGCGGGCCACGCCCTCCGCAGCCTTGTCACGGCGGTGTTTCACGATCGCCGGATTCCAGTCGGGCCAGCGCGACGAGACCCCGTCGAGGACATCGATCGCCCGGTTGTAAGCCGTGACCGCGCCACGTGCATCGCCCCTGGTTTCAGCCTTCTCACCCTTTTGGAAATTGAGGAAAGCGTCGAGGAACTGGTCGGAAGCATCCCCGCTTTCGGCGTAGGCCGCTGAAGCGGCAAAGCCGAGGATAGCGAGGAGCGAGAGGGCGTGCGGGCGCATGGTTTTTGGAAAAGGCGCGAACCGTAGTGGATTTGACAGCACTCCGCAATGGCTTCTCATCCCTCGCCATGTATCGACCCACCCGCCCGCCGGCGCCTGCTCCCGATTGCCTCCGCTGGATCGATCCCGCGCTCGTGCCCCGCTTCGCCGCCGCGCAGACGAATGCCCACCGACTCGCGTCCAGCCGCCGCACGTGGATCGAGTGGCTCGGTGGAGACGTGCTCATCAGCTACCAAAGCCCCGAGGGACTCGCCACTGCGCGCCAGGAGCTGACGGATTGGACCACTCTGCATTCCCTCCCCGTCCGCCGCGTGTTCGCCCGCTTTCTCCCGAGGCAAAACGACGACCGCGCTGAACCCGAATTGATCGAAGGCGATCCCACGCTTCCGCTCAACACGACCGTCCTCGAAGCCGGCCTCCACTACGGTCTCGACTTCGCTGCCGGGTATTCCGCCGGTCTCTTCCTCGATCAGCGAGCGAACCGCGCCTTCCTCCGCTCCGCTGCGCCCAAGCGCCTGCTCAACACCTTTGCCTACACGTGCTCCTTCTCCGTCGTCGCCGCGAGCGCCGGCGCCGAAACCGTGAGCGTCGATCTTTCCAAAAAGTCGCTCGACCGCGGACAACTTAACTTCGCCCTCAACGGACTCCCCCAAACCGGCCATCAATTCATCGCCGACGATGCGCTCGATGTGCTCCCGCGCCTCGCCCGTCGAGGTGAGCGATTCGACGCCATCATCCTCGATCCCCCCACCTTCTCGCGCGGAAGTCGCGGTCGCCGCTGGCAGGTCGAAAACGATTTTCCCGATCTCCTCACCGCTGCGCTCGAAGTCGCCGAGCGCAACGCCCGTATCCTCCTCTCGACCAATTGCACGCGCCTCACCTCGCGCGATCTCGATTTGATCGCCCGCAGCACCCTGAAGCTGACCCGCCGCGCCGGCGAACTCCACCACGAGCCCCCGCTCTCCGATATCCCCGCCGAGTTTGCCGCCAAGACCGCGTGGCTCTCGCTGCGCTAAAACTTCATCATTGCCTCTCGCGCTGCATTGCAGCGAAAGTTCTCCACACATGATCGCTGCGTTCTCACTCCTCGCTCTCGCCATCGCCTGGCGCCTCATCCTCGGCATGGGCCATCGCGATGACTTCTCCTGGCTGCACAACTTCGCGCCCCTCTCCGCGATCGCCCTCTGCGGCGCGCTCGCGCTCCCGCGCCGCGCCGCCTTCGCCCTCCCGCTCGTCGCTCTGCTCATCACCGATGTCGTCCTCAACCAATACTACGGTTTCCCGCTCGTGAGCGTGGAAATGCTCGCGCGCTACGCCGTCCTCGCCGCCATCACCGGCGCCGGCTGGTCGCTGCGCCGGAATCCGCAAGCCCTCATGGTCCTCGGTGCCAGCGCGCTTTGCTCGGTTGCATTCTACTTCGTCACCAACACCGCCTCGTGGCTCACCGAACCCGGCTACGCGAAGACCTTCGCCGGTTGGGCGCAAGCCCTCACCGGCGGGCTCCCCGGCTATCCGCCCACGCTCGCTTTCTTCCGCAACACGCTCCTCAGCGACGTGTTTTTCACCGGCCTCTTCCTCGTCTGCACGCGCCTCGTGCACTCCGCCCCGGCGGCTGCGCAGACGGAGTCTCCCCGCTGGGTCTAGCGCACCTCAAGGGCTGAGCGGGTGCTCTCTCGCGCCCTCCGCTTCGACGATCGGCCAACTCGCGCGCTCGTCGCTCGCGTAGGGGCCGATCTTCTCCACCGGGATGGGTTGGAAGCCGAGCGCCCAAGCCGGCGAATCGGCAGCGAGTCGATAGTCGTCCTTCTCCGGCGCGAGGAATTTTGGATCGGCGACGACGCTGTGCATATCGCCCATCGTCTGCCAGCTCTGCCACTCATCGAGCGACTCGGTTTCCTCCAGCACGATATCGTCGGCGAAGAGCGCCCCTTGCTCCGCCGGCCAGTCCAGACGGACGCGAAACTTCTTCATCTCCTCGTGCCAGCCCCGCTCGCCTTTCGCCGGGATGCTGAAGGCGAACTCGAACTCCTGCCACCGCGCCGTGAGCTTCACATCCTGCGGTGAGCTGCCCCAGAAGTGCGCCGGCTTGCCATCGCGCGGGGCGATCCAGCACTGCAATAGCAGCCCGGCCTTCGCGCTCTCGCGGTCAGTGCGCAGCCGCGCACGCAAGCGGAACGACGTGCCGGGCTTCAGCTCGATCTCACGGCCGATGAGGATCGGGAAATTGTCGCGCTTCTTCTCGTGGTTGAAGGCCGAATCGATGCGCAGCACGCGGTGGCCTTCGTCCTCAACGAGCGCAGCAACGGCGTCCGGCTTCGGACGAATCTGCCACGTCCAATCCGTCGGGAGCTTGCCCGGCTCGCCGTCCTCGAAGCCGGGATTGCTGACGAGGTTCGCGCCAATCACGCGACCGGATTTCTTCACGCCCGTCTTCATCGGCTGGCCATCGTGCCAGTAGAGGTTGTGGTCGAAAATGTTCCGGTCGGCGTTGAAGGCGACGACGTTCAGCGCCCGCGCCTCCGGGTTTTTCCACGAGATGATGTTTCGCTGGAAGACGTTCCCCGACATCACGCGCCCTTCGCTGTCCGGCAGATCGGCGGGGTGAAACTGCATCCCGCGCATGAACCTCCACGCGGGCTCGTTCACCACGGACTCGTAGCCCTTCACCATCGACTCAAGGTGCGAAGTCCAGAACCGGTGCTGCGTCGTCCAGCCATTGAACTCCCACTGCCGCAGCCCGCCCTCGACGAACACGTTGTTCTCCACCCGGCAGTCGCGCGCGCTGTGACCGTGCATGAGCGAGCGGCCGCATCGCGCGACGATGTTGCCGATCACATCGACGCCGCCCGAGTTGTCGTCGAGGTAGATGCCCCACGCGAAATACGGCGAGGTCCACTTCCCATTCCACCCGTAGCCCAGCACGTCGTGGATGAAGTTGTAGCGGATCACCGTCCCGCGCGGACTGATCCAATCGCGCCCGCCGCAGTAGGTCGCGCCCACGTCTTCGGTCTCCAGCGCGAGGTGGCGCATGTGATTGTATTCGAGCACGTGGCTGTTGCCCGTGAACTGGATCGCGAAGCGCGGCGTGTCGTGGATGAGGCAGTGCGAGACGCGCTGCCCGACGCCGTCGAGCGCGACGCCGACGCCCTGCTTATAGAAAACGCCAACGTGGTGGATGTAGCAGTTGTCCACGAAGTTCCCCGCTCCGCTCAGCGTCTTGCGCTCGCCCCCGCTGAGGCTCACGCCGCTGCGACCCGTGTCGTGGATGTCGCAGCCGACGATCCCGTTGTCCGTGCCGCCGTTCACATTCACGCCGTTGCCGCCGAAATCACCGACATTGCGAATCGTGCAGGCGACGATTCGGCAGCGGTTCGACTTCGTAAGCGCTATCGCGGCGCCATCCGCACACTCGAACGTCACCCCGCGGATCGTGACGTTCTCCGCGCCGTCGATCTTCACGATCTCGCGCGTCGTCGGGATCGTGACCGGCGTGTCGAGTGCCGCGGGCGGTTTGAAATAGAGCGTCCGCGTGCGGCGGTCGAAGTGCCACTCGCCCGGCGTATCGAGCTCCTCGATCGCACCTTGGAAATAGTAACGATCGTTTCCGCGCATCGCGTAGCTCCCGTCGCGGGCAAGAGCGACGGTGCGCGCCTCCGCATCGACAGCCTTCACGCGCGTGAGGTCATTCCACCAGTTGTAGCGCGGGAAGCTAAACACCTCGACGTCCTCGGGGTGCTCCCATGTGCGCCAGTCCTCCTGCTTCACGAGGACCGTGTGTTTGTTCTCGTCGGGGTTCTCGACATACATCGGCCACATCACACCGTCGGCATAAGCCCAGCCGCCGCCGTAGGGATTCTTCGGGTCGAAGTTTGGGTAGCGCGCCAGCGGCTGGCGGCTGCCGGCGAAGAAGAGCTGCCGCACGTCCTTCACGTCGAGCTGCGTCCGCATGATGCCGTCGCGCCACGGCTCCCACCCGCCCACGCTGCGCCCGCCAATGAGCACGGGCTTCTCACCAGCCTGCGCGCGCCACGCCGTGCCGGAATCGTCAGCGCTCAGCGCGAAACCGTGCGGCAATTCGTAGATGCCGCCACGGAGCGTGATCGTGCGCGGTTCATCGCGATGCTTGCGCGCCTCGTCGCGAGCACGAGCAAGCGTGGCAAATGGCGCATCCGGCGTGCCCGCGGCGTTGTCACTGCCCTGGGGTGAAACGAAGAACTCTGCGGCGCAGGCCGTGGTGACGAGGAAGATGATTGGGGCGAAGCGCATCACAGTGCGCCCACCTCACACGACGCTCCGCAACGCGTCCAGCTTCGCGCGAGCACGCCCGCTGGCGATCTGCTCGCGGGCAAGCGCAAGTCCCTCGCCCAGGTCCGGTGCAAGCCCGGTGATGACAAAGCCCGCGGCGGCATTCAGCAGCACGATGTCGCGACGCGGGCCACGCTCTTCGCCTTCGATGATCGCGAGCAGGATGCGCGCGTTCTCCACACGACCGGCTCCGCGCAAGTCCTCCATCTTGCAGAACGCCAGCCCGAACTCGCGCGGATCCACGCGACGCTCCGAGACGAGGCCATCCGCCACTTCGCACACCTCGCTCGGCCCACAGAGCGACAGCTCGTCCATCCCGCTGCCATGCACGGCCCACGCTCGCGCGCGGCCCAGCAGCGCGAGCACCGCGGCATACTTCGGCAGCAGCACCGGCGAGAAAATGCCGACAAGTTGATACGCCGGTTGCGCGGGATTGAGCAGCGGGCCGAGGAGGTTGAAGACGGTCGGAATCCCCTGTTCCGCCAGCGCCCGGCGCACGGGAGCGATGGCCTTGAACGCCGGGTGATACGCCGGCGCGAAGACAAACCCGAGCCCATGCTGCTCCACGCACTCACGCAGCCGCTCGGGCGACAGGTCGATCTTCACGCCCAGCTCCTCCAGCACGTCCGCGCCGCCGCACTTCGAGGTGATCGCGCGGTTGCCATGCTTCACCACGCACGCGCCGCCGGCGGCGAGGATGAACATCGCGGCCGTGGAAATGTTGAATAGCTCAAGCTTGTCGCCGCCCGTGCCACACACATCGAGCATCGGTCCGCTCACTTTGGCGGGATCGAGCCCCGTCGGCACGGCGCGCGCGAGGAGCGAGCGCGCGAACGCGGCGATCTCTCCGGCGCTCTCGCCTTTCTCCCGAAGCGCGGCGAGGAAATCGGCCTTCACTTCGCCGGGCAAGCCGGGGTCGGTGAGCTGCGCGACGGCGTGCTCGACCTCCTCCGCGGTGAGGTCGTTATTTTGCTGAAGCGAATGGATCAAGGTGTGCATCGGCGGCGCACCCTGCGCGGTGATTGGGAAAAAGAAAAGGGTGTGGAGCGAAGCAGAATGGGAGGCCCAAAAAAGTAAACCCTCCTCGGGGCAAGCCCCGAGGCATTGAAGACAATGATGCTCCACCACAAAATTAAAACGAAGCAAGCTTCGGGGTATCAGACCCAAAGCGAATCAATAAAAGTTTGCCTCACCGTGAGCGGGCCGATAGCAACCGCGGGCATTACCTGTATTTCATTCGGCGTTTGCGGAGGCCCGGAGGTTTCCGGATGTCGGATGAGTGGCAGGCATTCAAATCCGAGAACTTAACCGAATCAGGTCAATGAATACTCGTATCGTCACGTCGTGGAATTCCAAACTGGCAGGCTTGGTCTTGAAGGCGGCCCGGACCAGTTTCCGGTCCATGCAGAAGCTGAGCCTGCGCGTAGGTGCGCTCGTGCTTTTCGTCAACGTGGCGGTCTCGCAGACGCCGAATAACGGCGGGACACGCAAGTTTCGCGTTTCCGACCCGGCGACCGCAGCGCGACTCGTTGCCGGCGGTGGAAAACTCCTCGTGGATTACGGCGGGTTTCAACTCATTGCCGTTCCTGCTGCGTCACCCAATCTGGCCGCCCTCGCGGTGCAAGAGGGCGCCGAACCTCGCGATGAGGATGACAGGATTCTCCTCAACTCCGGCCCGATCGATACCACGGTCCGGCCTGCGCCGGCCACCCAGCAGGGGTTTGCCGCTGGGAAGCGCCTGCACCTCATCCACTTCGTTGGGCCGGTGAAGCCGGAATGGATCGCGGATCTGAGGAAGACTGGCGTAGAAGTGGTGACCTATCTCCCAAACAATGCCTATTTAATCTACGGCAATGGGACGGCCATCCGTTCGGCCAGCGTGCCGGCCACCGGCTCATTGCTGGCCTCGCTCATGGATTGGCAGGGCGCTTACCAGGACTCCTACAAGATCGATCCCGCGGCGAGAACCACGGATGGCGCGGGCAAGCAACGGGAGATCGGCACGGCTTACTTCGCCGTGCAAATGGTCGCCGACCCGCAGGCAAATCCCGCGACCATCGCTGCCATCCAAGCCGTCGCCACAGGCCCCTTGGTTCGCTCCGAGGAAAAATTGAACTATCACGATGTCGTGGCCCCATTGCCGCCGGAGCGTCTCGCGGAGGTCGCCGCGCGTCCCGATGTCATTTCCATTCAACCCTATTTCATCCCCGAAAAGTTCGATGAACGGCAGGATCAAATCATCGCCGGAAACCTGTCGGGCAACATCCCCTCCGGCCCGGGCTACCTCGCGTGGTTGAGTGGGAAGAGCTTTGACCAAAATCAGTTCAGCGTCAGCGGGTTCGCCGTCGATATCACCGATAGCGGGATCGATAACGGAACACCGTTTCCCAATCATTTCGGTCTTTATCGCGGCGGCGTGCGGCCGGGAAACAGCCGCGTCGTCTATAATCGACTCGAAGGTTTTCCCAACGGCGGATCGACGATCCAAGCCGTCGATGGTCACGGCAATTTGAACGCTCACATCATCGGTGGATACAATAACCTGACGGGGTTCCCGCATCAGGATGCATCTGGTTTCCGCTACGGTCTCGGCGTGGCTCCGTTTGTCCGGGTGGGATCCTCGACGATCTTCGATCCGAACAGTTTCACGTTTCCAGACTACAAGGATCTTCAAGCGCGCGCCTACCGCGACGGCGCCCGGGTTTCGTCGAATAGCTGGGGAGCCAATACCAGTGGCGCTTACAACATCGACTCGCAGAGTTACGATGCCCTGGTCCGCGATGCCCAGCCGTCGGACGCTGCGGTGCCCAATGCCGGCAATCAGGAAATGGTCATCGTCTTCGCCAACGGCAACGCGGGTTCCAGCGCGGGAACCGTCGGCAGCCCGGCGACTGCGAAGAATGTGATCAGCGTCGGGGCCGCGGAGAATGTGCAGGCCTTTGGCGGCGCGGATGGAAGCGGGATCGGCGATACCGGCGCCGATAATGCGAATGACATCATCTCCTTTTCCAGCCGGGGGCCGTGTGCCGACGGTCGCACGAAGCCGGAAATCGTGGCCCCGGGGACGCACGTCAGCGGCGGCGTCTGGCAGACGGCCAACCCCGGTCCGACCGGCACCGCCGACCCTCTCTTCGATGGGACCGGAGTCTCCGGTGGTATTTTGGGCAGCGCGTTTTTCCCAGGGGACGGGAGCACGCAGCAATTTTACACCGCCTCGAGCGGGACCAGCCATTCCACGCCTTGCGTCGCCGGCGGCGCCGCGCTGGTGCGCCAGTATTTCCTGAACCGAAACCTGGCCGCGCCCAGCCCGGCCATGACGAAGAGCCTTTTGATGAATACCTCCCGTTACCTGACGGGAGTGAGCGCCAACGACACCCTGCCTTCCAATAGCCAGGGCATCGGCGAAATGAACCTCGGCATGGCGTTCGATACGGCCGCGCGCTTTCTGCGCGATCAGCTTGCCGCCGACAAGTTCACGGCCACCGGCCAATCGCGCGTGTTCAACCTTGCGGTGGTCGATTCCGCGAAACCTTTGCGCGTGACCATCGCGTGGACCGATGCGCCGGGTTCGACCACGGGGAACGCCTACAACAACGACCTCAACCTGACGGTCGTCGCGGGCGGCACCACGTATCGGGGAAATGTATTTTCCGGTGCCAACTCGACGACGGGGGGCGTCGCCGATCCGAGAAACAATGCCGAAAGCGTTTTCCTCCCGGCTGGTTTCAGCGGCGCCGTCACGGTCACCGTCACGGCCAGCAACATTAACTCGGATGGCGTGCCCGGCGATGCCGACGCCCTCGATCAGGACTTTGCGCTGGTGGCTTTCGGCGCGCTTCCCGCCGGGACGGCCTCCGTGGTGCCCAATGGCGCGGCGATCTTGGCCGAGAGTCTCAGTCCCGCGAACGGGTTGATCGACCATACCGAGACGGTCACGGTCAACTTCACCCTGCAAAACGCGGGGAGCACCGCGCTCGGCAACGTGGTCGCGACGCTCCAGAATTCCGGCGGCGTGACGGCCGGCTCCGGTCCCCAGAGCTACGGAGCGCTGGCGGTGGGTCAATCGGCCACGGTGCCGTTTTCATTCACAGCCAGCGGGACGCCTGGCGGCGTGCTCACAGCCACTTTTGGCCTGACCGATGGAGCGACGAATCTCGGAAACGTGACATTTAGCTTTCGCCTGGCAGCAGGCCCGGTCCCAGCGGCGAATGGCGCCGTTATCACCGCCGAGAGCATTTTGCCTACGAACGGCTACATCGACCCGGGTGAAGTCGTCACGGTCAATTTCGCACTCACCAATGCCGGTGACCAAGCGTTCGGCAATCTCACCGCGACGTTGCAAGCCACGGGCGGGATCACCGCTCCCAGCGGGCCACAAAACTATGGTGCGATCGCGGTGGGAGGCAGCGTCACGCGGGTATTTTCCTTCACCGGCACCGGTGCCATCGGCAGCACCCTCACCGCCACGCTCCAGCTTCAAGACGGCGCGACCAGCTACGGGACAGTCGCCTACACTTTCCGCATCGGCCCGCCGCCGGATTATTTCACCGAAGCATTCGACACCGTGGCGAACGATACCGCCAATCAAAGCTGGCTTTTCACTCCCAACGGATCTGCCGACGTTTATGGCGTGGTCCGCGTGCTGGCCACCGTCTTTCCCACGGATCCGACCGGGGGCACCCCGCTGAGTTTGAGCGACGATTCTTCCCTCGCCGTGGCGCTGACCGGCGGCGCGCAGGCGCAGCTCTACGGGATGAGCTACGACACGATCTTCGTCGGCAGCAACGGTTACCTCACCTTCGGCTCCGGGGATTCCAGCCTCTCTATAGCCACCCACTTCGCTCTGCCGCGAATCTCCGCGTTATTTGCCGATCTGAATCCGAGCGCCGGAGGCACGGTCACCTATCGCCAGCTTGCGGATCGCATCGCGGTCACTTGGCAAAGTGTGCCTGAATTCTCCATCGGCGGCTCGAACAGCTTCCAGATCGAAGCGTTCTTCGACGGCAGAATTCGCATCACCATCCTCGGCATCACCGCGCAGGGCGGGCTCATCGGGCTTTCCGCCGGATTGGGGACGCCGCCGGATTTTGTCGAGAGCGACTTCAGCGCATACCCGTCGAGTGTGCTCACCGTCACCCTGCCCGCGAGCGTGACCGAAGGGGGCGGCAGTGCGACCGCCACCGTGACGGCGAACCCTGCGCCGGCCTCGAACCTGGTCGTGACGCTGGTCAACGCGGATCCGGCGCAACTGACCGTGCCGGCGTCAGCGACGATCCTCGCCGGGCAAACTTCGGCGACCTTCAGCGTCTCTGCGGTCAACGACACGCTGCTCGACGGCTCGCCGACCGTGGCGGTAAATGCCTCGGCCGCTGGCTATGGCGGTGTCGCCGATTCGATCGTGGTCATCGACAACGAAAACGCGGTCCTTAGCGTGACGCTGCCGGCCAGCGGCGTGGAAGGTCAGACCGGTCTGGCCGGCACGTTGACGGCCAGCGCAAATGTGGCGGCTAACGTCGAGGTCACGCTCGCTTCCAGTGACGTGAGCGAAGTGACGGTGCCAGCAACGGTGACGATCCTCGCCGGGCAAAACTCGGTGACGTTTCCGCTGACGGTGGAGGATGACGCGGCCAACGACGGACTCCAGGTGGCCACGATCACCGCCAGCGTGGCAGGCTGGACCTCGGGCAACCAGACGATGACCGTGCAGGACAACGACGACGCCGGCTACACCGTCGAGGCGGCGGATCGAGGCTGGTATCAGGAAGCTGGAACCCACGGTCCGACCAATACGAACTACCTCACCGGTTTCGCGGACGACGGCACATCCGAGCAGGCCTTCCGCTCCTTCTTCGTGTTCTCCATTCCGGCGCTGGCCCCGGGGGAGACCATTCTGTCGGCGGAACTGCGGCTGGACAATCCCAACGGCGGCTACGTCAGCCCCGATGCCACGGAGACGCTCCAGTTTCATCAAGTGTCCACGCCCATCGGAACCCTGACCGCTGGCACAGGCGGCACGGCGGCATACACCGACCTCGGAGACGGGACAGTCTTCGGGAGCCGGACGGTTTCAGGGGCTGACGACGGGACAGCCATCGTCGTCCCGCTGAACAGTGCCTTCATCTCCCAGGTCACGGCAGCCGCGGGCAGCCAACTCGCCGTGGGTGGACAGTTGACGACGCTCGCCCGCACGCCGGGTATTGTGGAGGGGATATTTGCGTTCAGCAACGCGGGCCCCACGCAACTGGTCCTGACGACCTCCAGCGCCACCACGCTCACCGCCACGCTGCCCGCAGTCGTGACCGAGGGCGCAGCATCGGTGAACGGCACGGTGAGCATCGGCCAGCCTGCGGCGGCCAACCTGCCGGTCACGCTCAACAATTCCGACCCAATTCAGCTCAACGTGCCGTCCGGGGTCACCATCCTCGCAGGCCAGACCTCGGCGAATTTCAGCGTCAGCGCGGTGAATGACACGCTGCTCGACGGCTCCCCCACGGTCAGCGTCACCGCCCTGGCTCTCGGCTTCGATACCGGGCTCGCGACCACCGTCGTGGCCGATAACGAAACCGCGATCCTGACGGTCTCGCTGCCGCCCAGCGCCGTGGAAGGCCAGTCCGGGCTCATGGGCACCGTGACCGCGAGTGCCAATGTCGCGGCGGACGTGTCGGTCAATCTCTCCTCGAACGACACTACCGAACTGCAAGTGCCCGCGACCGTCACGATTCCTGCCGGGCAGAACTCCGCGATGTTTGCGCTGACGGTGGTGGACGACACCGCGATCGATGGCTCGCAAAACGCCAGCATCACCGCGAGCGTCGCCGGCTGGACCTCGGGAGGCGGGACGATGAGCGTGCAGGACAACGAGAATACGAACCTCGCCCTCTCGCTTCCCACGGTGGTGGGTGAAGGCGATGGCGCTGCGCCCGGCACGGTGAGCATCTCCGGCACGCTGGGAGCAAACCTCATCGTGACGCTCGGCTCGAACAATCCGGCCGCGCTGAGCGTGCCGGCCACGGTCACCATCCTCGCGGGAGAGACGAGTGTGGATTTCGACGCGACGATCGTGGATGACTTCAACCCTGAGCCGGACACGAGCGCTACGGTGACGGGGACAGCCCCCGGCTTCATAGCGACGATGGCGACGGTGACGATCGAGGACGACGATCCGGCGCGGTTCGAGATCGATCCGGTGACGGATCAATTTGCCACTTACCCCTTTGCGGTGACGGTGCGCGCCGTCGATGCGGCGGGCGACCCGGTGCTCAACTTCGGTGGCAGCGTCGCGCTCACCGCCGCCAGCGGCGGCAACAACGTGCCGCTCACGCCCACGAGCATCTCGGGGTTCGTGGATGGTGAAGCGATCGCCAGCGTGACGATCGCGAATCCGGTCAACCAGGTTGTGCTGACGGTGGATCGCGGTGGCGGACACACCGGGACGAGCAATGTGTTCAACGTGGTGGCCGGCGCGCCGGATTTCCTGACGGAGCTTTTCAGCGACACCGCCAACGACACGGCGGGTGCGACCTACACCTTGCTGCCTAACGGCTCGCCCAGCTTCTATCTGCTGGCGCGGACGGCCACGGCCGCGTTCCCCACGGACCCGACCGGCGGCACAACGATCAGCTTGAGCGACGACTCCTTCCAGTCCGTCACGCTAACGGGCGGGGCGCAAGTGAGCCTTTTCGAGACGAACTACGGTTCGTTCTTCGTCGGCAGCAATGGTTACATCACCTTCGGCGTCGGGGACTCGACCCTCGGCGAAAGCTTCGTCAATCATTTTGCGCTGCCACGCATCTCCGCGCTCTTCGATGACCTCAACCCGGGCGCCGGCGGCACCGTCACCATGCGGCAGTTGGCCGACCGCGTGGCGGTGACGTTCCAGAACGTGCCGCAGTCCAACGGGAGCGACTCGAACAACTTCCAGATCGAGATGTTCTTCGACGGACGCATCCGCATCACCATTCTCGCCATCGGCGCGACCGATGGATTGATCGGTCTGTCGCGCGGCACGGGCATACCGGATGTCTTCGTCGAGACGGACTTCAGCGGCGCGCTCTCGCTGCCGCCGACGGCGACCGCAATCGCGGACCAGACGATCAACGAAGAGGGCCAGACGGTGCTGCTGCCGCTCACGGTGGGCGACGATGTGACCCCATCGACGAGCCTGACGCTGAGCGCGCTCTCCTCGAATGAGACGCTGGTGCCGGTGGCCAACGTGGTCTTCGGCGGTGCCGTCGCGGCGCGCACGGTGCGCGTGACGCCGGTCGCCAACGGCAACGGCTCCGCGACCATCACGATCCGAGTGACCGACGGCGATGGGCGCATCACCAGCGTCCCGTTCCTCGTCACGGTCAACCCCGTCAACGACGCGCCGAGCTTCGTCAAAGGCGCGAACCAGACGGTGCTCGAGGATGCGGGCGCTATGACGGTTGCAGGCTGGGCGACCTCGCTCTCCACGGGACCGGCGAACGAGTCCTCACAGATCCTTTCCTTCAATGTCACGGGGAATACGAACGCGGCTCTCTTTGCGGTGGCACCCGCCGTGGCTGGGGATGGCACGCTCACCTACACGTCGGCGACGAACGCGAATGGCGTGGCGACGATCACGCTCGTGGCGATGGACGATGGCGGCACGGCCAATGGCGGCGTGAATACGAGCGCGGCGCAGAGCTTCACGATCGCGGTCACGGCGGTGAACGACGCTCCGAGCTTCACCAAGGGCGCGGACCAAACGGTGATCGAAGACGCCGGCGCGCAGACCGTGGCCGGCTGGGCGACCTCGCTCTCCGTCGGTCCCGCGAATGAATCCGGGCAAACGATCGCTTTCGTGGTGACGAACAATACGAATGCGGCGCTCTTCGCCGCGGGGCCTGCGGTGGCGCCTAATGGCACGCTCAGTTACACGCCGGCGGCCAACGCCAACGGCACCGCGACGATCACGCTCGTGGCGACGGACAACGGTGGGACCGGCAACGGCGGCGCGGATACAAGCGCGGCGCAGACGTTCGTCATCGCGGTCGGCGCGGGCAATGATCCGCCGAGCTTCGTCAAGGGAGTGAACCAGACGGTGTTCGAGAATGCCGGCGCGCAGAGCGTGGCAAACTGGGCGACTTCGATCTCCCCTGGTCCGGCCAATGAGTCCGCGCAAACGGTCACATTCATCGTGACGAACAACACGAACGCGGCGCTCTTCTCCACCGGGCCTGCGGTCGCGGCCAATGGCACGCTGTCCTACGCGCCGGCAGCCAACGCGAACGGCCTGGCGACGATCACGCTCGTGGCGATCGATAACGGCGGGACGGCGAACGGCGGCATGGACACCAGCGCGGCGCAGACCTTCACAATCGCGGTCACCGCGGTGAATGACGCGCCGAGTTTCACCAAGGGCGCGGATCAGACGGTGCTCGAAGACGCCGGCGCACAGACCGTGACCGGGTGGGCGACCGGTGCGTCCGCCGGACCCGCGGATGAAGCGGCGCAGACGGTGTCCTTCAGCGTGACGGGCAACACGAACGCAGCGCTCTTTTCCACAGCGCCGGCGGTCGCGGCCAATGGCACGCTCACCTTCACCCCCGCAGCGAATGCCAACGGCACCGCGACGATCACGCTCGTGGCGACGGACAACGGCGGGACGGCCAACGGCGGCGTGGACACGAGCGCAGCGCAGACATTCACCATCGCAGTCTCCGCGGTGAATGACGTGCCAAGCTTCACCAAGGGCGCTGATCAGACCGTGCTCGAAGATGCCGGTGCACAGAGCGTGGCGAGCTGGGCCACGGGCATTTCAGCGGGTCCCGCGAATGAGTCGGGTCAGACGCTCTCCTTCAATGTGACGGGCAACACGAACGCGGCGCTCTTTGCCGCCGGGCCCGCGGTGGCGGCGAACGGCACGCTGACCTTCACCCCCGCGGCCAATGCGAACGGCTCGGCGACAATCACGCTCGTGGTGATGGACAATGGCGGCACGGCCAACGGCGGCGTGAACACGAGCGCGGCGCAGACCTTCACCATCGCGGTCACCGCAGTAAACGACGCGCCGAGCTTTACCAAGGGCGCGGATCAAACCGTGCTCGAAGGCGCGGCCGCGCAGAGCGTCGGCAATTGGGCCACCGCGCTTTCCACCGGGCCGGCGAGTGAATCCACGCAGACGCTTTCCTTCGTCGTGACGAATGACAATGCCGCGCTCTTCGCCGTGGCCCCCGTGGTGGCGGCGAACGGCACGCTGACCTTCACACCCGCGCTCGATGCGAATGGTTCGGCCACGGTGACGGTGCGCGCGCAGGATTCCGGCGGCACGGCCAACGGCGGCGTGGATACCAGCGCGCCGCAGACCTTCACGGTCAGCATCACCGCGGTGAACGATGCACCCAGCTTCACCAAGGGAGCGGATCAGACCGTGCTCGAAGACGCCGGGGCGCAGAGCGTGCCGGGCTGGGCCACGGCGCTTTCCACCGGACCGGTGGAGGAAGCGGGGCAGATGCTCTCCTTCCTCGTCACGGACGACAACGCGGCGCTCTTTGCCGCGGCCCCGGCCGTCGCGCCGAATGGCACGCTGACCTTCACGCCGGCGGCGGACGCTTTCGGGAGCGCAACCGTGAGCGTGCGCATACGCGACGACGGCGGGACTGCTGACGGCGGCGTGGACACCAGCGCCGTGCAGACCTTCGCCATCACCGTGACGGGGATCAATGAAGCGCCAGCATTTACGAAGGGCACGGACCGCACGGTGTTCGAAGACGCCGGAGCGCAAACCGCCGCTGGCTGGGCGAGCGGACTTTCCACCGGCCCGGCGAACGAAGCAGGGCAGACGCTCTCCTTCCTCGTCACGAACGACAACGCGGCGCTCTTTTCCGCGGCACCAGCCGTCGCGACCGATGGCACGTTGAGCTTCACGCCCGCGCCGGATGCAAATGGCGCGGCGACGGTGACGGTGCGCGCGCAGGATAACGGCGGGAGCGCTGACGGCGGCGTGGATACCAGCGCGGCGCAGACCTTCACGATCACGGTCACGCCGGTCAATGACCCGCCGGTTTTCATCTCCGGCGCCGACCAGACCATCGTGCAAAATTCCGCGGCGATGACGGTGCCCGTCTGGGCGAGCGCCATCGCGCCAGGGCCAGCCGACGAAGCGGCGCAGACGGTGCAGTTCACGGTGACGGTGGATAACGCGGCGCTCTTCGCCGCCGCACCCACGATCACGCCGGAGGGAATGCTGAGCTTCACGCCCGCGGCGGTCGCCAGCGGGCGCGCGACGGTGACGGTGACGCTGCAAGACACCGGCGGCACCGCCGACGGCGGGAGCAACACGAGCCCGGCGCGGACCTTCGCGATCGGCGTGCTTGGCGCGCCGCAACTCGCGGGGCGCTACGCCGGGCTCTCGGTCACCGCCGATGGCCAGACGCCGGGGCATGGCAATGTCGGGATGCTGTCCGTCAAGGGCAGCAGGACCGGGAAATTCACCGGGAAGCTTATCCAGGGAGGACGCACGCATGTGTTCAAGGGCAGCGTTGGCTCCGATGGGTCAGGCCGGTTTGGCGCCGCAGGCGCCGCCGCCGCCGAACTCAAACGCAGGGGCCTGTCGAGCCTGATGCTCGACTTGCGCTTGGTGAGCGAAGCGGACGGCGACCGCTTCCGCGGCACGCTGCGCGAAGGCGCGGCCGCCCTCTCGACCGTGCGAGGCGACCGTGCGGTGTATCACGCGACGCTGAATGCGGCGCCCACTTCCATCGTCGATCCCGCCGGCAACAAGGGCCGGCACACCGCCCGCTTCCTCGCGGGCGGCGCGCCCAACGGCGGGCTGGCGGCCGGTGCCTTCCCGCAGGGCGACGGATATGCGACGCTCATCGCCAGAACCAGTGGCGCGGTCAAATTCATCGGCGCCTTCGCCGACGGGTCAAAATTCAGCTACAGCACCGCGCTCTCGGCCAGCAATGCGCTGCCCTTTTATGTGCCGCTCTATAGGAAAGCCGGCTCCGTCTCGGGACAGGTCACCTTCCGAGACGCCGCCGCCGCCGCGAGCGATCTCGACGGGATGAACCTGCTGTGGTTCCGCCCGGACCTCACCGCCGCCGCGAAGCCGCCCGCCACCTATCCGCAGGGCTGGGTCGGCGGCATCACGACCGAGCTGCGCGGATCACGCTACGTGATCCCCGCCGGGCAGAGCATCCTGCCGGGGCTGCCCGCCGTGGTCGCCGCTGGGAACGCCCGCTTCCAAGCCACGGCTGGCGCCCTGGTCGCCCCGCTGGATAAAGCCCTCAGCATCGACACCGCGAACAGGGTGACGGTGGTCGCGCCGGACCTCGACAGGCTCAAGCTCTCGCTGGTCCGCAGCAGCGGCCTGTTCCGCGGGAAGTTCACCGGCGTTTTCGCGAGCTCGCCGACTGCGCGGAGCACGTCCTTCACCGGCGTCGTCCTTCAGCGGCAGCAAACTGCGTCGGGCTTCTTCGTCGGACGCGTGCAAGCCGGCGCGGTCGATTTGAGTCCCGCGCCGTGATCGGCCGCCGCGGCGCGGCATCGCGCTACTGCCCGCCCATCGCCGCGACGACGAATCCCACGACGATCAAAATAGCGAGCACCAGCAGCGTGATCTTAATCCAGCTCAGCGGGTGCTTGCCCGCGATGACGCCAGTGTAGCCGTTGATGACGACTTGATAGACTTTCGACCCGTAGGTGTAGCTGATCAGCCACACGGGCACGAGGATGTGCTTGAAGCTCTGCCGCGAATAGTCGGCCTGCACTTCGAGATCGCGGTGCGTATCGCCGGGCACTTGCTCTGCGCAGAGCGAGCGAGTCTTGGTGTCCATCTGTTGCTGCGAATGCTGCGCGGCGGCGATGAGATCGATCTGGTATTGCTCGACGACCCAGCCGCTGAGGAAGCCCGCGGCGTAAGCCTTGAGGTCGCTCATCGTGGGGAACGGCTCGACTTGGCGAAGGAGTTCGAGCTGCACGCCCTTCGATGCGGGCACGAGTTCATCGTCGAAAAAATGATCGAGCGCGCCGCTCGTGCGATACCACCGCGTCTTGCGCACCTGACGCGTCTGGCGCTGGCCGTTCGAGTTCGTGTAGCTCTCCGTCTCGTAATAGTAGTCGCCGGACATCGCGGTCCAGTCCGCGTGGACCTGCGCATCGAACGTCCAATACGGAATGTAGATGCCGTGCACCGTGTCGGTGAGCGCGCGGCGCTTGAGTGCATTCGGGGCGAACCAGCGCGAGCCATACCACTTCCGCGCGGTGTCGCGGACCTGCGGCTCGGCGAGCTTGAATTCGAGCAGGCTCTCCGGACGAATGAGCCGCGTCTGCTGCTCGACGGGAATCATCGCCGATGACCCGCAGAAGTCGCACCGCTGAGCCACGCGGTGCGGATCGAAGACGCTCACCGCCTGGCAGCTCTGGCATTTCACCGACACCTTCTCCGCATCCCATCCGCGGTGATTGTCGTCGATGCCGCGCAAAGCCGTGACCAGACAGTGCTCGGTGATTTCACCCGTGGCGGCATCGACCTGCGCCGGCGACACAGTGCCGCAATACGGGCAGACCAGCGCCTGCTTCGCGGGATTCCACTGCGCCTCACCGCCGCATGATGGGCACGAGAGTTTTTGCCTGGCCGTGAGCTCCGACATCGCGGCGGCGCGCGCTACATCGGGTCCGGCGTCGCCTTTGGAACCGGCACCGCCTTCTTGATGTCGTGAATGGTGGGCGTCGCGATGGCTTTCTGGGGCACCGGCGTCGCAGCCGGCAGCACCGGATAGCGCTTCATGGCTCGTTTTCCACGGAAGGCCGGAACGAGCGCTAGAATCAGCAGAAAGATGACAATGACGACGAGCGTCACTTCGAGCAGCGAGAACGCCGCGCGGCGGGTGGAACGATGTGAGAGCATGAAAGGGCCGGTCGGATAACGCCGAAGCGCCGCTTTGCCAAGCTCGGCGGTGAATAGCACGCTCAACTCGCGAGGAATTCGTCGAGCGCCTTGCGTGTGATGCGCCACGTGGAGCCGATCTTTTTGCCCTTCAAGTCGCCGCCCTCGATCGTCGCGAGGACGTCGGCTTCGCTCACGCCGAGGACCTTCGCGGCATCGGCGGGTGAGAGAAGTTCAGGCGTTGCGGCCGCGGAAGCCGCCGCCGGCAGCGGCGGCGGCGCGGCTTGCTGCTGCTGCATCATCTGCTGCGCCATCTGCATCCCGATGGCCATCTCCGCAGCGAAGCCGCCCGGACCTCCGCCGCCCGGCTGCGCCATGCCCTGCGCCACTTGGAATTTCACGTAGTCGTTGAGGTTCCCCACCGCTGCCATCGACGAGCGCTTGTCGATCGCCTGCTCGACCTCCGGCGGCACGCTCACGTTTTCCAGCACGAAGGTGGCGAACTCGATCCCGTATTTGCCGACCGTCACCGCGTTGAGCAGCGGCAGCAGTGCGTTACCCACCTCGGTGTAGCGCATAGCCACGTCGAGCACCGGGATCTTCGCCTGCGCGAGCGCCTCGCTGAAGAGCGACACGATCCGCGAGCGCATCGTGTCACCGAACTCATCGAGCCGGAAATGCTGATCGCTCCCCGCGACCTCCTTCAGGAAAATCTGCGGCTGCACGATCTTGAAATCGAACGTGCCGAACGCCCGCACGCGCACGATCCCGAAGTCGTTGTCGCGCATCATCACCGGGTTAGACGTGCCCCATTTGTTGCCGGTGAAAAGGCGCGTGTTCAGGAAATACACGTCGGCCTTGAACGGCGTCTCGAAGCCGTATTTCCAGCCCTTGAGCGTCGAGAGGATCGGGATGTTGTCGGTGACCAGCTCGTGCTTGCCCGGCGTGAAGAGATCGCCGAACTGCCCGAGATACACGAACTGCACCTGCTGCGATTCGCGCACGATGAGCTGCGCGCCGCGCTTGATCTCCTTGTCGTCGTCCGGCCAGCGGTAGCTGAGCGTATCGCGCGAGTCATCGGTCCATTCGATGATTTCGATCAGTTCGCCTTTGATGAAGTCCATGAGGCCCATAGGTCGTGTGTTCTGTTGAGGTGTTGAGAGTGAAGCCGCGATTTAGGCCGCTGTCTCCGCCGCGTCAACGCACCACGCGGCGACATTCGCACTTGGCACTCGCGAACGCGCGTTCAAGACTCCGCGCCCCAACCCAAAATGAGATTCGCCAACCAAGTCGCCATCGTCACCGGAGCCGGCCGCGGGATCGGCCACGCCATCGCCCTGCGCCTCGCCGGGGAAGGTTGCCGCGTCGCCGTCGTCAGCCGCACCGAGCCGAACGCCAACAAGACCGCCGAGGAGATCAACACCAGGCACACCGGGCTCGCGATCCCCTACGCCGTCGATGTCGCCGACTTCGCCGCGGTGAAGGCGCTGGTCGAGCGCATCCTTGCCGATTTCTCCCGCATCGACATCCTCGTGAACAACGCCGGCCTCACCCGCGACGGCCTCTCGATGCGCATGAGCGAAGCGGACTGGGACGCCGTGCTCGACACGAATCTCAAGGGCGCCTTCGCCTTCATCCAGGCCGTCGAGCGCCCGATGATGAAGCAGCGCAGCGGCCGCATCGTGAACATCGCCAGTGTCGCCGGTCTCATGGGCAACGCCGGCCAGGCCAACTACGCCGCGAGCAAAGCCGGCCTGATCGGCCTCACCAAAACGATCGCCCGCGAGCTCGCCAGCCGGAACGTGACCTGCAACGCCGTCGCCCCCGGTTTCATCGGCACCGACATGACCGACGTGCTCTCGCAGGAGATCAAGGACGCCGTCGCGAAGAACATCCCGATGGCGAAATTCGGCGAGCCCGGCGACATCGCCGCCGCCGTCGCTTTCCTCGCCAGCGCCGAGGCAAAATACATCACCGGCCAATGCCTCACGGTCGATGGAGGCATGGTGATGTGATGGACCTCTTCCTTCTCCGCCACGCAGACGCGAATACCGAGGCCGCGAGCGACGACGGCCGCAAGCTCTCCGACAAGGGTGAGGGCCAGGCGAAGAAAGTCGCGCGCTTCATCGAGGCACAGCATCTCGAGCCAGACCTCATCCTCACCAGCCCGGTGCGCCGTGCCCAGCAGACGGCTGAAGTCATCGCCACGCATCTCCGCGCCGAGCTTGTCACCGTGCGCTGGGCCGCGTGTGGGATGCATCCCGAGGCAGCACTCGACGAACTGCGCGCCTACGTGAAGTTCGATCGCGTGATCCTCGTCGGGCACGAGCCGGACTTCTCCCAACTCGCCGCGCACCTGCTCGGCCTGCGCGACCCGACGCAAATCCGCATCCGCAAGGCCTCGCTTACCTTCCTCGAACTTGCCGCCCTCACCCCGGGCGCCGCGCGGCTGCAATGGTCCGTGCCGTGCCGAATGATGTAATGAACACACACACGACCCTCCACATCGCCGACTTCGCCACCGACGCCGCGCGCACCATCCTCGACCTCGGCCGCACCGCGATCATTGAGCGCGGCTTATTCCGACTCGGCCTCGCCGGCGGCGATACGCCGCGAATCGTCTATGCCGCGATGGCCGAAGGCGGCGCGGATTTCCCATGGGCGAAGACGCAGATCACCTTCGGCGACGAGCGCTGCGTGCCTCCCGAAGACAAGGACAGCAACTACCGCATGGCGCGCGAGTCCCTGCTCAGCGCCGCACCGATCGCGCAAGGAAACGTCTTCCGCATGCACGGCGAGATCGATCCCGCCGCCGCCGCCGCCGAATATGAAGCGAAGCTCGCCGCCGTCGCCATGCGCTGCGGCGAGGCGCGCTACGTCCACGACGTGCTCCTGCTCGGCCTCGGCCCGGACGGCCACACCGCGTCGCTCTTCCCCGGCTCGCCAGCGCTCGATGAAAGCACGCGCAACGTCATCCCCGTGATCGGCCCAAAGCCGCCGCCACAGCGCCTCACGATGACCTTCCCGCTCATCAACGCCGCGCGCCGCGTCATCTTCCTCGTGAAGGACGCCGGCAAAGCGCAGGTCGTCGCCGAAGTGCAGGCCGGCGATCCGCGCCATCCCGCCTCGCGAGTCACCTCGGCGACGTGGCTGCTCGGGTTCTAGCTTTCCTCGCGGCAGCGCTCCTCGCCCACGCACAGGACGCGCCGCGCCTGCTCACGACCGCGCGGGAACTCCGCGCGCTCTCGGCGGATGAAGCAAAGCTCCCCCACCCCGTGCGCCTGCGCGCGATCGTCACGCTCGTTGAAGCGAACGGCACGACCTTTCTCCGCGACGAAACCGGCGCCACGTTCATCCGCGCGCAGACGCGATTTCAGCTTCACAGCGGCCAGCGCATCGAGGTGGAAGGCGACACGTTTCCCGGGCTCTACGTCACCGGCATCGTGCCGGGAAAAGTGACCGTGCTGGCCGAAGGCGAACCGCCCGCGCCGCTCGCGCTCAGCTACGAGCAGCTCGCGTCCGGGCAGTTTCACTACGAGTGGATCGAAGTGCGCGGGATCGTCCGTGCCGTCACCGCGATGGCGGACTACTCGGTCATCAAGCTCGCGCTCGGCGACGGCGCGATCGAGCTCTACCCGGTGACGAGCGACGTCGAATCCGCCGCGCCTCTGGTCGATGCAACCGTGCGCGTGGCCGGCATCGCCGCCGGCTTTATCAACGACCGCCGCCAGCTCGTGTCCCCGCACCTCCGCCTCCGCTCGCTTGCCGACATCGCGGTGCTCGAACCCGCACCCGCGGAGCCTTCCATCACTCCGGCGGCGGAACTGCTGCGCTTCGCTCCGGGAGGTCGCGCTGGGCATCGTGTGAAAGTGCGCGGCACCGTGATGCATCACGAGCCCGGCATCGCCGTGTATCTGCGCGACGCGGGCCAGGGACTTCGCGTGCGGACGACGAGCCGCGATGACTTCACGCCCGGCGAAGTGGTCGATGCACTCGGCTTCCCCGTGATGGGCACCTTCAGCGCCGAACTCGCCGACGCCGTCGCGCTCCGCACCGGCGAGACGGGCGACATCCCGCCTGCCGACGCGAGCATGAAGGACTTGCTGAGCGGCCGGCACGATGCGGACCTCGTGCGCGTGGAAGCGGACGTGCGCGACGTGGTGCGCGAAGGTGAGCGGCTCGCGCTCGCGATGCAGGCCGAAGGCGCCGTGTTCCTCGCCACCGTCCACCCGTGCCCGCCGGACGCCGCCGTGCCGTCCATCGGCGCGCGCCTGCGGCTCACCGGCATCTGCCGCGTGGCCGAGACGACGCAGCCCGCGCGCAGCTTCAACACCCGCGCGGGCACGTTCGAGCTGCTCGTGCGCTCGCCCGGCAGCGACATCGAAGTGCTGCGCCGCCCGCCGTGGTGGACTGCGCAGCGCCTCGCCATCGCCACTTCCGCGCTGCTCGCACTGGTGCTGCTCGCGCTCGCGTGGGTCGCGCTCCTGCGGCGGCAGGTGCTGCGGCAAACCGCGCTCATCCGCTCGCAGGTTGAAGTCGTGGCCGTCGCCGACGAGCGGCAGCGGATCGCGCGCGAATTTCACGACACGCTGGAGCAGGAACTCGTCGGCGTGAGCCTGCGCCTCGATGCAGCGGCGACGCGCGCCGAGGACTCGACGCTCCGCGATTTGCTGATGGCTACGCACCGACTGGTGCAGCAGCTCCAGGCCGGCGCGCGCAGCTTCGTGTGGAATCTGCGCGATGCGACCGACGCCGCGCAACCGCTCGCCAGCGCGATCTCCGCCGCCGTCGCGAACCTCACCGCGGGGCGCCAGGTCGAAGTCCGCAGCACCGGTGAGGCGCACCGCGTTCCCGCCGCGATCCGTCACGAGTTGCTGCGCGTCGCGCAGGAAGCCACGACCAACGCCGTGAAGCACGGCGGCGCGCAGCACATCGCGATCACGCTGGAGTTCACGGACAACACGGCGGGCCTGCGCGTCCACGACGACGGCGCAGGCTGCGACCCGGAGACGCCCGTGCCACCGGGCCATTTCGGTTTGATCGGGATGCGCGAACGCGTGCAAAAACTCGGCGGCACTTTCGTCTTCCGCAGCGCACCGGGCACGGGCACGACAGTCGAAGTCGCCGTGCCGCTTTAAACTCCGATGCCCAAACCGAAGCCCATCCGCATCCTTGTCGTGGACGATCATCACGTCGTCCGCAGCGGGCTCGCCGCATCGCTGGGACTCGAAGACGATCTCAGCGTCGTCGCCGAGGCGGGCGATGCGGACGAGGCGCTCGCGCAGTTTCGCAAACACCAGCCCGATGTCGTGCTCATGGACATGCGCCTGCCCGGCGCGAGCGGCACCGCCACCACCGCCGCACTGCGCCGCGAATGGCCGGATGCGCGCGTAATCATCTTCACGACCTTCGACGGCGACGAAGACGTGTATCGCGCCATGCAAGCCGGCGCGCGGGGTTACCTGCTCAAGTCCGCGCCTCGCGACGAACTGCTGCGCGCGATCCGCACCGTCGCGAGCGGCGAGCGCTTTCTGCCGCCGGAGCTTTCGCTACGCCTCGCACAACGCGTCTCGGAGCAGGACATCAGCGAGCGAGAGATCGAGGTGCTGCGGCTCGTCAGCGCCGGCAAGAGCAACAAGGAGATCGGCGCCGCGCTGCACATCGCGGAGGACACCGTGAAACGGCATGTGAGCAACGTGCTCGCGAAGCTCGGCGTGAATGACCGCGCGCAGGCCGCGACCGAAGCGATCCGGCGTGGCTTTCTCCACTTCGACTGACCCGGGCGCTCACCCGAAAGTGTTACTGAAAAATCCCCCGCCTGCCGGCGTGCCTTGCGGGTTATCTTCCGCGATGCTCCGCCCTGTGAAACTCCTCGCCAGCCTCCTCTTTGCCTGCGCCGCGCCCGCATTTGCGGCGAGCTACGACGACCTCATCGCGAAGGACAAGCCGATCGAACATTGGAGCGCTAACCCGGCGAAGACCGAGTCGCTGCTGCAAGACGGGGCGAAGATCGTTCCCGGGCCGCGACCGCCGCAACATCCGCAGTTCGGAGCGGAGAATCACGGCATCGCTTTCTCCAAGCCGGGCGCGAGCTTACGACTGACGGATCCGGAGAAGCGCTTTGCGTTCAAGAAGGGCGAAGGCATCACGCTCGAGGCATGGGTGCAGTGCGATGGGATCGGCGACGGCGGGAATGCCTACATCGTCGGCAAGGGACGCACGGGCGCGGCGGGGCAGCCGGCGCACAATCAAAACTGGGCGCTGCGCCTGTTCGGGCAGGACGGCACGGCGCGCGTGAATTTCCTCTTCCGCGACGAACGCAACGCGACCGACGGCAATCAGGATTTCTGGCATCGCTGGGCTTCGACCACCGGGTTCCTGCCGGGCGAAGGGTGGCATCACGTCGCGGTCACTTACACGTTCGGCGACGCCGAGAGCATCCGCGGTTACATCGACGGCACGGAGGTGAAGGGCACGTGGGACATGGGAGGGCCGACCGACCTCGGGCCGTGGGCTGACGATGGCGAAGTGTGGCTCGGCAATGGCGTGGGCGGCTCCATGGCGCTGCGCGGCAAGCTGGATGAAGTCGCGATCTACCGCGCGGCGCTTTCTGCGGAGACGATCAAGTCGCGCGGCGGCAAAGGCGCACCGGCCAAGCCCGAGGCTCCGGCGCCGATCGTGAAGCTCGACGAACTGCCGAAAGGCATCGTGAGCGTGGAAGTTTTCGAGCACGGCGTGAGCGACACCGATGCGATCGTCGGCGACTGGACGAACAACGATTCCGAGGCGTCGAAAACCTCCGCGGGCGTCGTGGCCGCGTGGAATGATGTGCCGGAGACGAAGACCGAAGCGTGGACCGAGCCGGCTTTCGCGCTCGCGGATCTCATCCCGAAGTATTCGCCGCGCGGCGTGCGGCGCGATCGTTCGATTCCGTTTCTCGTCCGGTTTTCCGGCGCGGTGACGCTGCCGCCGGGCGAGCATCGTTTCCTCGTCCGTGCGCTGCGCGGCGGGCGGCTTTCGATTGATGGCAAGATCGTCGCGAAGTCCGATTTCGCCCCGAAGAAAGTCGGCGTTGAGCGCGCTTCGGATGCCGAGGCGGTGGTCGATCAATCCGAGATCCAGCTCGTGAAAGAGACCGCGCTGATGATGCCGGGACACAGCGAGGCGATGGCGACGATCAAGGGCGACGGCAAACCGCACGTGATCGTGCTCGAGACGTTCGTCGGCGGGAAGAATCTGCGGCCTGAAGTCGGTCGACCGAGTGTGAGCGTGTCGAAGGATGGCGCCCCGTTCCGGTTGGTCACGTGCGACGACAACGTGATCGAGTTCACCGACGAGGGCTGGCACAAATACGCGAACGAGCAGCGCGCACGCATCGCCGATCTCGCGGCGCAGCGGCGCGTGCATCCGGAGGAAGTCGCGTATTGGAAAACGCGCCACGAACTCGCCCGCACGGAGATCGCGAAGAAACCAGCGCTGCCGCTCAAGAGCGTCGATGCCTACATCGACGACAAGCTCACCACCCTAAAGCTCTCCCCTGCTCCGCTCACCGACGACGCCAGCTTCCTCCGCCGCGCGACGCTCGACACGATCGGGCTGCTTCCGACGCCGGATGAACTCACCGCCTTTCTCGCCGACAAATCGCCGGACAAACGCACGAAGGCCATCGACCGCCTGCTCGCCGATGTGCGCTGGGCGGACCAGTGGATTCCGTATTGGCAGGACGTGCTCGCGGAGAACCCCGCGATCCTCAAGGCCACGCTCAACAACACCGGGCCGTTCCGCTTCTTCCTCAAGGACGCGCTGCGCGACAACTGGGCGATGGATCGCTTCCTCACCGCGCTCATCCTCATGGAAGGCAGCGCGCGCAACGGCGGCAGCGCCGGCTTCGCGATCGCGACGCAGAACGACCTGCCGATGGCGAACAAGGCGCAGATCGTTTCGTCCGCCTTCCTCGCGATGGAGATGAAATGCGCGCGGTGCCATGACGCGCCGAATCATCCGTTCAACCAGGAGGATCTCTTCGCCATGTCCGCGATGCTCCAGCGCTCGCCGCTGACGGTGCCCGGATCGAGCCTCACGCAGGGGCTCAACGTGAACAGCCACGTCGTCGTCTCGCTCAAGCCGGGGCAGAAGATCGACGCGCACTTCCCGTTCGATGAATTGAAGACCGAGCCGCTGCCGGGCGTGATGCGCAACGAGGAAGACTCGCGCGAACAACTCGCCGCCATCATCACCGACCCGCGCAACGAACGCTTCGCGCAAGTCGTCGCGAACCGCCTGTGGGAGCGGCTGCTCGGCTTCGGCATCGTCGATCCCGTGGACGACTGGGACGCCGCGCGGCCTTCGCATAAGGATCTGCTCACGTGGCTCGGGCGTGAATTCATCAGCCACGACTACGACCTCAAGCACGTCGCGCGGCTCGTCATGAACTCCGCGGCGTATCAGCGTGTCGTCACCGTCGAAGGCTCGCGCCTCGCGAAGCCGGACGAACGCGTGTTCCAAGGCCAGGCGCGGCGCCGGCTCACGGCGGAGCAACTCGTGGACACGCTCTTCCAGGTCGCGGGCAAGGAGTTCGACTGCGAGGAGCTGAATCTTGACCTCGATGCGCGCCGCACGATCAAGGACTTCCTCAACCTCGGCTACCCGCAGCGCGCGTGGGAATTCGTCGGCTTGAGCAATGAGCGCGACCGTCCCTCGCTCGGCAAACCGGGAGCGCAGCCCTTCCTCGATGTGCTCGTGAACTTCGGCTGGCGCGACTCGCGCGCGGAGCCGAAGTCCGTCCGCGAGGAAGCGCCCAACGTGCTCCAGCCAGCCATCGTCGCAAACGGCATCCTCGGTGCGCGCATCACGCGCCTGAGCGATGACAGCGCCTTCACCGCGCTCGCCCTGCGCGACCAACCGCTCGACGAACTCATCACGCAGCTTTTCCAGCGCGTCCTCAGCCGCGCGCCGAGCGCGAAGGAGCGCGGCGCCTTCACCGCCATGCTGCAAGATGGCTACGCGGATCGCGTTCGCGCCGTGCCGAGCGGCGACCTGCCGAAGAAGCCGCGCATGACGAAGTTCGCCATGTGGAGCAATCACCTCCACCCCGATTCGACGCCGGTTGTCTATGAGCGCGAGCGCATCATCCGCGCCGGCGATCCCGCCACGCCGCGCCTCGTCGCCGATTGGCGCGAGCGCATGGAAGACGCCGTCTGGGCGCTCATGCTCACGCCGGAATTCACCTTCGTCCCTTAACTCTCCACGACCATGAACCGCCGCCAATTCCTCTCCACCACCGCCGCCGCGCTCATCGCCCCACGCTTCGCCGGCGCGAATGCACTCACCGCTCCCGTGCCGCTGGGCAAAGCCGAGCACTGTATCTTCGTCTGGCTCGGCGGCGGGTATTCGCAGATCGACACCTTCGACGCCAAGCCCACCAAGGGCGACGGCAAGAAGGTCGCCGGCTGCTACTACGACATCATCGACACCGCGATCCCGGACGCGAAATTCTGCGAGCACCTGCCGCAGCTCGCGAAGCTCGGCGAGCACCTCATCCCGGTGCGCACGGTCAATCACAACGTCATCGACGAACACGCCGCCGCGACCAACCGCATGCACACCGGACGCCTGCCGAGCGGCAGCGTCGTCTATCCGTCCATCGGCTCCATCGTCGCGCATCAGCGCAAGGCCGCGGCGGACGGCGTGCCCGCTTACATGCTCATGGGCTACCCGAGCGCCACGCGCGGGCCGGGCTTTCTCGGACCGAAGGCGGGCTTCGTTTATCTCACCGACACCGCGAGCGGTCCCGCCGGTCTTTCGCTGCCGCCGGACATCTCGAAGGATCGCGCAACCCGCCGGCAGAACCTGCTCACCACGGTGCGCGAGGAATTCCGCGGACGCGTCAGCGACACCGCGCCGCGCGACTACGACGAGGCGATCGGCGAAGGCTTCCGGCTGCAAGGCGGTGACTTCATGAAAGCCTTCAACCTCGCCGAGGAGCCCGACTCCCTGCGTGCCGGGTTCGGCGATGAATTCGGCCAGCGCCTCCTGCTCTCTCGCCGGCTCATCCAGCGCGGCGTGCGCTTTCTCGAAGTCGGCTACAACATCAACTTCGTGAACGGCGCCGGCTGGGATACGCACAACGCCGCGCAGCGCGAGCAGCACAAGCTCATCCAGGGCCTCGACCACAGCATGGCCGCGCTCATCACCGACCTGAAAAAGAACAGCCTCCTCGACAAGACACTCATCGTCGTCGCGGGCGAGTTCGGCCGCCCCGCGCACTTCGACAGCGGCGGCGGACGCGGACACCACGGCAAATGCTTCACCGTGCTCCTCGCCGGCGGCGGCCTGCGCACGGGCCAGTGCGTCGGCACCAGCGACGAACTGGCGATGAACATCGTCGATGAACCCGTGAGCGTGCCCGATCTCTTCGCCACCATCCTCGCCACAGTCGGCGTAAACCCGACCAAGAACCTCATGGCCGAGGACCGCCCCGTGCCGATGACCGACGGCGGCAAGCCGATCGCGAAGCTGTTCGCTTAATCCATCGCGCTACCGCCGGTAAAACCTGCGGTGGAGCACGAGCAAGCGAGAGAGTTCGACGATCGGCGTCGCGTGATCTTCGACGCGTAGGTCGATGTAGCGATCGTTGTCGCCACCGGGACCGCCATTCGCGCGGACGACGAGCAGCGCGGCGCTTTGCTGGCCACGACGATCACCGCCGGCAGCTTGCCCCGCTTCGAGCGCGCGCATCATCCACTCGGCGAGTTCGCCTTCCCCGCTCGCGCGGGCTTTCTCGAAAGCCCCAGCCATCGCCTTCACCACGTCTTCGCCCGCAAGCAGATTGCCTTGCACAGTGAAGTTTTCGCCGACGTGATTTCCCGCCCACGCGATGCATTCCGCGCCGGTGTGCGACACGACGCGGCCTTTTGCGTCGATCATGCCGACCTGTCGCACCTCACGTCGCTCGTCTTTCCCCAACAGCTCGGCGAGCGCGTTGGGCGCGGACTTCCCCTGCTCCATCAGCACGAGTCCGTCGATGCCGTAGCGCATCTTACCGAGGGCCTGCGTGGCCACGGCGCCGACTCCCGCTTTCGCCCACGGCACCACGCTGCCGACTCCGAAGTATTTGCTCTCCACCGCGACGCCGAGGTCGCCGGTCTTCGGGTCGAAGGCGACGATGGAGAAGGTGTGGACGTGCGGCTCGGCGAAGGCGCGCACGGCGAGGAGGAGGACGAAAAGGAAGCGCATGCGCGTGGTGCTAGCAGGTCCGAGCGAGCCGTGCTACATCGGGGACCATGCTCACTTTCACCAAGATGAACGGCGCGGGGAACGACTTCGTGATGGTCGATAACCGCGACCTGAAGACATCGCTCACCCGCGATGTGATCGCCCGGCTTTGCGACCGCCACCGTGGCGTCGGGGCGGATGGGCTCATCGCGGTCGAGCCTGCGGAGGCCGAGGCGGACTTCCGGATGCGCTATTATAATGCCGACGGCGGAGAGGCGGAGATGTGCGGCAATGGCGCGCGCTGCTTTGCTCGCTTTGCCAGCCGGCTTGCGGGAAAGACGGCGGCGATCAGCTTCGAGACGATGGCCGGTGTGGTGGGGGCGGAGTTGCTCGGCGAGAACGTGCGGCTGAACATGAGCCAGCCGAAGGATCTTGCGATCGGCGTGAAGCTGCCGGTGCATGGGGAGGAGCTGACCGTGCATTTCGTAAACACCGGCGTGCCGCACGCGATCGTGGTGGTGGAGAGCATCGCCAGCGTGGACGTGGTGCGCACCGGCGCGGCGCTACGCTACCACGACCACTTCGCGCCCAGGGGCACGAACGCGAACTTCATCGAGGTGCAGGGGCCACGCGTGCTCGCGATCCGCACTTACGAACGCGGTGTGGAAGGCGAGACGCTGGCTTGCGGCACGGGCGTGTGCGCGGCGGCGCTGATCCACAGCGCGCTGACGGGCGCCACGTCGCCAATCGAAGTGCGCGTGAAGGGCGGGGATACGCTCAGCGTTGGCTTCGTGAAGAGCGGCGACGCCTTCACCGACGTGACGCTGACCGGGCCGGCGGACTTCGTCTTCGACGGGACGGTCGCGGTGTAGCAGTCGCGGCGACTCGGGCGCTGCCTATGGGATTTGAAACGTCACCAGCGCCTGCGTGCGGTCGGCGAAGGTCACCCGCGCGGTCAGCCGGCCATTCGAGTCGTAGCCTCGGGCGGCGCCGACCGATCCAGGGGCGGACGTGAGCGCTGAAATGGTCTTCACCGCCTTGAGCTGCGAGCCCGGTCCGGCAGATTCGAGGATATCGCCGGTCCGGAGCATGCGCCGCAGATAGCCATCGCTATCGACAGCATAGAGCGCGGTCCGGTTCTTCGGCGTGATCCCCTCGGGGAGACTAATCTTTAGCGTTGCGAGAATGAGCGCCCCACGTCCCTGGCCATCGGGCTTGGCCACAGAGATAAAACGATCCCAGCACCCTCCACCCGGCGCCGGATCCCCTGCCCGGGCGATCTGCCTCAACGGACCGTCCTCCCGCGCGTCGAAGATCGATGTCATCGCTCCGAGTTGCCGCGGCTGCGTCACGTCGCCGATCACGGTCGAAGCCCGATCCAGTCCCGCCAACACGGAGCGGGTGCGAGAGAGGCGCGAGCCGACCGCGGGGTTGCCGGCGCTTGAAGGCACCGGGTTGGATTGCTGCACCAACCGTCGCAGGCCGATCGCCTCGATGAGGCCCGCACCTTGGCCGTCGAAGACAGCGCCGTTATTCTCCCTCGTGATGCCACCGAGTCCGAGTTGCAGCATGGATTCAAAGATCGCCGCTCCCGGCGCGTAGGCCGGCAGATTGAAGCGCTCCAACTTCGCCCCCGGCAGGTCCGGCGTGGCGTCCTGTCCGGACTCCGCGATCAATAGCCAATCCCCGAAACCGGTCGCGTCGGCGGGCACTTGGTAGAGCGCCTGTGTTCCGCCCGCAAAGATCACTCGCACACCCAGTTCGTCCGGTCCGCCACGCCAGCGTCCCTCGGCCAGAGTGCCAGCGCTCCCGACGAGCGTGGTGAGGGATTTGATGGGCCTCGAATCCACCAGCATACCTTGGCGGACAAGCATGCGAAAACCACTGGGGCCCACGGCGAAAGTGGCTGTGTTGTTGGTGTCCGTCACCCCAGCGCCCTTGAGTTTCCCGGTGAAGAATGTCGTCGTCCCATTGCCGTCGAGGGAGAGGAAGCTCTTGAGTTGCACCCCGGGGAAGTCCGGGATTTCCTGGCCCTTGCGCACCGCTGGCCGCGGCGTGCCGCTCAGCAGGCCGGTGAAGATCACCTGATCATTCAGTGCCGACACCCCAGCAGTGCGCACCAAGGTAGCCAGCACGGCGTCGCCCGTGGGTGACCGCAGCTTGGCTATTCGCCCCATTCCACCAGAGGCCGGATCCACCGGCACCGTCTGCTGGCTATGCAGGAGCACTTCGCCGCGAGTGTTGAAAACGGCATCGAGTTTCGCCCCGGTTGGAGTCAAGACCCTGCCCCCGGTGAGCATCACGTCGGGCGAAGTGAACGAACGGACAGTCGTCCCGACTGGCAGTTCTCCGCCGGTCAAGGCGCTCCCGGTGCCGATGCTAACCGTCGGCGCGGCGCCGGGAGCAAAGATGCGCGCGACGCCACGATCATAGGCGGCGGTGTCGTCGAATCGCGCGCCGACGACGACGGTGAGGCCGTCGATTGCCACGGAGGCGCCGAAGTGGTCCGCGTTGGCCGGGCTGGGATTGTTGAGGACGGCCACGGGTTGCGTCGGCTTCGCCCCGCTGAGGTCATACACGCACGCGCTTCCGGAATTGATCGCACCGGTATCGTCCAGATTTGCGCCGATCACGACCCGATCGCCGGAGATCGCGACGGAATAGCCGAACTGGTCGGAGTTGGCAGGCTTGGGATTATTGAGCACGGCCACCGGCACCGCCGGTTTCGCGCTTCCCAGGTCATACACATACGCGCTGCCGGCATTGCGCGCTCCCGCGTCGTCCAGACTTGCCCCGACCACCACTCGGTTCCCCGATATCCCCACGGAAATTCCGAACTGGTCGGAACTGGTGGGCCTGGGGTTGTCGAGCACGATCACCGGCGCTGTCGGCGTCTCGCTGTCCAAGCCATACACATACGCGCTCCCGGCATTGGTCGCCCCTGCGTCGTCCAGAGATGCGCCGATGACCACTCGCCGACCCGAGACGGCCACGGCGCTACCGAATTGATCGTATCTGGCCGGCTTGGGATTATTGAGCACCGCCAGCGGCACTGTTGGGGACGCGCTGCTCACGTCATACACATAGACCCGCCCGGTATTGATCGCGCCGAAATCGTCCAGATTCGCCCCCACAGCCACGACGCCACCGGAGACGGCCACGGAAAAGCCGAACTGGTCGTTGCCGGCCGGGTTGGGGTTGTTCAGCACGGCCACAGGCACTGCCGGCGTCACGCTGTCCAAGTCATACACATATGCACTCCCCGTATTGACCGCTCCAGTGTCGTCCAGCATCGCTCCGACCACGACCCGCCTGCCGGAGACGGCCACGGAGTTGCCAAACTGGTCGTTGGCAAACGGGCTGGGGTTATTCAGCACGAGCACGGGCACCGTCGGCGTGACGCTCATCAAGTTATACACATAAGCCCGCCCGGCGTTGCTCGCCCCGGCATCGTCCCGACTTGCTCCGACCACGACTAGACTGCCTGAGGTCGCCACGGAGATTCCGAATTGGTCATTGCTGGCCGGGTTCGGGTCATTGAGCACAGCCACCGGCACCCTCGGCGTGACGCTGGCGAGGTCATACGCATAAGCGCTTCCGGAATTGCTCGCCCGGCTGTCATCCAGACTCGCGCCAACCACCACACGGCTGTCGGCAATGGCCACGGAAATGCCGAATTGGTCGCTGCTGGCTGGGCTGGGATTGCCAAGCACGAGCAGTGGCGCTGTCGGCGTCGGCCCGCTCAATTGATACACATACGCCGTCCCGGCATTGACCGCCCCGGAGTCGTCCAAGTTCACCCCGACCACGACCCGGGTGGAGGACACGGCCACGGAGTAGCCGAACTGGTCGCCCGCGGCCGGGTTGGGGTTATTCAGCGTAACTGAGGGCACCGTCGGCGTCGCGCCACTGAGATCATACACATACACGCTGCCCGCATTGCTCGCCCCGGAGTCATCGAGAAACGCCCCGACCACCACCCGGTTTCCGGAGATAGCCACGGAGTAGCCGAATTGATCACCGATGGCTGGGGTCGGGTTGTTGAACACACCCACCGGAACCGTCGGCGTCGCGCTGCTCACGTCATACACATACGCGCTACCGGAATTGCGCGCCCCCGTATCGTCGCGACTCGCGCCGATCACCACCCGGCTCCCAGAGACCGCGATCGAGCTCCCGAACTGGTCGTCGGTTGCCGGACTCGGGTTGTTGAACACAGCCACCGGCACCGTCGGCGTCACGCTGTTGAGGTCATATACATACGCGCTGCCCGCATTGCTTGCTCCGGTGTCTTCCAGACTCGCCCCGATCGCCACCACGCTGCCGGAGATGGCCACCGAAGTGCCAAAACGGCTGCCACCCGGTGGCAGGCCGGGGTTGTTCAGCACGGCCACAGGCACCGTGGGCCTCGCGCTGCTCAAATCATACACATACGCGCTCCCGGCATTGATCCCGCCGGTGTCGTCCAGGTTCGCCCCGACCACCACCCGGCTGCCGGAGACGGCTACGGAAACTCCAAATTGGTCCGTATTGCCGGGAGTCGGATTTGGCAGCGTGTGAAGCAGTGCCCCCGTCGTGACATTATACACCTTCACCACCCCGGCGTTGAGTGCGCCTGCATCCGCGAGGGAAGTGCCGACGACCGCGAAATTGCCGTCCACCGCCACGCTGGCTCCCTGCCTTGCCCCGATCTCCACCGCGGTCCCAGGATCAAAAAGCGAGTAAAGGAGCGTATCCGGTTGCTGCGCGTGAGCAGGCGCCGCGAGCAGGCAGGCGGTTGCGAGGCAGAGCGCGTGAACCATGACCCGGCGCAAGGTGCGCGGGCGGTGCAGGAGTGGAGTGATGGTGGCGGATTGGATTGGATGGATCGACATCATGCCAAAGTTTGGAGGTTCGGGTGGCAGGCTCTGTAGTTACGGCAGGCTAAGCGGGCGTCAATCGGAAGGCCCCACGCGATCGGGTATTCCGGAGAAGGAGCAGCCGGGGAGAAGGTTTGCATCCTGCCGCTTGCCGGGCCGCGCAGCGTCGCTTAGAAGCGCCGCCCTATGTTTTCCGGCACTTACACGGCGCTCGTTACGCCGTTTCGCAATGACCAGTTCGATGACGCCGCCTTCGAGGCGCTGATCGAGGCGCAGATCGCGGCAGGCATCGACGGCATCGTGCCCGTCGGCACGACCGGCGAATCGCCCACGCTCGACCACGAGGAGCACCTGCGCGTCATCCGACGCGCCGTCGAGATCGCGAAGGGCCGCTGCAAGGTGATGGGCGGGACGGGCTCGAACTCCACGACCGAAGCCGTCGCGTTGACGATCGAGGCGGAGAAAGTCGGCGCGGACGCGGCGCTGCTCGTCGCGCCGTATTACAACAAGCCGTCGCAGGAGGGACTCTTCCGCCACTTCTCCGCCATCGCGGCCGCCTCGAAGCTGCCGCTCATGCTCTACTCCATCCCCGGTCGCTGCGGCATCGAGATCGCGGTCGAGACCGTGCAGCGGCTCGCCGCGGCGTGTCCCACCATCGTCGCGATCAAGGAAGCGGGCGGCGCCGTCGATCGCGTCGGCGCGCTGCGCCAGGTGCTGCCGGACTCCTTCGACATCCTCTCCGGCGACGACTCGCTCACGCTGCCCTTCGTTTCAGCCGGCGCACGCGGCGTCGTGAGCGTCGCCTCGAACATCGTGCCGAAGGAAGTCGGCGACATGACCCGCGCCGCCCTCGCCGGGAATCTCCGCGACGCCACCGCGCTGCATGAGCGCTTCTTCCCCCTCTACAAGGACCTCTTCATCGAGCCCAACCCGGTCCCGATCAAATACGCACTCTCGCTCCAGGGTCGCATGACGCCCGAAGTGCGTCTGCCCCTGTGCGAAATGGGCGACGCGAGCAAAGCGCGCCTCACCGCGACGCTGCGCAAACTCAACCTCATCTCCTAAATGTCCGCCGCACTCCGACTCCTCATCAACGGCGCACGAGGGCGCATGGGCCAGATGCTCGTCGCTTGCGCGAAAGACCAGCCGGAGCTCGAAGTGACCGCGCAGATCGATGTCGGCGACGACTTCGCCAGCGCGCTGGCGAAGTGCGATGCGATCATCGACTTCTCCGACCACAGCACGATCGGCCCGGTGCTTGCGCGGTGCGTGGAGCATCGCAAGACGCTCGTGATCGGCACCACCGGCCACACGGACATGGAGGTCGCCTCGATCCGCCACGCCGCGGGGCAGATCCCGATCGTCTTCGCGCCGAACTACAGCGTCGGCGTGAACACCCTTTTCTGGCTCACCCGCAAGGCGACCGAGATCCTCGGGCCGGGCTTCGACCTCGAAGTCGTCGAGATGCACCACCGGCTGAAGAAAGACTCCCCGAGCGGCACCGCCAAGCGGCTCGCCGAGATCCTCGCGGAAGTGCGTGAGCTTCAATACAACGAACACGTGAAGCACGGCCGGCACGGCATCGTCGGCGAGCGCACGAGCACCGAGATCGGCATGCACGCCGTGCGCGGCGGCGACGTGGTGGGCGATCACACCGTCATCTTCGCCGCGCCCGGCGAGCGCGTGGAACTCACGCACAAAGCCAGCAGCCGCGAAACCTTCGCCCGCGGCGCCCTGCGAGCCGCGCTCTGGGCGCACGGGCGGAAGGCGGGGCTCTACGACATGCAGGACGTGCTCGGGCTGAAGTGAGAGCCGGCATCGCCATCGGCTCGAATCTCGGCGACCGCCTCGCGCATCTCGCCGCGACGCGCTCCGACATCGCGAGGCTCCCCGGCGTGAGCGGACCGCTCATCCTCTCGCCCATCTACGAGACGGAGCCGGTCGGCAGCGGAGAGCAAAGCGGCGCCTACTTGAATGCCGTGATGGAGGTGGAGTTCCACGGACAGCCCATCGACCTCCTGGAATCGCTCCAGCGCATCGAAGCCGAGCACGGCCGGCCTTCCAAACGCCCGCGCAACGCTCCGCGCACGCTCGATCTCGACATCCTCTACATCGGCAATCTCACCCTCTCGAACGACGAAGTCGTCATCCCCCATCCGCGCCTGCACCAGCGGCGCTTCGTGCTCGCGCCGCTGGCCGATATCCGCCCGGAGCTCATCCTGCCCGGGCAGCAGCGCTGCGTGGCCGAGCTGCTCGCCTGCTTGAACGATCCGGCGGCGGTGGTGAAAATCGAAGCGACCTGGTAATGCACCCCGGCCTCGCACGACTCAGCGACATGAAGCAGCGCGGTGAAAAGATCGCCGTGCTGACGGCCTACGACTACCCCACCGCGCGTCTCCTCGACGAAGCCGGGATCGATCTTCTGCTCGTCGGCGATTCGCTCGGCATGGTCGTCCTCGGCTACCCTGACACCACATTGGTCACGCTCGACGAGATGATCCACCACACCCGCGCCGTCGCCCGCGGATCGCAGCGCGCCCCCATCCTCGCCGACATGCCGATCGCCACCTACGACACGCCCGAGCAAGCCGTCGCAAGCGCACAGCGTCTCATCGAAGCCGGCGCACACGCCGTGAAACTCGAAGGCGGCGCCTCCCACGTCCCGCAGATCCGCGCACTCGTCGCCGCGGGCATCCCCGTCATGGCGCACATCGGGATGCAGCCCCAGCGAGTGCGCATCGAGGGCGGCTACCGCGTGAAAGGCAAGACTCCCGCCGAGGCCGAGTCGCTGCTCGCCGACGCGCACGCGATCGAACAAGCCGGCTCCTTCGGCCTCCTGCTCGAGCTGGTGAAAGCGGACGTCGCCCAATCGATCACCGCGGGCATTTCCGTCCCCACCATCGGCATCGGCGCGGGCATCCACTGCGACGGCCAGGTGCTGGTCACGCACGATTTGATCGGCTTCTTCCCGTGGTTCCGCCCGAAATTCGTCACCCCGGCAGCCGACGTCGCAGAGGCGGTCCGCTCGGCAGCCGCAGAGTTCATCCGCCGCGTCCGCTGACCCCGCACCATGCGCACCTTCCTCACCGCCCTCGCCTGCACGCTGCTCGCCGCACCGCTCTCCGCCGCCGATCTCGAGCCCGGGCACAGCACCTTCGGCGAGAAGAAATACATCGAGTATATCGCCGGCGATCTGCCGCTCATCATCTCCGCCCCGCACGGCGGCCGCGAGACGCCGGACGACATCCCCACGCGCGACCAGGGCGTCGTGCAGTCCGATAGGAACACCCAGGAACTCGCCCGGTCCATCGCCGCGGAAATCCACGCCCGCACCGGCCACCACCCGCACCTCGTCATCTGCCGCCTCCACCGGCAGAAGCTCGACTGCAACCGCGAGATCGCCGAAGCCGCCGCCGGCGATCCCATCGCCGAAAAAGCGTGGGCCGAATACCACGCCTTCCTCGACCAAGCCCGCGCCACGGCCATCGCCGCGTCCGGCAATGCCTTCTACATCGACCTCCACGGCCAAAACCACGCCGATCGCCGGATCGAGCTCGGCTACCTCCACTCTCACGAGACACTCGCGAAGCCGGAGGAGTCGCTGAACGATCCCGCCGTCGCGCGGGCCGGCAGCCTCCGGCGCCTCGCGGAGAAGACCACGCTGTCCTACGTCGAGTTGCTGCGCGGCCCGCGCAGTCTCGGCGCCCTGCTGGAGGCGCGCGGTTTCCCCTGCACGCCGAGCCCCGAGCGCCCCGTGCCGAACCTCCCCTACTTCCCAGGCGGCTACAGCGTCCGCCGCCACGTCCCCGCGGACGAACCCATCGCCGGCGTGCAGATCGAGTGCAATCTTACCGGCCTGCGCGACACCGAGGCGAACCGCACCCGCTTCGCCACCGCCCTCGTCGCCACGCTGCGCGAATACCTCGCCGAGCACTTCGCCCTGCCCCTCCCTCAGCGCTGACGAGCCCTCGCTGCCGTGGAAAACACGGCCAGTCATTTGAGACCTGGCGGACGTGTGACGCGGGCGGGAGTTTGTGAGCCGGGCTGCTTTTCCGAGGCAAGCAGCCTGCGCAGCGGCGCGTTCTTCACCGCGCGCGGCGCTTTCGCTGAGGCGCTCACACTCACCGCGAAGCAGACCGAGGGGCCGTTTTATCCCGACCATCTGCCGCTCGATACGGATAAGATCTGCTCATCCTGAACGACTCGATCACGCGGCAGGGGCGAGATCACCTATCTGAGCGGACGCATCCTCGGACCGGACGGCGCGCCGGTGCGCGGAGCCACGGTTGAGATCTGGCAGTGCGACAAGATCGGCGGCGAAGCCACCCTCGAAGCCATCGAAGCCGCCGGCAGCTTCTCCCCGAAGACCGTGCAGCGCGTGAAAGCCAGCGTCGCCCGCGCCCAAAGCCCTAGCTCCATCCGCAGCGCCTGCTCGACGTATTCACCGAGGGCGCCATCCGCTATCGCCTCGGCTTCATCGGCAAAGGCCACCAACGCGCCGCCGTGCGCCGCCGTGCGCCGCATCGCCGACCGCGCCTACGCCCTCTGCCCGCGCATCCTCAACGACCCCCGCGAAGCCCCCTTGGGCCATCGACATCCATGCCACCGGCGAAGGCCACTCCGTGGAGCTGCGCCCCCGGCTCACCCCCGACCCGCGCCACTCCTACCGCCTCGGCGACGCACCCGCCGCCCGCCTGCCAAGGACTCGTGGAAAGCCACTCGGCGAGTGTGGAACATCCGGCGCTTTCCCTGTATCCACCCACGGCGCCCAGAAGCGTGGAACAAACCCGGTAACGTCCACACCGGGCGTCTGCGTGGCCCCGCCGGGCACCTTTTTACGCCGACTGGGCGTCTGCGCGAGCCGAGCGGACGGCTGCATGGGCTGACCGGGCACCACTTTACCCCGACTGGGCGTCTGGGCGGGCCGAGCGGACGGCTGCACGGGCTGACCGGGCACCTTTTTACCCCGACTGGGCGTCTGCGCGAGCCGAGCGGACGGCTGCACGGGCTGACCGGGCACCTCTTTACCCCGACCGGGCGTCTGCGCGGGCCGAGCGGACGGCTGCATGGGCTGACCGGGCACCTTTTTACGCCGACCGGGCGTCTGCGCGACCCGAGCGGACGGCTGCACGGCCCGACC
>VFJQ01000096.1 GCA_009885995.1 Verrucomicrobiota bacterium
CCGGATCGAGAAGCCGCTGCGCCAGCCGCAACGCGCAAAACCCCGCGCTCCCGATCGGCGCGATCCCCAGCCGCAGCCACTCCGGCCTGAGCACCTGCTCCAGATCGTATTCGAGGTGATAGCTCACCAGCGGCAGCCCGCCCGCATACTCGCGCAAGGCCGCATACACCGCCGCCGCCGGCTCCCCGTCCCGCTCCATAATCTCCCGCGTGTAGCCGTGGACCCGCGAAGCCTCGGCGGGAATGTCCTGGTTCTGGTTGAGCAGCTTTCGGAAAGGCTCGCCCTGCGGCTCCCACCCGCACATCCGCTGCGCGGCGATCTCGACGACGAAGACCGGGGAGGCGAAGCCGGTCGTTTCGGTGTCGAGGAGGAGCCATAGCATTTCAGTCATAGCTTAGAAATGCTGGTCTGGGCGCTGAATCAGACGGGTTTTGTCCACATCATATCTAAGAGTTCTCAAATGCCGCAGACCGTGAATATCAAGTTCCGTAATTTTGGTGTCCCGGCAATCTAGTTCGGTAAGGTTTGGAACGCTGGATAGGTTCAACGAAGAAATCGGCGCCGTAGCACAATCAAGAGTTCTCAAGTTCGGCGTATTGGATAAATCGAGCTCAGTAATTCCCGCAGACACCCAAGTTAGTTCATCCGACTCGACTGATACGATATAATCGCCGCCGGAATGGCTGCATTTCAAGCTCCTCAGGTGAAACGCATTAGATAGATCAAGTTCAGTAATTTACGTGCCTGTGCAGTCTAGTTCTGTTAGTTGTGGCAATTGAGAGAGGTCAAGTTCGGTAAGCGGGTTGCTGCGGCAGTCAAGCTTCGTCAACATGGGCACCGGCGAAAGGTCGAGTTCTGTAAGTTCGTTTTCACAGCACGAAAGTTCCATTAGCTTCGGCACACCGCGAAGGTCGAGTTCAGCAAATTGCGGCCCACATGATAAATGCGTCAGAGACGGAAGGTGCGGCGCCAGGGTTTTTGCACCTTTTCTACTCCACCCACGACCAGTGGGTGACTTTTTAAAGTAATCAATCTGTAGGTGTGTCATCACCAGACCATCGACCCAGTCAAATCTTTCAATGGGCAACGAGGAGATACACCAGTTCAGCTTGAGCAACGTTCCTTTATAAAAGCTCGTTTCCGCCCATTCTTGATCAAACCGGCAGTCGCTCGCCAGTAACCGCCGAATTACTTCTTCTGGCTCCACCGCCAGCGTCTTCGCCCAAATGAGAATCTGCCGGTAATCCGGCTCGCGCCATTCGTATTCCCCGATCTTGCGCCTTGCAGATTGGATGCCCGCTTGCTCCTGCCGAGCCACCGCGAGCGTCTGCTCGACCATCGCGGACATAATTCGTTTTGCCCCCGCTGTCGTGTTCGCAAGCGAACCGTCAGGGAGAGAAATCAGCGAACGATCTTCGTTTTCAGCCATAGGGTCGTTTTTGTCATTTCATCGGCGAATTTTATCTGTTGGCGGATCACCGGCAACCTACGTTAAATGCAAACAAATTCTCCATACTCATACGAGACTCACGAATGGCTTCGTCACTCTCAGGTGCTTTTTGCGCGCAGCCTGTCGAGGCAAAGCGATCATGGCCACGTGGAGGCGCAGACATTCTTCCGTTCGGAGTATCGGGATCCTTTTGAGGCGGATTGGAAATGTAGGCGCTTTCTTGCCGCGATGACCTTTCTTGATCGGAATCTCGCAAGTTTTGACGTGGTTAAAGGTGCTGTTTCTGGTCGAAGCGAGGGAATCATATCCACCGATCTCTTGCTGGCGCTTTACAGATACTATTCTCACGCCACCGATGAGACGCTTTCCTCACCCCCTGAACCGAAAGTTTTTCTTGCAGAGCTTGGGTCGTAGATGGGTAAAAAGCTTTTCTCCTCGTTTCCAAGTTGTGGGCTTGGCAACGCAGTTTTTACGCGGGGAAGCTGAGCTTCGTGGTGAGGGGCGGGACTGCATGGAGCAAGTGCGGCGGCGCGTGAACCCGAGCACCCCACACCACGCAATGAAATTGCCCCGCACAAGTGCGTCACCAAGTCCTCAACTTGGTGACGAGGAAATCGAGCAGCGACGACCGGGCATCCCCGCTTGCCGCAGCACGTGTGCGAGTGCTACGTTTGCCGCCATGAGCGCGCTCGCTGACCGCATCACCATCGATCCTGAAATCTGCCACGGGAAACCGTGCATCCGCGGGATGCGCTATCCGGTGGAGTCGATGCTCGAGTATTTGGCGGGCGGCGACACGATCGAAGATGTGCTGCGCGAGTTTCCCGACCTTGAGCGCGAGGACTTGCTGGCGTGCCTCGAGTTTGCCCGGCAGACGCTGGCGGCGCGCAGCCAGCATCTCGCGTTGTCGTGAAGTTCATCGTCGATGCGCACCTGCCGCCTGCGCTGGCGGCGGCGCTCGGCGCGGCGGGTCACGATGCGGTGCATACGCGCGATCTCCCGGCGCAGAACCAGACGCGCGACGGGGCCATCAATGACATCTCGCTGCGTGAACAGCGTGTGGTGATCACCAAGGACACCGACTTTTTCTACTCGCACATTTTGCAAGGCCGTCCGTGGAAGCTGCTGCTGGTGCGCACGGGCAATATCGGAACGCGGGAACTGCGCTCACTTTTCGAGCGCAACCTGCCCACCGTCCTAGCGGCGCTGCAAACGCACAGCTTGGTGGAACTCGATCGGCAATCGGTGACTCCGATCCGATAGCGCTCCTCACCAGTCGCCATCGCGGATCTGGCGGGAGAGGTCGGAGACGCGCTTGGCGGACATGCGGCGGACCGAGCGCAGGAGTTCGGCGACCACGGTGGGGCGTTCGCGGATGATGGCGAGCAGATCGCCCGAGACCTTC
>VFJQ01000041.1 GCA_009885995.1 Verrucomicrobiota bacterium
GATGCCTCCTTGTTGTGGGAGCCGCTCGTCATTCCACGGGGTTCCTCGACTGCGCGCCGCGCCACCTTCGCCCGCTGCGGCGCTCCGCTCGGAATGACCGCGGGGGAGAATATTTCAACAGTCTCCTAAGAGATCGCTTTGGCCAGAACCCGGATAAGCATGACTCTCTTTCCGAAGTCAGCGCGCTGCGCGCGGTTGGGCTTTTCATTCACGCTGGGGCAGCGTGAGCCACAAGCCCGCCGGTTGACGCCCCCGCACTCCACCGCCACCCTCCCGCCGCGCGCGGCCCGCGCCCCACGAAACCCTCGCTCCATCACCCGCCTTATGAACTCCCGACTGATCTTCGCCCTCGCTCTGGTCTGCCAGTTCCTCGCCTCCCCGCCCTCCGCGCGGGGGCAGGTGTATGAGAAGGTGTTCGACTTCGGGCAAGCGCGGGCTGCCAAGGGCGCTTATCCCACGTCAGAATTGGTGCAGGGCAATGATGGTAACTTTTACGGAACTACTCCATTTGGGGGTGCCTTTGGCTACGGCACGGTCTTCAAGATGACTCCAGCGGGAGTGCTGACGACTTTGGTCGAGTTCAGGGGCGATCCGGACGGCCGCGAAGATTTTGATCTTACCTTAGGTCGCAAGAACTTAGGTGCATATCCCTTTGGAGGATTGGTGCTCGGTGGAGACGGCAATTTTTATGGCACCACTACAGGGTCGGCGCTTCCCTTTGGCATAGATGAAGTCGAGTTCCCGGACTTTAACGGTGGGACTATTTTCAAAGTGACCCCAGACGGACAACTGACCACGCTATGGCAGTTCCGAAGCGCTGCACATCCCTGCTCAAAACTGCTGTTGGCCAGTGATGGAAATTTTTATGGGACGACATGGGATGGCGGAGAAGCTAATGCAGGCTTTATCTTCAAGATGACGCCAGCGGGAGCGCTGACGACTCTGGTGGAGTTCACCGGTCAAAATGGCAAAGAATCATTCTCCGCGCTGGTCGAAGGGGCGGATGGCAGTTTTTATGGGACGACTTTCCAGGGCGGAGCCGGCGACGGCGGGGGCACGGTTTTCAAAGTGACCCTGAGTGGTGAGCTTACAACGTTGGTAAATTTCGGGCTTCTTCTCGACGCTGAAGGTCAGCTTGCAGGTGAGTTTCCGTTCGGAGCGCTGGTTCTTCATAGCGACGGCAATTTTTATGGAACGACAGAAGGTGGCGGCCCCAGTGGTGCCGGAACTGTTTTCAAGATGACCCCTACAGGGGTGTATACGACCGTGATACGTTTCGGGGCGCCAGGGATCCATGGCTCCATCCCGCACGGGACACTCGTGGAAGGAGCCGATGGCAACTTATATGGGACGACTTTCGATGGCGGGGAAGTCGGCGTTGGTGGGTCTTTGTTCAAAGTGACACCTTCCGGGGTGCTAACAACCTTTGCGGATTTCACCGACGGCGGGAAACGGGGTTCGAACATTGCTGGCTTGGTGCAAGGAAGCGACGGCAACTTCTACGGAATGAAGAACGTCGGTGGCAGCTTCAGCGACGGAGATAGCGGCGCTCTCGGCACCGCTCTCGGCACCGTCTTCAAGATGACGCCTTCCGGGGCGGTCACGACGTTGGTCGAGTTTGCGGGCAAGGGATTTTCAAATCTCGGGCGATACCCGCTGGGGGCGTTGGTGCAGGGCAGTGACGGGAACTATTATGGCACGACATACTATGGCGGGCCTCCAGATGAAAGCGGAGGCACCTACGGCACAGTGTTCAAATTGACTCCAACCGGGGAATATACGACCTTGGTCGAGTTTGCTGGGGGCAGTAAGGGGGTCGGTCCCGGGGGAGCGATGATTCAGGGAACCGACGGCTATCTTTACGGAACAACGATCTACGGTGGGTCGAATGGCGAAGGCACTATCTTTCGGATGTCGCTTAGTGGGGAGTTGGCCACTTTGGTCGCGTTGTCCCGCAATGATAATGGATGGCACTTTACTACCAACGGCTCGGGTGGTAGGAAAAGACCATGCCAAAGGCCAAACGTCGGCAGACTAAAGAATCTGCGGAGAGCCGCCCAAAGAGCGGCACGAAAAAACTCACACCGAAGGCATACTCGTATCTTCGCTTCTCGACGGCGGATCAGATTCGAGGCGACTCCTTCCGACGGCAAACTGAATTGGCGCGTGCGTGGTGCACCAAGACCGGAATCCCGCTGGTCGAGAATTATCGCGATCTCGGAGTCTCGGCATTTCGCGGAGCCAACGCCGACAAGGGCGCGCTGAAAGCATTCCTCGATCGCGTTGAGAGCGGAGTCATTGAGCCGGGCTCGTATCTCATCGTGGAGAGTTTGGACCGCTTGTCCCGAACGGACATCACGTTCGCGCTTCAAATGTTTTTGGGGCTCATCAACGCCGGCGTCATCGTCGTCACTCTCGCCGATGAGCGCGTCTATGACCGAAATCGGATCAATGATGGCAACTTCACGGACATCATCATCAGCCTGACAATCCTGAGCCGGGCCAACGAAGAAAGCCGGATAAAATCGAGTCGCATAAGCGCATCATGGGCGAATAAGCGCGCCCGGCTTGCGCACGAAAAAATGACCGCCACCTGCCCGTCGTGGCTGCGTCTCAGCACGGATCGCAAACGCTTTGAACTCATTCGAGAGAAGGTTGCGATCGTGCGGCGGATTTTTCAAATGTCCGCGGAAGGAAAGGGAAAGGCCACGATCGCGCGGACTTTCAACCGCGAGAAGATCCCCTGTTTGGGCGATTCGATGCACTGGCATATCTCAACGATCGACAAGGTCGTGAACTCGCGCGCGACCATCGGCGAGTTTTGTCCGGGCAGGACAGTGAATGGAAAAAAGGAAATGCTCGAGCCGGTTGCGGGATACTTTCCGGCTGTCGTGCCGATGGATTTGTTCGCCACCGTGCAGCGAATCCGACGCGAGCGCCCATCTTACCGAGGACGCGGACAGAAAAACCCGATCTCGGGCCTGGCCTTCAACGTGACCACCGGCAACAAGATGATGCGGGTTTCCAAAGGCCGAGACAGGAAATGGGTGTATCTGGTCGACAACGCCGCGCCGGCCGGCGCGGCTCCTTACGTGAGCTGGCGATTCGAGGAATTCATGCAGGCGCTGCTCGCAGTCTGCGAGGCGGCTACGACAACGCCTTCGGTTCCCCACAAACAGAACGCCGAGCTGCTGGTCGCCTTAAAGCGTCTTGATGATGTAGAAACGCAGATTCCTCGCTTGGTGGCGTTCATTGCATCCGGATCCTCTGCCTCCGTGGAGCAGAAGCTGCGTGAATTTGAGAAAGAAAAAGCGGCGCTCGAAAAGCTGATTACGGAACTGCAGACCGAAGAAAAAGCCGCGCAGGTGAATCTCGGCGAGATTGACTGGCGCGATACGGAAAGGCTCAAGGAAAACCTGCGCGCCGTGATTCGACGCATCGACGTGCATCCCGTCGAACGCTGGTTCAAGGTCACGATCTTCGATGGCCGCGAGGTGCTCTTCAAGGAAGACGGCGCGCGGATTGAAATTGTGTCCACCGAGCCGCCGACTTTCATTCGGAAGCGATCCACGCGATCGAAGAAATCTTCATCTTGAACCCGAAAGAACCAACCGACCTCGACACGCTTGCCGCCTACGCTGAGGGCTATGCCGAGTTTGCAATGAAGAACATTGGCCGCGTGCCGCCGACGATGCTGGCGATTTCACCGGAGGGGCTACTCCATTTCATCCCCGAGTCCCTCGAAGATGAGCGCGCCAAGAACGACTTTGCCAATATCGGCAGGCTCATCTGCGCCGCCTTCGGCGCGACCTACATGGTGATGATCCTGGAGTCGTGGGTGACGATGGCGAAACCCGGCAAGGAACTCGACATGGATGAACCGCCCTCCGAGGCGTTCGACCGCGAGGAATTCGTCGTCGTGATGGGTGAGACGATCGGGCGAAAGACGCAGCGGTTCCTGCCCATCTTGCGGACGGACGGGGGCGGATTCTTCGGGTTCGGCGAGTTTGATGCATCGAAGTTCGACGGCATCGAAGGACGGTTCGCCGGGATGCTGCCGCCCAACGAAACGACGCCGGAGATGCGGGCAGTGGCGCAGGCGCTACTCGCGACGATGGGTGTCACTCGTGATGCGTTGCTGCCGAAGCTCGGCAATAACTGAGGCCGCGCTCAGACCATCAGCTTCCGCTGGATCTGCTCAATGATCGCCGAATTGTGCGCGATGACCTCGGTGCTCTTGGTGAGAGCGGCCACCATGTCGGCGTTGGCGGTGCGCAGGTGCGTCTCGAACTCCGAGCGCACGGCGACGATTTCACGCTGAAGCTCGGCGATTTGGCGCATGAAGTAGCGGGCGAGGAAGAAGACCGTCACGAGGCCGATGACCAGGAGCGCGACGAACATCCAGCGATCGTCCTGATGCGCGGCGTGATCGACGGCTTGAATGGCTTTATCGAGATCCATGCCGTGCGTGCGCTGTCAAAGCGCGGTCACTACCCGACGTTGGGCGCTACCTGCCCTGCGAGTTGCTCCGGGCTGCCGAAGCCAAGTCGGTTGAGAAACGAGCGCAGGCGTGGGCTGGCATCCCGATAGAGTCGCTCGCATTCACACCGCAGTTCGAGGTCGCTCTCCCACGAATTGTCGTAGCGAATCTGTCTCCATCGTTCTGGCGGAAGGTATTTGCCGCCGAGCCATTCCGCGCGACCGCCGATCATCTCCGACTGCCGATCATTGGATTGATCGATGACCGCCGGATTCCCCGCCAGCGCGTGTGAGTTGCGCCGCCAGAAAGTGCCGGATCTGACGGGCGCAGGATCAAACTGGATTCCCGCCCACATGCACAGGTCAGCCAGCACGGTCTCAGTGCGTTTGGTCAGCTCGCGATAGCGAATCAGGAACCCGCCTTCCTGGCAGTGGTGCAGGATTTCGCCATGGAGGTTTGTCCAGTGGAAGAAGCATTCCTCGATCGAGGTCGGTTCACCTTTCATGCGATTGTGAGCGCGGACGCTCGCTGCCCACTCGTGCGGAGTCTTCACGAGCATCACCGCCTTGACCGCAAACTCTCTCGGCACCGGGGTGAGCCGGGACGGCTGTTTGCTGGTATCGACCAGGACGGTGGCGTGCGTCTTCTCGAAAGCGAACGCATACGGATTCGCCTCACTCAAATCTTTCCAAAAGCTGCACTCATGCACGTCGGTGCCGCAGAGGTGGCAGGGGCCACGCCGGATACCGGGCGGCTTTTCTTCCCAGAGTTGGGCAAACTCTCCCAAGCTCGCGGCCTGTGGCTGGCTGTCGAGCAGTGCGTCCAAAAGTGTGCTGCCGCTGAACGCTGCCGATAAGACATGGAGGACGGTCTTCATCGGGCGCGAGCGAGAGTGATCCGCGCTTTGGCTTCGGCGATGGCAGCTTCCATCCAGCCTGACGCTTTTTGATGATACTTCTCCGAGTAGATTTTTGATCCCGCGTAGCTCCGGACGTGGTCGATGTTTTCGTCCACCTGCCGTTCACCGTTGCGATCGTCTCCGATGAACGTGGGTTTGATTCCCGCATCGCGAAGAATGCAATTGAACCCGGTTTCGGTGTCCGGCCAGCCGCCGCAACCCGATTTGAACGGGTAGCCATACACGCTGTTCATCCGGCCCATGCTCCAGGTGGCGCCGATGCGCTCAATCGTGGGCATGTGCAGCAAGGTCGCCGTGTGACCGACCATCCATTTCCATTCGTCGGTGGCCCAATCACGCGGGCTCATCCGGTAGCCCAAGACTGGGTTCTCGGCCCCGCATCGCGAGCTGATCGACTCAAGGAAGTCGAATCTCCGCAGGAAACAATCCGCATGGGTATGGAAGAGATATTCCGAGCGGCAGAGTGCCTGCGCCACGTCGAGCGCAACCGTCACGGGCTCACTGGCGTGGCGGTAAGCGTGTGCGGCGACGAAATGGATTTCCACGTCTTCCGCGCGCAGTGCCTCCAGCTCCGCGCGGGTTTTCTGCGAGCTGCCGGTATCGACGACGAGAACATACGGGCGTTCGGTCTGACAGCGTAGCACGTCGATGCATACGCGCAGCGGTTCGATCGTCTCGAGATGCGGGATCGCGGCGGTGACCTTGTAATCCCACGGCTTCTTGATCGCCTTGCCGTTCCAGCCGGCGAACACCGGCGCGAGGAGGCTTTCATTCACGACGGTCACCCGCTGATCGCACCCGCTGCATGGACGCTGGCGGGCTGGCGCAGGCACAGCGGAGCGCTCGACGGGCGCTTTGCGCGACAGCACACGGTTGCCGAGAGCCTCGGAGATGGAGCGCAGCGGTGTCATCGCGCAATGTCCTGCACGATGGTCACCGGGAAGCTGCGGCTGGAGTCGGGCCGGCTGTTGCGCTCCCACACGATTTCCCCAACGCACGCCAACGAAACGCTAGCCGGCGGCTCGGTCGCTTTCCGCGCCTCCTTGGTGATCGCCGACTCGAGTTCGTCGCTGCTGACTTGGAAATCGAACGCGAATACCGCTCGCCCGGCGATGGTCGTGGCCTCGCCGGCAAGATCGAGCAGCACAGTTTCTTCGGGATCGACTGCCGGACGAATGACGAGCCTGACCGAGGTGATACTCGTGATCAGGTTCCGACCGAAGATCGCCCCGCCAGTGCCGGCATCAGTATTCCCGCTACCGGTATCCGTGTTGTTGTTGCTGCCGATGATGACCACGACGCCACTAGCGTTGTCACCGCCGTTGCCATTACCACCGCCGCTGCCGCCACTGCTTCGAGTGGCTTCCGCGCCGAGCGGTCCATCGCGAAAAATGACGTGGAGGTTCGCATGGTCGCCTCGCTTGAGCCACAGCCCTTCCTGGCCCGCGAAGCTGTAACTGCGCACCTCGCGGGAGCGGAGCAGAACTTGCAGATCGCGGTGCGCTGCGTCGTCGTGAAACCAATTTAGGAAGAGCCCGCCGCTGACGAGGAAGCGCACGCTGCGTCGATAAAGGCGAGGGATTCCATCCAGGCAAACCTGCGCGGTGACGACCGCCTCGAAAATGCCCGCTGCCGTCGGCGCGCCGGTGATCGCGACGACAGCGAGATTGTCCTCGGCGTAGGGACCGCCCGGGCAGGTCAGTGGATTGATCTCCACGCCCTGCGGTGCCCCGGTCAGAAACCAATGCACCACATCGCCCGCGCCGAGGTAACTCAGCATTTCGATCAGCGTGTCGCCCTGCCAGCCGTTGATTTCACCGGTGTCGCCGCCGACTTCGATGCGCGACTTGACCAGCAGCGTGAAATCCTGCGTGTCGATCTCGCGCCCCGCCGTGGCGACAAGGCGAAGGCCGTAGCGAGCGACATCGTTCA
>VFJQ01000129.1 GCA_009885995.1 Verrucomicrobiota bacterium
AAGCAGGTGTATCTCTGGAACGCCGCGACAAGCGCCTACGTCCTGCAGAAGACGACGTTGTTCGTCTATGACGGCTGGAACCTGATCGGTGAACTGGACGCCACGCTGACCCCGCAGCGCGTCTATCAATGGGGCCTCGACCTGAGCGGCACGCAGCAAGGTGCGGGAGGTGTCGGCGGCCTGCTGGCAATGAAAGACCTCGTGGCCGGAAAGACCTACTACTACACGCACGACGGCAACGGGAACGTGCAGCAACTCGTGGACAGCGCGACGGGGGATGTGGTGGCGGACTACGGGTATGGCCCCTTCGGAGAGCCCCTGCGGGCCACTGGAGCGATGGCGAGCGAGAATCCGTTTCGGTTCAGCACCAAGTATCAGGATGAGGAGACGGGCCTGCTCTACTACGGGTTTCGTTATTACCAGGCGGTAACGGGCAGGTGGCTATCTCCTGATCCGATTGGGGAGGAAGGAGGGCTTAGCCTTTACGGCTACGTCGCCAATGACCCAATCAACTTGGTTGATCCGCTTGGGCTACAGCCGCCGTTCCTCGATTCCAATGGCAATGCCGTTTCCGGACACGGCGTCGATCTTTCGTTCCATTCGCAGGGCGTGAATACCAATCCACGCTCAAATCCCCGCAACGCTTGGGACAGCAGCTCGACCTTCACTTACATGGCGCATGGTTCGCCATCGAGCATCGTGGATCAACGAAGCCTTCCAAGCGGTGATGCGACACAGGGGCTTCCGAGGCTGAGTCCGAAGGATGTAGCCAATATCATCAAGAATGATCCCAACTGGTCCGGCTCGGACAGCGTCATATCCTACTCGTGCAAAACTGGAGCCGGCGGGAAGAACTCGTTTGCTCAGAAGTTGGCCGACCTGTTGAAGGTTCCTGTTTGGGCTCCTACCGATAATCTGAACTACGGAGGCACTCCTGGAGAATCCACCGGCATCTCGAATGGTGGAACTTGGCAACAGTTCCAACCGCGTCCGTCAAGGCCGTGGTGGAAGTTTTGATAATCATCACGATGAAGAATTACACGCTTGCAGTTCTATTGGCGTTGTCTGGATGTCAATCATCCTCGCATCCGGCTAAAGAGCACCCGCTTGCTGTCTCCGAGACAAAGGTGGTTCATGGCCTTGGTGATGATGACCTCAATTTCCTCGGTCAACGTTTGGGGTGCCGTGTCGAAGCACTCGGCATGAGCGACTACCTATTTCAGTGCGACCACTACGCCTTCCACGTCCTCGCGCACAACGACACTTCCGCCCGCGGAGTTACCGCGGATCAACCTGTAGTCCTCCGCTACGAGCCATCGGCTCGGAAGCTTCCGTTGGAATCACAGCTTGTGATTAGCCGGGGCGTTACGTTGGCGGCAGTTGAAGAGCATTTTCGCAGCTTCATTCGAACTATCGAGAATGAGCGGAAAACCGGGAAGCGGAGATAGGCGGACGCCGACGCGAAGCCAACCGCCCACCGCGCAGGAGCTGCGCCGTCGCAGCGCTCGGCCCACGTAACCGCCCGAGCCCTGCGCCGTCACATCTCCTGCGGAACGCCGCGCCCGCGCCAAACCATCCTGCCGCACCAACCGCCGGCGGTCACGAAAGAAGGGGTCGTGAGAGAATGGCACAAAGATAAGGCTGCTTATGGATGAGATTCACTTTGTTGCGATCCTGATCTCTCTGGGCTTGCGGGTGACCTGGCACATTCTCGGCAATGCGCTTCTGTTCATGAGCTGGACGCTAAGCGCCAGTGCCGCCGTCATCGGCTTCCACGCTTGGCTACAGGGGCGGTCATCCAGAGTA
>VFJQ01000095.1 GCA_009885995.1 Verrucomicrobiota bacterium
CAGGGGCGAGACGAGCGGGAGCGAGCGAGTCATTATGGAAGTTGAAAAGCCAATCGACTCAATCCCTCGAAGCGGAAGCGTCCCAAAGATCCCACGCCACCCTCAACCCCCCCCCACCTTGTAACCCACTCACCAAAAAAACTCAGCTAATCACACGCTCTCGACCTTGACACCTTCCATAGGGGTTAGGCGTTTCGGGTTTTGAGTTCACGGCGCTGGAGTCGTTTGTGGTTCCGGTAGGCGGCTGCGATGCCAAGGAAAATCGGCAGCGCGTAGATGACGAATGCCCAAATGGCGGGAAGGGCCGGCTGAACGAAGGCGACGCGCGTGAGCATGAGCAGCACAACGATGACGAGAAAGGAAACAACGGCCACGACGATGCCGTGGAAGACGAGTGATGCCCAGTAGAAGCAGGAGAGAAACCGGAGGACGAAACGATGAGAAGCGGATTCGGGCGCGTCGCTTTGCGGGCGACGTTCCAAATCTTTGGGAACCGTGTCGGCTTGGTTCACAGGATACGCGTAGAATCGCCAACGACCCCAAGCTGCGCTCTGTTGGGTATTTGTGACCGAACGGTTGAGGTCTCTTTTCCGAACTTTTCGCTGCATCAGCGCTTGAAAAGAGCAGTGGCCGACGAGCCGAAGACGCTTGGCGAACACCTCCGTCGGGTGCGCATTGATCGGAAGATGACGAATGTCCAAGTCGCTCATTCACTCCGTGTAGCGTATCAGACCGTGGAGAAATGGGAACACAATCGCAAAATCATCGGGCCGAAGTCGCGACCTAAGGTGGTTGCCTTCATTGGCTACGACCCGGATGCACCGGCTGGCGATTTCAACACGTGACCGAACACAGCCGCATTGTTGGGAATTTGTAGCTTCCACATCTCTGTAAGGACGCTCGTAGGTGGCTCAAAAAGAAAGGGGGAACCCCGGAAGGAGTTCCCGCATTGCCGAAAAGAACTTGGCCGTCGAAACTACGCTGCCACCAGCCCCACGAAGGGATGAACTTCGCGGGCGACCCGAGCCATCAGTTGCTCCGCGTTGCGCAGATCGCACTCGGCTTGCACGTTCAGCCAGAACCGCGGCGACTGGCCGAAATACCGACCGAGGCGCAATGACGTGTCGAGCGTGATTGCCCGCTTGCCGTGGATGATTTCATTCACCCGGCGGGGCGGCACCCCCAAGTCGCGGGCGAGCCCGTTCTGCGACAGCCCCATCGGCTTCATGTAGTCTTCGAGGAGGATCTCCCCCGGCGTCATGTTTTCGAGATTGGCACTCATGTTGATGGTTTTTGTTTAGTGGTAATCGACGATTTCGACCTCATGCGCGTGGCCGTCGTTCCAGATGAAGCACACGCGCCATTGGTCATTGATGCGGATACTGTGCTGGCCCGCCCGAGCACCCTTGAGAGGTTCAAGGCGATTTCCCGGTGGCACCCGCAAGTCATCCAAGACCGCCGCCGCAGAGAGTTGCGTGAGTTTGCGAAGGGCGATGCGCTGGATACCCATAGGCAGCCGGCGCGAACTTTTGCCCTTCCAGATTTTCTCCGTCTCTTTGCAGCGAAAGTCTTGAATCACTCATTCATTTTATAACGCGCCACGTTATACCGCAATCCTTCCTGTGAAAAACTCGAACGTCAAGTGCCGGCCCGTCCCCTCCTTTGTCCGCTAAGGAGCGGCGGCAGGGATCAGTTCGATCGAACCAGAGGCAGACGGCCCGGTGAAGAAGCCTGATGCCTTGTTTTGCCGTTGGAAGACGACGCCCCTGATACTCGTCTTTCGCGGCGCGGGCAACGTGCCAAACGCGTCCATAAACGACCCCTTCACCATCCCGGTGCCCTGCACCACGGTCACTCCAAGTTTCATTACGTTGTCGCCCAAGACAGTTACTTTGTCCTTTCGCGCCGCGTCAATGTCGAGTGTGGAGGTGATCGTCGCACCCAGCCCGCCGTCGAATGCATTGAAATTCGCATTGCCCACACCCGTTGCTGGCAAAAGCGCCGGAAATGCACTGTTGCTCGCCGCTGGCTTCACATAGGTCGAACCAACGAGATCCACATTGATCCCCGCAGGCTACCGCAAAGAGCGCACTGTTGCTGTTGCTCGCGATGATGAAGTCGAGCGCCGGCCCCGCTTCGTCCGCCGGCCCCGCGCTCAGGCCCGTCGCCCAGCCCGCCACCGTTTGCGCGCCCGCCGTGACGGCGACCGTTTGGTTCGCGCCCTTGGCAAAGCTCGGCGCGTCGTTCACGCCGTTGACCGTCAGCACGAAGGTGTCGCTGCTGCTCAGCGCCCCGTCGCTCACACCCACCGGGGCCACAGGGCGTGCCCGGTCCGCAAGGGCCGCAAGGCGATCCCGGTGGACCGCAAGGGCCGCAAGGCGAGGTGGGTCCGGAGGGGCCGCAGGGGA
>VFJQ01000133.1 GCA_009885995.1 Verrucomicrobiota bacterium
CAGGGGCGAGACGAGCGGGAGCGAGCGAGTCATTATGGAAGTTGAAAAGCCAATCGACTCAATCCCTCGAAGCGGAAGCGTCCCAAAGATCCCACGCCACCCTCAACCCACCCCCCACCTTGTAACCCACTCACCAAAACAACTCAGCTAATCACACGCTCTCGACCTTGACACCTTCCATAGGGGTTCGGCGCTTCCGGTCTATTGCGACTTGAGTAGCTGGTCGTAAGTCGAGTGATGCCCGATCCAAAACCACTGCAGGCCGTCTGGCCGTTCCTTGGCAAGTGCTCGGTAGTGAAGGCCGACGCGAGCGGAGTAGAGAACGCCAACCTTCTTGAGCGGACGGACGAGAGGCGTGGATCGGCCTTGAGGAGCGTGAAATTCTTGTCGGCGAGTTCCCGGATGTCCTCAGGGAGCTGGCGGTAGTGAAACCAGAAGTCCGGGTCGGCAAAGTGGTTCAAAGCGGTGTGCAGCGGCCAGCCTCGTAATGGTCGTCGGCACGTTTGAGTGCGGTGTCGAGTCGCCCCGCCTGCATATCCTGTTCAATCTGGCGGTCCCACTGGTCTGCAATAAACTCCTCAAACCACTGGGAAAAGCGGGCAAGTTCGGCAGCCGGAAGGCCGGAAACGACGGATTCAAGTTCTTCAACGCTCATGGCTGGAGAATACGCTCGGGGCCGGTGCGGGCAAAGAAAAGACTTCGGCAGAGTCTGGACGCGAGGAAGCGCCGAACGACCCCAAGCGACCGCGGAGGCTGGCGCAGCCCATGCGCAGGCGAAGCCGGGTGGGGATGGTCAAGCGGCCATCCGCCGGCGGTCAGTGGAGCCCGCTCGGGTTCGTCACCTCCCGCCTGACGCCTCCCGGCCTCCCGGGACAGCAAGAATATTCTCCCGACCCCTATCCCTACGACCCCTATCCCTATCCTGAATCGTCAGCGAAATCGCAACCATCGCCGAAGCACACGAATGGGAAGATCGCTTCCTTGAGCAACGCTGTGCGGAAGCCGATCACATTCTTGCCGAGCCGCTCTATCGCGTTGCCTTTCGCCTGCTTCAACTTGCCCTCGACCAACCGCAGATCGTTTGTATTTAAGTGCGGCGGCGCTCGCAAGGCGAAGTCAGCACTTGCTCGCTAGGACGCCGCGGAACACGCATCTGGATCGCCTGCGCCGCGCAGTGGCAGCAAATACTTACGTGGTTCGGCCAACACTCCTCGCAATAAACATCTCCATTTGCGTCGCAGTAGCCGTAGCCGATACGCAACGCGCCGCAGCATGAACACGACTCCGTCTCGTCTAGCATGGGTGAGCGGTTAGAAATGCGTGCGTTCGATCCAGCAACATCGCTTCGACCTCGTGCACAATTTGGTTCGAAGCGAAATGCGCCATTTTGTGATGATGCGCGCAGAGCACGGAAAGATTGACCAATGAATCTTCGCCACCCTCGAAGAGCGGAATGATGTGATGAACCTCGATATAGGAGGAACCGTCTTCACGTTTGAAGGTGTTCTTGCACGCATCGAACATACAATAGCAGCCGAGCACTTCTCGCGCTCTACGAGCCCATCGAACGTTTCGCACATAAGTTTCGACAAGGTATTCTTTGCGTCGCGGCGGCTCGTGTGAAATGTCCAGCGTATCGAGTTCCGCTTTTTCAGCGTCCAGCAATTCCACGCCGCGCAACGTATAGTTTCCGGTGTTGCCTAAGAACGAGATCAATCCTTCGTCGCGGAGTTTCTGCAGCATCTCGCAAACTTTCTGCCGGAGGTGACGATTTCCCGGATACGCCTTGGCGAATGGATCAACATTGGCGTCGAAGAACGAGCCTAGGGAAAAGGTCCGGCTGCCATTCGCGTTGCAGTAGGCAACGACTTGTTGGTAAACTAAATCCTTCCAAGTCATTGGCGCAACGACGGTTCCGGACGCGCAGGCGAAGTTGTCATCGAACCGCAGCTAAAGTCAGACGGCGGCGGAAACAAATTTCTTTCCGCGGCACGCCCCCGTGCGTCCGTTCGTTACACCGATGTTGCGGTGAGAGGGGCGGGCTGGTAGCCTGCGCGCATGAATCGCATCGCCATCGACCCGGACATTTGCAACGGCCAACCCGTGATCAAAGGCACGCGCATCACTGCGCGGACGGTGCTGGAGTTTCTCGCCGCGGGCGATTCGATCGATGATGTGCTCGCGGAGTATCCGTCGCTCACGCGCGAGGATGTTCTCGCGTGCATCGAGATGTCGGCGGAGTTGATGAGCCATCACTTCTCGCTCCGGCAGGTGGCGTGAAGGGTTTTATTTTGGACGAGAATCTTCCGGAGAACATCACCTTCACGCCAACGCTGCCCGTCACTCACGCGCGGGACTTGGGCGTGAGCCTGTCGGATTCGGCGCTCTGGCGACACGCACGCGACAACGAGTTGGTGATCGTGTCGAAGGATGCGGATTTCTCGCATCGCATCATGCTGGCGTCCCCGCCGCCATGGGTGGTGCATCTGCGCTTCGGCAATTTGCGCCGCCGCGATTTCCACGCACTGCTCGCCCGATTGTGGCCGGCCATCGAAGCACTCCTTCCGGAAAACAAGCTCATCAACGTCTATGCGGATCGAATCGAGGCGGTGACGAACTAAGGCCGCTCAGCGCATCAGCGCCTGGCGCATCTGCTCGACGTAAGCTGCGAAACTCTGCATCTCGGATTGCGTCGGCGGGTCGCTGAACGTGCCGGTGTAGGGCGGGAACGAATTTAAATTCGGCGCGGTGCCGGCGATGGCGCTGTTCAACTGCGCGGCGCTCACTTCGCCGTTCGCGCCGTCGTTGCCGCGCGGGATGCCGAAAGCCAAATGCACGTTGGTGCCGTCGAAGGTCACGCTCACGGTGACGGGCTCGCTGGGGTCGAGCGTGGTCACGCCAGCGACGATGGCGTTGGCGAAGGGCGGGCCTTGCAGGCCTTGCAGGCCTTGCAGGCCTTGCGGGCCTTGGTCGCCGGTCGCGCCGGGCGGGCCGTCGGCGCCGGGCTGGCCTTGGGGGAGGCCGAAGGTGAGGTGGCGTCGAGGCCGTCGAAGGTGAGGGTGGCGGTGGCGGGTTCGCCGGGGGCGAGGGTGAGCACGCCGTCGATGAGGATGCCGGCGTGGGGCTGGTCTTGCTCGCCTGGGATGCCTTGGGGGCCGGGTGGGCCGGCGGGGATTTGGGCGATGAGGCCGGTGTATTCGGCGCGCAGGCCGTTGTATTGGTCGCGCAGTTCGTCGGCTTCGATGGTGGAATGGTCGTGGGGTCGTGTGGGGTCGAATGGCATAGGGCGAGGAGCCTGGCGGGCTGACGCACGGGAAGACGTATTGGTTCGAGGTCGCGGCGCAGGGCAGCGGCGATCAACTCGGCCCGTGGAGCGATCCGGCCAAGGGGACGGTGGCGTAGCGGCGGCGTTGCCCGCTCGCTCTTCACAATTCGCAAAATTCCTTCGCGCGAGCGGACCGGTTGCGCATCATGCGCGCCCACATGCGAGCGATCCTAGCCCTCGAAGACGGGCGCACATTTATCGGCGAAAGCTTCGGCGCGACCGGCACCACGGTCGGCGAAGCGTGTTTCAACACTTCCATGACCGGCTACCAGGAAGTGCTCACCGACCCGTCCTACCGCGGGCAGATCGTCGCGATGACCGCGCCGCAGATCGGTAACTACGGCGTGAATGGACTCGACGACGAGAGCAGCGCCGTCCACGTGCGCGGCTTCGTGATCGAGGAGCTCTCCGCCATCACGAGCAACTGGCGCGCGACGGGCGATCTCGACGCTTACCTCAAGCGCTGGAAGGTGCCCGGCATCCAGGGAATCGATACCCGCGCGCTGACGAAGCACCTGCGTTCGCTCGGCGCGATGCAGGCCTGCCTCACGACCGACGACATTTCGCCCGGGGAAGCGGTCGCCCGCGCGAAGGCCGCGCCGCCGATGGCCGGCAGCGATTTCGTGAAGGAAGTCACGCCGAGCGCCGCGTTCGATTGGGACCCGGACGACAAGCTCTCGCCCGAATGGACGATCGTGAAAGGCGACGGCAGCGGCGTGGAAATCCGCGACGGGAACGAGGTCTTCAAAAAGCTCCCGCCCGTGCGGCACTCGATCGTCGCCTACGACTTCGGCATGAAGCTGAACATCCTGCGCCGGCTGCGGCAGCACGGCTTCAAAGTGCGCGTGGTGCCCGCGACGGCGAGCGTGTCGGACGTGCTCGCGCTCAAGCCGGACGGCGTCTTCCTCTCGAATGGCCCCGGTGACCCGGCGGCGCTCACTTACGTCCACGAAAACATCCGCCAACTCATCGGCAAGACACCCATCTTCGGCATCTGCCTCGGGCACCAGATGCTCGGCTACGCGGTCGGCGGGAAGACGTTTAAGCTGAAGTTTGGCCACCGCGGCGGCAACCAGCCGGTGCAGGACGTGCGCACGGGAAAGGTGGACATCACTTCGCAAAATCACGGCTTCGCAGTCGATCCCGACTCGCTGCCGGCGAACGTCGAAGTCACGCACATCAACCTCAACGACCACACCGTCGAGGGCCTCGCGCACAAGGAAGCGCCGGTCTTCTCCGTGCAATACCACCCCGAGGCCGCGCCCGGCCCGAATGACGCCACGCACTTCTTCGCCCAGTTCGCCAAGCTCATTGACGAGTCGCGCTGACCCTCGCACCCTCCCGCCATGCCTAAGCTGATCCTCACCCTCCAAGACGGCACACAACAGACCCACGAACTCACCGACGAGCACATCACGTTCGGCCGCGCGCCGGACAACATGCTCGAGATCGAGGACGCGAGCGTGTCCAGCCACCACGGCACGTTCACCCTCAAGGACGGCGACTACGTGCTGCGCGACACGGGCTCGACGAATGGCTCGCGGCTCAATGGCAAGGATCTCGCGGTCGATACCGATCACCTGCTCCAGGACGGCGACTCGCTGCGACTGGGCAAAGTCGAGGCCACCTACGAAAGCGAGAACAAGAGCGGCTCGCGCCCGATGCCCACGGAGGAAGCGCCCGACCTCACGCCCGCGTCGTCGAGCGCGGCCCCACAGAATTTCCAAAACGCGTCGCCCTTCCAGACCAAGAAGAAGAAGAAGGATCCGACGGGCAAAGCGATCATGGTGCTGAGCATCGTGGTGATCCTCGCCTTCATCGGCGTGCTGACGAAGGTGCTCGCGCTGCAAGCGCCGCTGTAGGTGCGCGAAGGTAGGGACCGCTGTCCCCAGCGGTCCGCGGCGCGCTAGGGACAGCGCGCCCTACCAGCCGCACTCGATGGTAACGGTTTCAGGATCGTGATCGCTTTCTCGCAAATCGTCGCGCGGTTCGGCCGCTTCGGTGCGGCTTCGGCGTTTGGTGAAAACGCGACCGGTGCAGCGCCCGAGCAAGGGACCGAGGTGTCGTGCGCGTGGGACGCGCGTGAGTTACGCGTGCGGTTCGAGTGCGCCGATGTCGAGCCGTGGGCGACGATCACGCAGCGGGACGGGCCATTGTGGGAAGAGGAAGTGATCGAGGTCTTCCTCGATCCGGTGGGCGATGGCGCGTGCTACTTTGAAATCGAAGTGAACCCGCTCGGCACCGTGCTCGACCTCGTGCTGCGGCGAAACCGAAGCGGCTACAAAAAGGACTTCGCGTGGGACTGCGCCGGGCTGCGCACCTCGGTGGAGCGGACGACTGCGGGATGGACGGCTGAACTGGCGATTCCGTTCGCGAGTCTCGTCGCCGAGTCGCCGCGCGCGGGCAGTGAGTGGCGCGCGAACTTCACCCGCATCGACCGTCCGAGAAACCGCGAGCGCGAGTTGAGCGCGTGGGCGCCGACGCGGCTGGCGACCTTTCACGCGCCGGAGCGGTTTGGTGTGTTGCGGTTCGCGTGAGCGTTTTCGGATCGCGGAGCATGGGCGTCCCGCCCGTGTTGTCCGGCGTCTCGCCGGCAAGCAGTCGGCGAGACGCCGAAGGTCACGGGCGGGACGCCCATGCTCCGCGGCAGCGGGTCTCGCTGTATTTTCAGCGAGACGCGGGAATCCACACCGGCTTGCTGGCGGAGCCGAGCAGCCAGCCCGCCACGCCATCGATCGAGACATCGAGATCGTAGCGCCAGCCGCTCCACGGCAGCTCGCCGAGTTTGAAAACAGGCGGCACCGCCAGCGGCGTGGGAGCGAGGCTAAACTGCACGGGAGGAACCTCGTGAAACCACGGGGTAATGTCCGCTTCACCGCTGATCGTCGCGGCGCTGAGCGGGCCGTGGATCGCGAGCGCGAGCTTCGCGTTCGCAATCGTCCCCTTCTCCAGCGGCACGATCGCCTTTCCGCTGCGCACCGTGAGCGCGAGCGCGGGGTCGAGCAGGCTGGTGAAGCGCACCGTGCCGCTGAGTTCCACGCCGCCGAAGCGATGCCGCGCGGCGAATTTCTCGATCGCGAGCGTGTCGTCGTGGAAGGCGAACTGGGCGGATGCGTTGTCGAGCACGTTGCCGTTCCAATCCAGCGGCACCCGCCCCTGCTTGAGCGCGAGCGCGCCGCCGAGCTTGAGCGCCTTGAGCGGGCCATCGGCGGCCAGGGTGCCTTCGACGATGCCGGCGAGCGGCAAGTTCCAGCCGGTGAGCTTCGCCGCCGCAGCGAGGTCCAGAGAGCGCGCGGTGAGTTGCACGTGCGAGACGACGTCCGTGGTGAGCATCTGCGCGAACGACACGTCCGGCCACTGCTGCCACACGTCGAGCGGGAGCAACGCGTCGCCTTCGAGCTGGGTGGCGCCGCGATAGACGAAACGCAGGTCTTGCAAGTGCAACGCCTTGCCGCCCACGGCGATGTTCGCGGTGAGGACCGAGTCGTCGTCGCTGAGTGTGAAGCGCGAGAATTGCATCGCCTCGGATTGATACGTCGCTTCGAGGTCGGCGTTGATCGGGTGAAGCTGCTGAGCCATCGCGCCGAGCGTGCGGACCTTGCGGAGGCGGGCGGAAAACTTGCCGCTGTTGCCTTCGCGCGAGCCTTCGCCGGTCCAGTCGATGACGGCACCGCCGGCGAGCGGTTCGGGCAGCACGGGCTTTTGCAGGAAGGCCGCGTAGGTCTTGAGATCCTCGACGACGACGCGCAGCTCGCCCCAATAGACCGGCGGATTTGAGAACCGCACGAGCCCGCGTCCGCGCAGGTAATCGTCGCCGTTGACGAGTTCGACATTCGCGACCTGCACTTCCTTGCCGTTGAGTTTCACCGCGGCGTGCAGCGTGTCGATCGGCGCGTTGCGCCACGTGAGCTTTGAGCCGGAGACGAGGAGCTGGCCGTTGAATTCCTCGCCACGTCCGCGGATCGAACCTTCGATCGTCGCGCGGCCAGCGGCGTATTTGAACTCGGGCAGCAGCAGCGCGGAGAGGTCGGTGAGGTTTTCGATCTTCGCATCGACCGTGGTCGTGAAGTCGCCCTGCCACCACTGCCTGCCGGTTTCGGGCAGCGCGAGTTCGCCGCTGAGGTGCAGCTCGTTTTTGCCCTGCCGCAGGTCGAGTTGCGGCACATTCACACGTCGGTCCATGAGCGTGAGGCCGAGCGTGAGCGAGTCCCACTGGCGTGTTTCCCATTGGAAATTGACCGCGTCGAAACGGAGCGAGGCCTGCGCGCGGGCGAGGTCGCGCGGCGGGCCGCGGAAGGTGAACTTGCCGTCCTTGATCACGCCGCCCGCGGCGTCGGAGAGCGCGAGGAAGCTGGCGAGCTTGCCGATGTTGATCTGCCCGAAGTTGCCGCTCGCTTCGAAGGCCGCGCCGCGCCCGACCGGCTTTGTCGCCGCCTGGACGCCGAGCGTCCCGTCGAACGCCGCGAAGTCCGCATCGAGGTCGAGTTCGCCGCGGGCGAGTGCGACAGCAGCGGTCGTGAGGCTGCGCAAGGTGACGCCGGGCTCGAGTTGCACGTCGGCGAGTGCGAGGCGGTCGTCCTGCAGCGCTGCCTTGCCGCGCACGTTGCGGAAGCTGCGGTGCAGCCAGGGTTGGCTGATCGTCAGACGCGGGATGCTCAGCTCGCCGGACTCGGTCGCGCTGGCGGCGAAGCTCGCATCCTCGGCGCGCACGTAGTCGCCATTGCTCTGGAAGATGAAGTCGATTTCCTGCGCCTCGATCGACGCGGGAAGCACGGGGGCCGATGGGGTCGGGAGCCAGCTCCGCCACGGGGCTTTCGGTCCGGGAGACGGCGCGCGATCGACGGGGATCTGCACTTTTCCCACCACGCCGCGCAGCGCCACGCGCTGGAGCAGCCGCTCGCCGTTGCGCTGAAAGAGGCTCTTCCAAGCGAAGTGAACCTCCGCGCGCGCGATCTCCACGCGCGTGACTGCGCCGGAGCCGGTCGCGAGGTGCAGATAGGAGCGGGTGAAGACGACGGGCTCCCACAGCGAGCCGTCGATGCGGTCGATCCGCACCGTGCCTCCCCGGCGCCATGCTTCGATCTTCACCACCGAGCCGAGCACGCGCTGAAAAATCTCCGGCACCGTGAGCGAGCCGATCAGCGCGAGGAGGAGAATGAACAGCCAGCGCACCGGGTGCAGCCGTCGCTTCGCCGGCTGGGGTGCGGCGACGGGCTGGACATTGACGATGGCTGAAGGCGTGCGGCTCAAGCGGGCGGCGATCCTAGCGGAATTCGGATGAAAGAAAATGCTTAGGTTCGCGCAGCTCGCCGCTTAAGCACCCCACCCGCAAAACCCAAATGAAACGCACTCTTCTCCTCAGCCTCGCCCTCCTCCCGCTCACCGCCCTCGCGCAGACGCCCGCCGCGCCTGTGCTGCCGCCTTACGAGCCGAAGCCGATCGTGGATCACATCGAGCTCAAGGACGGCGACACGCTCGTCTTCCTCGGCGACTCGATCACCCACCAGTGCCTCTACACGCAATACATCGAGGACTATTACTACACGCGCTTCCCGAAGATGCGGCTGCACTTCCACAACTCCGGCGTCGGCGGCGATCGCGCGTCGGATGCGCTGCAGCGATTCGATGAGGACGTGGCGGCTTACAAGCCGAAGGTTGTGACGATCCTTCTCGGGATGAATGACGGCAGCTACACGCAGTATGATCAGGCCGTCTTCGACACGTATCAGGCGGGGATGAATACGGTGCTCGACCGCATCAAGGAAATCGGCGCGACCGCGGTGCCGATGACGCCGACGATGCACGACTCACGGGCGCGGCGGCTCTTCCAGCCCGCGAAAGTGAGCGACGTGCGCGAGACCTACTACAACGGTGTGCTCGCCCTCTACGGCGCATGGCTGCAGGAGCAGGCGGAAGTGCGCGGGCTCGGCTTCGTGGATATGTATTCGCCGCTGAATACGCTCACGCTCCAGCAGCGCGCGAAGGATCCGAAGTGGACGATGATCCGCGACGCCGTGCATCCCGGCCCGACCGGACAGGTCGTGATGGCGTGCGCGATCCTCGCCGACATGGTGCCGCGCAGCAGCGTCTCGCAGACCACCATCACTGAGCGCGCCGGGAAGCCCGCCATCACCGTCGGCAATGGCAAGGCGACCGACTTCTCCGCCAGCGCGGATAAAGTCGCATTCACCCTCGAAGCCAACGCGCTCCCGTGGGTGCTGCCCGAGGACGCCGCCGAAGGCTATAAGCTCGCCGCCGCCGGCCACCGCTACAGCAACGAGCGACTCACCGTGCAGACGCTCAAGGCCGGGAAGTATGAGCTGAAGATCGACGGCCAGTCCGTCGGCTCCTACACCGCCGAACAATTCGCCCGCGGCGTCGAGCTCGAAGCCAACGCCAAGACCCCGCAATACCAGCAGGCGCTGCAAGTCGCGCTGCTCAACCAGAAGCGGAACAACGAGGCCTATCACCCGCTGCGCGATCAATACGGCCAGCTCAAGGGCCAGCGCCGCGCGCTCCTGCTGGCGACCGACGCGAAGGCACCCGACCTCGATGCGAAGAAAGCCGCCTTTGAGACGTGGTATGCCGGGCAGAAGGCGAAAGTCGCCGAGTTGCTTGCCAAGGCCAAAGCCATCGAGGACGAAATCTACCAGGCCAACCAGCCCAAGCCGCGCCATTACGAGATCACCCTCGCCGCAGCTCCGGTGGCGAAAAAGTAGGCTGGGCGCGGCGGTTCCCGCGGGCCGTTTCCGGCCAGCCGGGTCAAGTTTACGGGCTGTTTGCGGTTTTGACTTCAATTCGACGGATTTGAACACAAGCGCGACGAATCTGAGCACCGATCCGTCGGAGCTGAGTTCAGCTTCGTGAGGTTTGCGCGCCGATCCGTCGGGTTTGAGCCCCGTTGCGGCGAGGTGCGCCCTCGCCGCGTCGCGACGAGGCTGTCGCGGCGAGGCTTGCTCCGTAGCGGGATTGCGCCTGTAAGTAGGGATCGATGAATAATCCCGACCCGCGCCCGTCCAATCCGCCACTCGCGGACGATTCGCGCGGGCCGCAACCGGATGAGCCAGCCCTCATCGAACGCAGCCAGCGCGGAGACACCGCGGCGTTCAATGAACTCGTCATCCGCTACCGCCAGCGCGCTTTTTCCATGATCTACCAGATGGTCCGTCACGAAGACGACGCTTGGGATCTGCTCCAGGATGGGTTCGTGAAGGCGTGGAAAAACATCCACCACTTCCGCGGGCAGTCGCAGTTCTTCACGTGGCTCTATCGCATCCTCATGAATGTGACGATCGACTGGGTGCGGCGGCGGCAGGTGAAGGGCGAGACGGAGTTCGACGACGCGATCGGCCTGCACAATATCGAGCCCGCGAGCGCTACGACGCCGCGCGGCGAGCTGGCCCCGGCAGCGCGGCTTTCGGACAAGGAGATCCGCGCGCGTATCGACGCCGCGATCGTGAAGCTCTCGCCCGAGCACCGCGAGGCGATCGTGCTGCGCGAGATCGAGGGGCTCGAATACCAGGAGATCGCCGACCGCGTGGGCATCCCGCTCGGCTCAGTGATGTCGCGACTTTTCTACGCCCGAAAGAAACTCCAAACCCTGCTCCGCGATCTATATGAAAGCCTCTGACTTCGAAGCGAACTTCACCGCCTGGATCGACGGCCAACTCGACCTGGGACGCACCGCCGCCTTCGAGCAGGAGATGCGCGCCTGCGGCTTCGATCCCGCCGCCGAACGCGCCGCCGCCGAGCAGACGCGCACCTTGCTCGATAAATACTCCGCGACGCCGGAGCTGGGCCACGCGGAGTTTTTCCAGCACCAGCTCCTGCACCGGATCGAGCGCGAGACAGCGCCGGCGGTCGCGCGACCGCGGTGGACGTTCCCTCGGCTGGCGTGGGCGGGCGCATTTTGTCTGCTCGTCGCGGGCGTGCTGTTCCGGACGCTCATCCCCACCGGGGCCGAACCTCCACCCAGCAACTACTTCGCAACGATCGTCGATGTGCGCACCTACGAGCCGAGCATCTCCGTCGATACCGTCTATGATCCACGCAACAACGTGACCGTGCTGTGGCTCGACGGGCTTGACTACCTGCCGACCGACATCGTGCGATGAAACTGGCCGCCGCTCTCCTCCTCGCGCTCGCACTCGATGCGGCAGCCGCGGACAAAATCTGGTCCGCCGTGCTGCTCGCCACCAACGTGGCGAACCCGAAGCCCGCGCCCACCGAACTCAAACCCGTCGCCGCCCGGCTCCAGCGCGTCTTCGGCTACAACCAGTTCGAGATCGTGGGCCGCGCCAGTGCCGACCTCACCGACGACGCGAAGCTCTCGCTCACGCCCACGAAGACTTTCTGGCTCGACCTCAAGGCCCGCCGCGCGAGCAGCCCGGACGCACGAGGTGGCTACCTGCTCAACCTGCTGCTCTTCCAAAACGACCGCCCGCTCGTGGACACCGTGGCCGTGATCGCCCCGGCCAGCCCGCTCTTTTTCCGCGGACCGATGAGCGCGCACGGGCAGGTGATCGTCGTCTTGCAAGTGCAGCAATAGCTGCTGATTGCCCGGAGGCACTGCCTTTGCTATAGCACGCGCGCTTTCCCGCCTCCATGCCCACCTACGATTACGAGTGTTTGAAGTGCAAAAAGACCTTCGAGGTCTTCCAGTCCATGAAGGACGCCGCGCTGACCACGTGCCCGAAGGACCTCTGCCAGCAGAAAAAGTGGGGCAAGGGCAAGGTCGAGCGCTGCCTCGGCACCGGCGCGGGGCTCATCTTCAAAGGGTCCGGCTTTTACATCACCGACTACCGCAGCGAGGGCTACAAGACCTCCGCAAAGAACGAGTCGAGCGCCCACGAACCCGCGAAGCCTGCCGACTCCGGCGCCAAGAAGGCTGAACCCAAACCCGCGGTAAAACCCAAGCCCTCCAAAGCCGACTAGCGCACCGCCACAGACCCGCCGAGCATCCAGCCATGGCCCAGCCCATTCCGAAAACTCTCACGTGCCCCCAGTGTGGATTCGAAAACGAACCCGAGCGCGTCTATTGCCACAACTGCGGCACCAAGCTCGACCGCTCGCTGCTGCCCAAGGACACGACCACGCCCGAGGAGACGATCGCCGCCACGCGCAAGCGCGTCCGCAAGATGACGCACCCGGGCAACACCATGATGGAGATCAAGACCGGCTTCAGCACCCTCGTGTGGGCCGCACTGGTGGCCGCGATTTATCTCCTCCTCTCCCCGCCCTCGCGCCCGCCGCTTTCGCGTGAAAAGGAAGTCGGCGCGAATCTGATCTCGGTCCTCATCGACGATGCGCTCGAGGCGCCCACCGCGTCGGTCCTGCAGTTCACGGAGGCCGATATCAGCCAGCACATGCGCAATCGTGCGAAGAAAGCCGGGGTCATCCCCTTCATCGATTTCAAGCGCTCCTACGCCTTGCTCGCCGACGGGAAGATCACCGTCGGCGTCGAGCAGGACGCGTATGGCCTGCCGATCTATGCGAGCGTGGAATACCGGTTCGAGATGGATGGCGGGATGCTCAAGCCGATCAAAGTCGGCCAGTATTTTGGCCGGCTCGGCATCGATCCGCGCATTCCGAAAGTGGACGCCATCTTCCAGCCCCTCTGGAACGCCTTGAAACGCGAGAAGCCACTCCTCGACCGCGTGCAAGCGATCTCCATCACCAAGAACGGCGTCGCCATCGCGCTCAAGGCCGCCCCGCCGCAGCGGTGAAAGCGGCGGCGCTGCTTGCCGTCGCGATCCTCGCGGCGGCCCCGGGTCAAGCGGTCGATCTGCGCGCGAAGTCCACGAGTTCGTCCCGGCAGTTCATCGTCTATTGCTCCGATGTCGGGTTACGCGGTCGCGTCGCCGGATTCGTCGAGGAGGTAAAGCGCGACGTGCTCGACCTGCTCGGCGAGCGCGACGGCTGGCGCATCCCCATCGTCGTCACGCTCGAAGCCGCATCCGATCCCACGGATGTCAAAACGCCCGTCAGCCTGCGGCTCTCGCAGACGCCCGAAGGCCCGACGATCCAGCTCGGCGTGACCATCGGCGACGATCCGGCGACGGTGCATTTGCAGAAGCACATCATCCGCGCCGTGGCGCTCGACTACATGTATCGCGACCGCCCGCCACAGGCCGGCGAAGCCTACGCGGAAGCCCCGTGGTGGTTCGTGTCCGGCGTGATCGAGAAAATCCGCCAGCGCGATCTCGGCGTGGATTCCGGGCTGTTCCAGCGGCTCATCGAGACGAACAAGCTGCCCCCCGTGACCGACATCCTCGCCGGCCATGGCGAGGAGCTCGGCAGTGCCGCCGCCGCCTTCGACAACGCCTGCGCGCACTCACTGCTCCAGCTCCTGATCGAGCAACCCGAAGGCAAGGCACGCCTCGCGCAACTCCTGCGCAACTGGCCCGACGCGCGCGGCGACACCATCGCGGCCCTCTCTCGAGCCTATCCCGCGATCGGCCCCGATCCCGCCAGCCTGCAGAAATGGTGGACCCTCAACCTCGCGCGCTTCAGCGCTGCCAACCGCTACCGCGGCCTCTCCGCCGAGGATACCGACCGCGAGTTACAGAAGCTGCTCGAGTTCGACGTCGTCGTGGACAAGACCGGGAAAAAGAAGCGCTTCGCCGTCGGCGCCTTCGCGGACTTCATGCGGCTGAGTGGTGCGCGCGCGGCAGCCGGATTGCAGCAAAACGCGATCATCGCCCTCAGCGCCAAGGCCAACATCCTCCTGCGCCCCGTGCTCACCGACTACGAGCAGGTCTTCGCCCTCCTCGCCAAGGGCCGCACGCGCGGCATCGCCGAGCGGATCCATGGCGCAGAGGTGTATCGCACCGCCGTCCTCCAGCGACGGACCGAGATCGCCGACTATCTGAACTGGTTCGAGGCCACGCAGATGACCACGCCCAGCGGCATGTTCGACAGCTACATGCGCACCGCCCGCACCCTCGAGGAAGAGCCCCCGCTCACCCCCACGGGCGCCGCCATCAAGGCGTATCTCGACATGATCGAGGACGAGCTCAAGTAACCGCCACCCGATGCCGCACGAGATCCGGCCCAGCCAACTCCGTGCGCTGCTCTGGCTGCTCGTGCTCGTGCCGCTCATCCCCACGGGGCTGATGATCCGCTTCATGGTCGATACGCTGCGCGCCGAGCGCACCGCGAGCTTTGAGCGGCTCGGCGCGATCTATCAGCAGACGCTCGACAACTCCGAGCCGGGTTTTCGCCGCCACCTAGCGACACTCGGCACGCCACCGGCGGCGAAGGACGCGCATCGCTTCTTCCGCGCGCTGCTCGATCGCGACGTGATCCTGCGCGTGGTCGATTCCAATGGCCGCGCACTCACCGGCGCGAACGTGCGCGCCCGCGATCCCGTCGCCCAAAAGCCGCTCCAGCAACTCGGCCTCCCGTGGACGGTGCAAGTCTATCTGCTCGATGAGGAGACGCTCGCGCTCGGCGTGCGAGAGCAGTTTCAGAGCTACCTCGTCATCGTCGTCGGCGCGGTCCTGGTGATCCTCGCACTCGCCGGCGGCGCGGCCTTCACGGTGAGCCGGCAGATCGAGCTGCGCGAGTTGCGCACCACCGCCGTCGCCACCGTCGCGCACGAACTGCGCACGCCGCTCGCCTCCATGCGGATGCTCGTGGACACGCTGCGCGAAGGCCGCGTCCGCGACGAGGGCCAGCGTGCCGAGTATCTCGACCTCATCGCTACGGAATGCGCGCGCCTCAGCCGGCTGGCTGAGGATTTCCTCACCTTCTCGCGACTCGAACGCGGCAAGCAGCACCTCCAGCTCGCTCCCGTCGCGCCGCGCGCCGTCATCGAGCAGGCGCTCGCCGGCCTGCACGCGCGGCTCAGTGCGCCGGGTTGCAGCTTCGCCCTCGATGTCCCCGCCGACTTGCCGCCCGTCCGCGCCGATCGCGATGCGCTCGCTTCGATCCTCACCAACCTCCTCGACAACGCGCTCAAATACACGCGCGACAACAAGCAGATCTCGCTATGGGCCCGCGCCGCGAAGGACGCCGTCGTCTTCGCCGTGACCGACAACGGCATTGGCCTCGACCGCGCGCAGGTGCGCCGCGTCTTCAAACCCTTCCATCAAGTCGATGACCGCCTCGCCCGCCAGGGCGAAGGCGCCGGCCTCGGCCTCGCGATCGTCGCAAAGCTCGTCGCGCTGCACCGCGGCAAGGTCCGAGTGGACAGCGAGCCCGGCCAGGGCACCACCTTCTCCGTCCGCATCCCGCTGGCCTGAGGCCTAGCGCCGCAGGGCGGCCTCTCCGATCGGGCAACCGTTCGCCAGCCGCTTGTAGGAAGAGCCACGCTTCGACGGGCGGACGGCATCCTCGGCGTGGCGACCGGCGGCGAGCAGTTCCGCCTCGCTCCGTGGGCGGCCGATGAGTTGGAGGCTCGTCAGCGCGAAGCCGGCGCCGTGCAGCGGCACCGGAATCGCCAGCGCGGGATTCCCCGCGTAGTTCACCGGCACCGTGTTTTGAAACTCCAACATCTGCGCCTCGAGCAACCCGATATCCGGGGTGGGCGGAATGTGCAGCGGCGCCTTTTGCAACGTCGGCAGCGCGATGAAATCCACCTGCTTGAAGACCCGCGCCAGTTCCGCCTGCCACGCCGCGCGCCGCTCGATGGCGCCGCGATACTTCGTCGCGTAATTGATCTGCCCGTTCAGGATCACCACCTTCGAGCGCAGCGAAACTCCCGGCATGAACCGATACTTCTTGTCGCTGATCCACGCGCCGGACGCCGCGACGGCATTGCCATCGCGCTTCGCCTGCTCCCATTTGGCAGCGAAGCGTGCGTCGAGCGGGATCACTTGGAAACCGGTCTTCGCGAGCGCGGCGTCGATCGCCTCATCGATTCTGGGATCGGTCCCTTTCACCCGCAGCCGGCCCACTCGGAAACTCGACGCCTTGGGATGCGCCGACCGGGCCTCGGCGTAACGACTGGCAAACCCACGCTCGAGCAGGTCCATCCCCACCACCGTGCTCGCGATATCCTTCCCCATCGGGCCCACCGTATCCAGGTGCTCAGGCTCGATCGGCCAGACGCCCTCGATCGACACCAGCCCATGTGTCGTCTTCAAGCCCACCACCCCGCAACACGCCGCCGGCACGCGGATCGAACCCGCGGTGTCCGTCCCGAACGCCACATCCGCGATGTCACCCGCCACCGCCACCGCCGAACCGCTCGAGGACCCGCCGGGAATGCGCCGGCTCCAGAAACAAAACGGATTCCACGGCGTGCCGTAGTGGTCGTTCAGACCCGACGGAGCGATCGCGAACTCGCTCATATTGGTCTTCGCGACGATCTGCGCATTGCGTTCGCGCGCGATCGCCAGACACGGCGCGTCCTTGGCCGCCGGCGGATTGTGCGTGGCAAAATAATGCGAGCCCGCCGTCGTCACGACCCCTTGCACATCGATGTTGTCCTTCACCGCGAGCCGCAGCCGCGTGCCTTCCCGCTCGCATCGCATCGGCGTAATGACCGACCGACTCCCCGGCCGATACGCGTTCAGCTTCGGGAGCAACGAGCAGCCTCCCAACAGCAAAACCGTCAGCGCCGACAGCAGCGCGCAACACGAATGAAAAGCTCTCGGCGACTTTGAGGAAGCGATCGGCGACGGCATGGACGGACGTGTTCTCACGAGCCCATGCTAGGAAGCGCCTCGACCCGCGGCAATCCCTCGTGCGCAAAAGAAGCGCGGTCATTTCCTCCTCGTTCCCTAACTCCATGAGCCTGCTCCGCTCCGGTGGACAAGGGGTTGGGAAGCGGCGCACCGCGTTCGCTCCGTTCACTAAATGATCGGCATCGCCGCGCGGGCTGCGTAAACGCACTCGCATGTCGATCTACGCTCCCGATCCCCGTGCCGCCAAGCGCCGCGACGCCTTTCTCGCGCTCCTCATCATCTCCGTGTTTGCGCTGTTCATCGCCGGAGCGGGCTTCGCCCTCGGCATCGAACCGCGCCTCGTCCTCGAGCGGAGCGCCGGTGGTTCATTCCGGGGGACGGGCTCGAATCACTTCGCGGGGCGCCAGTTTTTTTCCAAGACCGTCGAGGGAATCACCGGGGTGCAGCTGGGCAGTGCGAAGCGCGACCGGTCGAGCGATTCGGTGAAAGACAGGCAACGGCAGAGCCGCCAGCGCCATCTCGACCTCTACGGCGCCGACCGCGCGCGACTCGGCTGGGACCGCGAGAGCGACCAGGGCCTGATCGAAGACTTCATGCGCGGCAAGGAGCCGCGTCTCGCCCTCGCCGACCCGCCGCCGCCCTGGCGCAAGGGCGTGTCGTGGTTCTGCTTCGGCTTCGCCGGCCTGCTCGTCATCGGCGGCATCCAGAGCAACTTCTTCCCGAAAAAGAACGCCGCATGAGCGGGAGTGCAGCAGGGCGTGCCGCTGCTGACAAGCGGACTCTCGGCTCAGCCGGCTCAGAATAGTGCGCGGAACAGCAGCGCGAGGAGCGCCAGCTCGGCTTCGTCGCAACCTGCCGGGCAGCGCCTCCGCCGAGTCTCGGACCTGTGACAACCCAGCAGTTTGTGAGCGTCCCGAGACTCGGTGGAGCCACAAACCAGCAGATTTTCACGACTCCCCTCCAGAAGGGCTTCAGAAGAAGCGTGACGGCTCACCGCGGGGCGCAGGGTGACACGCTGAGGTCTTTCCTCCTCGCTCCCAAGCCCTCAGCTTGGGAGCGAGGAGGCTGGCGCGATGGCAGCCATTGAGCTGCGTGAGAACTGGCGACTGACCCGGGCGCGGGGACTGGTCGCCAGCGACGGCGCGCACGGCGCGCACGGCGCGAACTCGTGACCGCACGACCGGTGATAAACGCTCGCGGGGAAAGGGCCGCCGCGTCATGCTCGCAGCGTGCCATCCATGACCCCCGCTGACAGTAATCGTCACGATGCTTCTGTTCGCCGCACGCAGCGCGCGGTCTTAGTATTCCTCGTCTCAGTCTGTTTGTTCGGATTTGTGGCTCGACCGTTAATTCCGCCAGACGAAGCGCCTGGTCAGCCCGTCCGTGTCGAGGTTTTGTCGTTTTCCCTGCCTGCTGGCTCGATCATTATGTTTTGCGTCTGGGCTTTCGCATTGCTCGTCACCTATATCGACGCACGACAGACTTCGCACCGCGAACGATGACGCTCCAAAATCCTCAAGGCGAAGCGCCTGACCACACGCCGTCGCGCACGTCTTCATGAACGCTCAGGTGCTCATCATCGAAGACGATCCCGTGTTGCTGCGGGGGCTGAAGGATAACTTCGAGTTCGAGGGGTGCCGCGTTCACACGGCGACGGATGGGCAGAGCGGGCTGGACCGGGCGCTGGAGCTGCGACCGGATTTGATCGTGCTTGATGTGATGCTGCCGCGCGTGAATGGCTATGAGGTTTGCCGCGCGCTGCGGGAGCAGAAGTTCGACGCGCCGATCCTCATGCTCACCGCAAAAGGCCAAGAGAGCGACGTGGTGCTCGGGCTGAAGCTGGGGGCGGACGATTACGTGACGAAGCCGTTTTCGATCAAGGAACTGCTCGCGCGCGCCGAGGCGCTGGTGCGGCGGACGAAAGGCCGCGGCGCGCAGCGGTTCACGTTCGGCGATTGCGAACTCGACCTCGAATCGCGCGTGCTGACGCGGGCCGGAAAGGAGCTGGCGATGTCGCCGACGGAGTTCGAGTTGCTCGCCTATTTCGTGAAGAACGCGGGCCACGCGCTGAGCCGGGACACGATCATGGCGAGCGTGTGGGGCTATGGATCGATGGTGACGCCGCGGAGCATCGACCGGTTCGTGAACGCGTTGCGCAACAAGATCGAACCGGAACCGGCGGCACCGCGCTTCATCAAGACGGTGCGGGAGTTTGGCTACAAGTTCGAGACGTAACGGTGGAACACGCGCTCCGAGCGCGTTTCGTTGGAAACGTGGCGGGCGCAATCCGCGAGAATTCAGTTCGCCTGCGGCGAAGGTTGTTTTTCGACAACGCGCTCGGAGCGCGCGTTCCCCCGTGGCTACTCGCCACCGAGGCGCTTGAGGATGGCGGCTTCCGTGGCGTCGATCCGCTCGCTGATGCTCGGGTCGATCTTCTTCATCTTTTGGAAGAGCGCCTTGTTGTAGGTGCGCAGCGCCTTGCGCGCATCGGCTTCGCTGGGCGTCGTGTCGGCCTTGAGCTTGAGGTCCTGGAGCGCGGAATCCTCGAGCGCCTTGCGTTTGGCCTCGGCGAATTTGTAACGCTCGACCGTCTCCTCGTCCGCTCCCGCAGTCGGCGCCGGCGCGGGCGTCGCCTTCGACGGAGCGACGGCGGGGTTGGACTTCGGTGTGGCTGCCGGTTTCGGCGTCGGCGTTGCCTTGGGCTGCGGAGTCGCTTTCGGGACCGGAGTGGCCTTCGGTTCATCCGGCTGCATCTTCGGCTTCTCCTCGGGCTCCGGGGTGGAGAGCTTCGGCGTGGAAGTCTTCTCAGCCGGCTTGGCCTTGGCCTTGGATTTCGGCGTGGCCGCGGGCTCCTCTTTCCCGGGCTTCGTCACGGGCTCGGTGCCCTTGTCGCGGCCGAACATCCGCTTCCAGAGACCCGGCTTCGGGGTGGACGCCGCCGGTATCGGCGTCGCCACCCGCATCGGCGCGCTCCTGGCCGACGACTTGGATGCCGTCGCACCGGTCGGTGCGGCGACTTTCGGCTCGTTCGAGAAGCTCGGGTTCGGCGGCGGGTTCGCGGGCGTGCGCGGCGGCGGCGGGATCTCCTGCTGCGCGAGCAGGGTGGCCGCGGTGAGGACGGCGCAGAACGGCAGGAACGGACGGAGTGTGTGCATGGCGTGAAAAGGGGCGCTCTTTTCGCAAGCGACGCCGGGCTTCGCAAGGACTGATGCGCACTTGCCGCAGCCCGCCGCGCGTGACAGAGGTCGCGGCTCGCATGACTCGTCACCCGCATCATCCGCCGCATCGCACCTGGGCCGAGATCGATGGCACCGCCCTCGCGGCGAATGCGCGGACGATCCGCGAGCATAGCGGCGCGGACTTAATCGCGGTGGTGAAGGCGGACGCCTACGGGCACGGGATCGCGCACGTCGTCCCGGCGCTCGCGCCGCACGCGACGATGTTTGCCGTGGCGAATGCCGCCGAGGCGCACGAGGTCCGCGCGCTCGCGCCGCGGGCGCCCGTGCTGCTACTCGGCCCGGCAGCGCCGGAGGAGCGCGCGGATGTGGTCGCGAGCGGCTTCATCCCGATGGTGTCGAGCGTCGATGAAGCGGCCGCCTACTCGCAGCTCTCGCGCACGGCGCGCGCGCCGATCCATCTCAAGCTCGATATCGGCATGGGCCGCGTGGGCCTGTGGCACGAGGATGCCGTGGAAGCGGTCCGCGAAATCCGTGCGCTGCGCGGCGTCGCGATCACCGGGATCGCTTCGCACCTGCCGGTGGCGGATGAAGATGAGGAGTTCACCCGCGGGCAGCTCGCGCTTTTCCATCGCGTGGCGAAGACACTGCGCGAGGAGGAAGGGCTCGCGCACGCAAAGCTCCACGTGTGCAACAGCGCCGGTGCGATCCGCTTTCCCGAGCAGGCCGGCGATCTCGTGCGTGTCGGTCTCGCGCTCTACGGCAGCGCGCCGGTTGCAGAGTTCCAGCCGCGGCTCGCGGTGCCGCTCGTGTGGAAGACGCAGGTCACCCTCGTGCGCGATGTGCCGGCGGGGCGGGACGTGAGCTACGGGCGCACCTTCACCACGCAGCGTCCATCGCGGCTCGCGACGCTCGCGGTCGGTTACGCCGACGGCTACCCGCGCCATCTTTCCGGCGGCGGCGCCGAGGTGATCATCCGCGGCCGGCGCTGCGCGGTGCTGGGCCGGGTGACGATGGATCAGATCGTCGCGGATGCGACCGCGCTCGATGTGTGCGAAGCCGGCGACGAAGCGATGCTCATGGGCGCCGAGATCCCCGCCGCCGAGCTGGCTCGCAAGGCCGGCACGATCTCATGGGAGATTTTCACCGGGCTCGGGCCGCGCGTGGTGCGGCTTGCCAGGGGGCAGGAGTCAGGGGTCAGGGGTCAGGAATCAGATACTCGCCGCTTGACCCGCTCGACAGATGGCTGACTCCTGCCTCCTGTCACCTGACTCCTGAGACCGTGATCCAAATCGTCTTCAACGAAATCAGCGCCGCGGAAATGGCCGCGCTCCCGAAAGATCTCCAGCTCGACCTGCTGGGGGAGTTCGACGTGCTGCCGGACGATCTCGACAAGCTCGACCCGGAGAAGTTCGGTGTGATCGAGCGCGACGGCCAGCCGCTCTGTCGCTACCGCGCGGGCGATTACCGCATCTACTTCGCGAAGGCGCCCGAGGGCATCGTCGTCCACCGCGTGCTGCACAAGAACACGATCCGCGACTTCCTCTTCCGCTCGAAGCTGCCGATGCCCGCCGAGGACGAAGCGCTCGCCAGGCACAAGGCGTTCTGGAAATTGATCGAGGAGGGCGAGACCGCCCGGCGCCGGTGAACGCGAGGCTGCTCATGTGCATCGGGATGGGAGTCTTCGTCATGCACATGGCGGTCTTCATGATCACCATGCGCCTGACGTTTCACCCCCAGCCCATGCCGCCGAAGCCGAAGCCGACCTTCAAGATGGCTGAGGAAATCGTCCCCGATCTCGAAGGTGGCGGGCGGATCGTGAACCGCGAGTTCACCGTCACCACGCGCCTCGCACCCGAGGGCACTTACAAAGGCCGACCTGAAAAACCCGTAACCGAATAACCCATGAATCAGACAAATACCGAACCCACCCTCGCCGCGCTCACCTTCGACCTCTCGCGGGAGCCCGTGCAGACCGATGCCGGCGCGAATCCATTCAAGCTCGTGGTCGATCCGGTGATGCGGATCAAGCTGCGCCGCGCGCTCTTCGAGATGATCGAAAACCACGACCAGGAACTCGCGCGCTACGTGAGCGAAGGCTCGCTCGCGCTCGATAGCTACAAGGAATACATCGAGCTCTTCGCCCGCAGCCTGCGCGAGACGATGAGCACCACGGAAGGCATCACCTACCTGCTCGAGTATTGCGGCTTCGAGGTGAACAAGGACGACATCAACCTCAACCCCGAGACGCGCTGGAAGGTGGAACGCTAAGGGCCTGCTGACACCGCGCGCTTCCCTGCTAAGCCAACAGCCATGCTCATCTCAGACAAAGTTTGTGCCGCCCTCGATGAACAGGTCGGCAATGAATTCAGCGCGATGCTCCAGTATCTGGCCATCGCTGCGCACTTCGACCGCGAGGCGCTCCCGATGCTCGCCGGCCATTTTTACAAACAGGCCGAGGAGGAAAAGGAACACGCACACAAGTTCCTCAAGTTCATCCTGGATGTCGGCGCGCGACCGCAGATCCCGGCCATCCCGGCGCCGCAGCACACGTTCCAGTTTGCCGAGGACGCGCTGAAGCTCTCGCTCGACCAGGAAAAGAACGTGACCCGGCAGATCAATCACCTGCTCGGCATGGCGAAAGCCGAGAGCGACTACACGACCGACACCTTCCTCCAGTGGTTCGTGCAGGAGCAGCTCGAGGAGGTGCGCGGGATGGAAGACCTGCTCTCGATCGTCCAGCGCGCCGGCGAGGGAAACCTCCTGCGCGTCGAGGAATACCTCGCCCGCGAAGGCGGAAAATCGACGGGCTTCGGCGGCGCGGCAGGCAACGCAGACTGAGCCCTCCCGTTTCCATGAGCACCTCCGTCATCCTCACTCGCGAAGTCCACGCGATCCAAATCCCGAGCGGCAATCAAATCACGCTGCCCACGGGCACGGAGGTGCTCGTCACGCAGCAGCTCGGCGACAGCTTCACTGTCTATGTCACGCATCAGGCGGGGCTGTTTCGCATCAAAGGCGCCGATGCCGACGCGCTCGGCCGCGAACTCGCGACCACCGCGGCGGCGGACGGCCCATTCAGCGAGGAGAAGGTGTGGGCCCAACTGCGCGAGTGCTACGACCCGGAGATCCCGGTGAACATCGTGGACCTCGGCCTGATCTACAGCGTCGAGGTGAACGACGACGAGTCGGGCAAAGGCAAGCGCATCGGCGTGAAGATGACGCTCACCGCGCCTGGCTGCGGCATGGGGCCGACGATCGCGCGCGAAGCCGAGCAGCGCATCCTCGCCGTGCCCGGCGTGGCGGGCGCAGCCGTGGAACTCGTGTGGGATCCGCCGTGGTCGCCCGCGCTCATCTCGGAGGCGGGGAAGCAGAAGCTCGGGATGGAGTAGGCGTCCCGGCGCGCCGGATTATTCGTTGTAGGCCGTTTCGCCATGCTGCGAGACGTCGAGCCCCGAGTGCTCCGACTCGGCATCGACCCGCAAGCCGACGACAGCGTTGATTATTTTGAGCAGGATGAACGTGACGAGCCCCGCGAGCGCGGCGGTGAAGACCACGGCGATCAATTGATTCACGAACTGCCCCGCGCCGCCAGCGAGCGAAACGACCGCACCGTCCTTCTTGAAGGTCGTGGCGATGGCCGGATTCACCTCGGCATTGGCGAGGAACCCGAGCAGCAGCATCCCCACGACGCTGCCGCAGCAATGCACACCGAAGACATCGAGCGAGTCGTCGTAACCGAAAGCGGCCTTCACCCGCGTGACGCAGAAGTAACAGGCCACACCACCCGCGAGGCCGATGCAGACCGCACCCGGCACGCTGACAAAACCGGACGCCGGCGTGATCGTCGCGAGTCCGGCGACCATCCCGGACGCCGTCCCGAGAACGCTCGGCCTGCCCTTTTCCAACCACTCGACCAGAGACCACGCGAGCCCGCCAGCGGCGCCCGCAAAGTGCGTCGCCGCAAACGCGCTCGTCGCGAGCGTGCCCGCGGTCAGCGCGCTGCCGGCATTGAAACCGAACCAGCCAACCCAGAGCAGACCGGTGCCGATGAGGCTGAGCACGACATTGTGCGGGACCATCGGCTCCTTCGGAAAACCTCGACGCGGCCCGAGCACGACCGCACACACCAGCGCCGACACGCCCGAACTGATATGCACCACCGTGCCGCCCGCGAAATCCAGCACCGGGATCCGGCCGCCGAGCGCCCAGTTGAAGAAACCGCCCTTGCCCCAGACCATGTGGGCGAGCGGGAAATACACCACTGTGATCCAGCCGAGCATCAGCAGCACGAAGGCGCTGAACTTCATCCGCTCCGCAAACGCGCCGGTGATCAGCCCCGGCGTGATGATGGCAAACATCATCTGGTAAATCATGAAGGTCTGGTGCGGGATGGTCGCCGCGTAGTCCGCATTCGGCACGCCGCCGACGCCCTTAAGGAAGAGATACTGGAGCGGATTGCCGACGAACGCGTTGCCCTCGCCGAACGCCATCCCGTAACCGAAGACGAACCAGACCAGGCTGATCAGCGACATGAGGAAGAAGCTCTGCATCATGGTCGCGAGCACATTCTTCGAGCGCACGAGACCGCCGTAAAAGAGCGCGAGACCGGGGCCGGTCATCATCAGCACGAGGGCCGAACTCGCGAGCATCCAGGCATTGTCGCCGGTGTCGATTTTTGGCGCAGCATCTTCCGCGTGGGCGGCCAGCGTGAGTCCCAGCAGCAGCACACCAGCAAGGCTGGCGCACCGCCCGGGACGGGAGGGGTGGGTCATGGTTGGGTCAAATAGGAGTTTCGGGAAGCGCACCAGGGAGCGCGCCGCGCAGAGATAAGTGGCTCGCGCTCAACCCGAAAAGAAAAAAGTGCCGGAGCCCCCGTCCCGCTACTTCGGCACGCCGACCAGATCGTCCGGCAACTCGGTGCGGTCACCCTTCCGCATCTCCGTCAGCCGCGCTTGCAGTTCCTCGACGCGTTTTGTCTCCACGCCAGCCAGATCGGTCTTCTCGTAGGGATCGGACGCCAGATTGAAAAGCTGCGGCTGCCCGTTCTTCACCTCGATGAGCTTCCAGTCGCCGTGACGGATCACGTCGCCCTTGGTGAACGGGATGTAGATCGTGCGCGGCTCGGTGCGTTTCGTATCGCCGGTGAGCAACGGCCAGTTGTTCTGCCCGTCCCAATTCAAATCCGTCGCAGGCTTGTAGCCCGTGAGCGCCGCGATCGTGGGAAACCAATCGCTCGCGTGCATCGGCGCGCTCACCTTCGCGGGCTTGAGTTTACCGGGCCAGTTCGCGAATGCATCCACGCGGATGCCGCCCTCGTAGAGCTCGCCCTTCTGCCCGCGCAGCGGCGTGTTCTCGCTGTTCATCGGCGAACCGGGCGTGGTGCCGACATAGGGATTGCTCGCCTTGGTGAGGCCGCCGTTGTCGGAGGTGAAGATGATGAGCGTGTTCCCGCGCTGACCGGTTCGTTCAAGCGCGGCGACGAATTGGCCGACCTTCGCATCCATCTGCGACACGAACGCGCCGAGCCGCAGCCGCGAGTCGTGTAGCTTCGGGTCGTCGTCGAATTTCACCCCGTCGTAGAGCCGCTTGTATTCGTCCGGTGCATCGACCGGCGTGTGCACCGCGCCGAAGGGCATGTAGATGAACCACGGCGCGCGCTTCTCCTCGATCCACTTCACCGCCTGCGCGGCCACCAACTCCGTCGCGTTGCCTTCCTCGGTGAGAAACTTCCCATCGCGATGCCACGTGTCCTCGTATGGACCCTTGCGATACTTGTGCGTCCACGGATCGACCGCGCCGGTTAGGAAGCCGTAGCTGTGCTGAAAGCCGAACGCATTCGGCCCCCACCCCGGCCGCGCGCCGAGGTGCCACTTGCCGCACTGATACGTCTCGTAGCCGAGCGAATGCAGCGCCGTCGCGATCGTGACTGTGCCGGGCGACATCGCGCGCAGGACATTCGGCACGAGCGCCTGCGGCCCGAAGCGGCTCGGCACGCGCCCGCTCATCAGCGCCGTGCGCGTCGGCGTGCAGAGCGGCTGGACGTAATGCTGATCCAGCTCCACGCCCGTGCGCACGAGCTGGTCGAGATTCGGCGTCATGAATGGCGAATCGTGCCACCCCACATCGCGCCAGCCGAGGTCGTCCGCGACGATGAGGAGGATGTTCGGTTTGCCTTCGGCTGTCTTACGGCTCTCCGCCGCGATGACGGACGCGGCGAAGGCGAGGAACGCGAGGAGGAGCTTCATACGCGCACCTTCGCCGAAAACGAACCACCGCGGGACTACCTAGTGTAGTGCTTCGCAATAAGTGTAACGTGCGTCTTTTCTGGAGGGGCGGGAGTGGCGAGAGTAGAAGGATGCGCATCGCTCGTTCTCCTGCACCGTCGGTCGAA
>VFJQ01000072.1 GCA_009885995.1 Verrucomicrobiota bacterium
CCGTTGGCGTTTTCCTCGCCGAACTCGAGGGCGATCTTGCGCGTGCGCGGTTCGAGGTCGGTGCGGAACGTCAGCCCTTCGTTCGCCGACAAGCTGAACTCCAACTCGTTCGGCAGGATGAGGTCGGCCTTCGCGTCGGTGCTGCCGAGCGCGCGGGCGGCGAACGTCTTGCTCGTGATCGAGCCGATGAACACGGCGTCCTGAATGTAGCCCTGGCAGTTTGCGAAGTGCATCGTGCGCCGCCCCGCGACCAACGCCGCCGTGATCCGTTTGCGCGTTTCCTCGCTGTCGATTCCGAGCGGCGCGTCCTCGCAGGTCCAGCCCTCGTAGAGAAGCTGCGTCACACCCGCTAGGTAGTCTTTGCCGGAGCGCGGGCGGTTCGCCATGAAAGCCCAGACGGGAAAGCGCGCATCCCAGCCCATGAGCCCGCGGCAGAATGGCGTGAACAGCCGGGCGAGCTGATGCGTGGTGCTCTGCTGATCCTTGAGGCAAAAGCCCTCGTGCAAATCGAGGAGCCACTGGCGCGCTTCGTCGAGCGACATGAGCCGCAGCTCCGGCGAGTTCGGATCAGTATAGGTGTGAAAGCGCGGGTCGTAGCCGGGCTTCGGGAAAACGATGCCCCCGCTCGCGGTGCGGATGGGCAGGCTCACATTGAGGATGCGGAGGATGACGGGCAGGCGCTCTTTGAATTGAGGCGCGGCGAGCAATCCACCGGCGCACTCGCGCGTCATCGTGCGGGAGCGAAAGACGAGATCGCCGGAGTCGCGTTCAAGCGCGAGGAAGCCCGTTTCGACGTGCTTCTCAATGGCGGTGCGCGCCTCGACCGGCTGGATCGTGCGGAAGGCGAGCGCACGGACTTTTTCGCTGAGGCGGCGCAACTCGACGGAGACGACGGCATCCGACTTCAGGAACCATTCGCGCTTGGGCTCCATCACAACGCCCAGATCATCGGCGAAGACGGAATCAGGGCGGTCATCGGCGGGGAGCAAGATGCGCGGACGGCCGGCAGCGTTCGATTGTCCGTCTTCCCACACGCGGCGCTCGGCGCAGTGCGCGTCCACGCAGCCGGGTTTGCGCGCCTCAAACCAGGTGCAGATGTCCTCGATCTTCCTCTCCGCGCAGTGGCCGTGCAGGCACTTGAAGGCCGGAAAATCGCGATCAACGAAGACCACCGTGTCGCTGGCGTTTGGCTTCCAGTCGGTGCCGCCGTTGCCGTGCTCCTCGGCCCACGGACAGCGCACCGCCCATTTGCCGGTGTCAGGATCGAGGCAATCGCCGAGCAGGCTCGCCTCCCGGAAGAGAGCCGCGAGATCGAGCGTGCTGAGCGCACCTTTGAACGCCGCCCACCACGCGCGCTCCTTTTTCGGGCGACCGCGACCGTTCTTTGGCGCGCCTGTCGCGTCGTCGGCGATGGGAAAGATCGTGGCCTCGGTGTTGCGAAAAAGGTCGGGGTCGTGCGAGACGAAGCAGAGCCGCGTCGGCTCCTTTACCTGCGGGTCGTGTTTGAGGCCGTAGTTGTCGGCGAAGTATTTGGCGGCGGCGCGCACGCTCTCGTCGTGGCGCGAGCCATCAATGCGGAGCAGCACCTTGAGGCCGTCACCGCTTGGTGAGACGAACGCGGCGGCGACGTGCGGATCGCCGGAGATTTTCTGCCGTGCGGCGGCGAGCGTTCCATTCAGTCCGTCGAAGTCGAGTTGCAGCAGACCCGTGTGCTTGAGCAGCCGCTTGCGGTCGGCGGTCGTGCCGGAAACGCAGAACGCCGGCAGCCTGGTCTTCGCGCGGTCGTAGGCGGTTTTGCCGTCGCGCCCGAGCACGCGCCGAAGCTCCTCAATCTCCGAGCGGAACTGGCCGGACTGAATCGCGTCGAGGACGGAAGCGATGTTGTCCACCGCGGGTGACCCCGGCGACATCGCGTTCGGGTAGGTCGTGACCTCGGCTGCGAAGACTGAACCCTGAACCCTCTGCGCGCTCGCCGAGAGTTCAGGGTTCACCGCAGAGGGTTCAACGGCGGCGGTGGAGGGTTCACTTTGAACCTCGCCTGTCCCCTCGGAGGGTTCAGGGTTCACGGGCGAGGGTTCATCTGCGCCGCGAGCGGGTTCACTTTGAACCCCGGCGGACTGAGCAGGGGGTTCAGGTTGAACCCCCGATGAACCCTCGCGCGCATCTTGAACCCTCCACCCGTCGCGGCGCGCGCGTGTCTTGACCGTGTTGACGGGCACGCCGAAGTGCTCCGCCGTCGCCTTGAAGCTGCGGCAGTCGAGGTAGAAAAGTTTGATCGCGTCCCAGTCCATCAGTTGCCGTTGAGGTTTGCGTAGAAGGTCCGCGCCGCCTGGCTGACGAAGACGCCGGAGAACCAGCCCTTGAGGTGCAGCCCAGCGAGCGTCCGCACGCGGGAGAGCGCGACGTAAGCCTGCCCCGGCTCGCGCGCGGCGCGCACATCCACGTAGGCGCTATCGAGCGTGAGGCCCTGGGCTTTGTGGATCGTGAGCGCGTAGGAAAGTCGTAGCGGGAACCCGAGGCGAACGCGACGGATAAGGATGGATGCCTCTCCCCACATGCTCAGGTCGTCGGGAATGACCTCAGCAAAGATGCCAAGTTTGCTAAGCATCGCCTTCAGCTCGTCGCGCCGCTCTGGAGCGATTGCGAATGGCGCTTTCTGGAAAGCTTGAAGTAGCGGGCGAAGATACGTGGATAGTTCAGGCCACATTTCTTCCTCGGGCGCTGGCTGCGGGATTTTCGCTTCGTCGCTCATAGTCAGGAAACCCTTCGGATGCGGTCGCCGTCTTTTTCGAGGCGGCCTTCGCGAATGAGGCCGTTGATGAGGGAGCGGGCGGCGTCTTCGATGATGGGGCCGGTGCGGGCGTAGCCGAGCCAGCGGGCGAAGAGGCGGATCGCGTCCTCGCGTTCGATCCATGTGCGGCCGATGGCGCTGAGAAAATTCTCTTTCTGGAATTCCCGCTCGTAGTCGCGCACGTCGGCGACGAGAAGCTTGAGCTGGCCACTTTCGTTTTCCAGGATGCCGCGGCGGACGGCGGTGAGGAAATCCGTGTTCAGGACTTCGCGGATGTGGCTGCCGAGGCGCTGGTACCCGCCGGTCTCACCAACGCTAAATCAAACGCTCCCTCCACTGGGAACCGCTGCCATGGAATTCTGGAACGAAACGAAGGACCGGGCGCAAATGACGCTCGCCGTCTGGACGCAATACGCCCCCACGCTGACCATCGGTGGCCTCGGCACCGCCGACCTGACCGCTTACATCGCGGAATTCGAGCCGGCCGCACAGGCCCGCACGACGGCGCAGGATGATTTCGATGCCGCCGACCGGGTCGTGCGCAACACGCTGCTGAAAACGAAAATCCTCGACGTGAAAATCGCGGCGATCATCGACGGCCAAATCGCCGACCTGAACATCATCGACGATCTCGGCGACGTTTTTAACATCGTGCCGCGCTCCGAGCCGACGATCCTCTCGCGGGCTCGCGCGCTCTTTCCGGTCTGGGCGCGGGCGAATACGGCGCTCGCGGCGCTCACGCCGACGCAGCCGCCGATCACGCGCAACATTCAAGGCGTGCCGCACACGGCGGCGATGCTCAAGGGATTCCTGGACGGCTACACGGCGATCATCCAGACGCGCGATGACCGCGAATCGACGCTCAATAAAAAGCGCAGCGACTTGCGCGTGATCGACCGGAAGACGGATCGGCTGATCAAGGCGTGGTATCAGGTGGTGAAGAATATGTTCGAGGCCGGCACGCCCGAATATGAGGCGCTGGCCCAAATCCCGACCGAGGAGGGCACGCCCACGCCGGACGTGTTTGACATCGCGACTTTGCTGCAAGGCGGCACCGGCGGGCTGCGCGTGCTCGTTTCGTATGAAGCGGGCGGCGGCGATCACGCGACCACGCTCGAAGTGCAGTGGATGGTCGAGGGAGTGGACGCGGATTTCACGCACACTGCGACGCTGGACCCGAGCGGCAACACGCTGGGGCCGTTCACGGTCGGGCAGGTGGTGAAGGTGCGCACGAGCGTGAGCAATTCGAGCGGCACGCGCACCAGCGCGGTCCGCACGATCACCATCGAGGCGCCGATCCTCTAGGCCATGCCCTTCGATCCGGCGCTGCCGCTCCCCGGCGTGAATGTGCAGTCTGCGGTGCTGCGCGCGCAGTTCAACGGGCTCAACGACAAGATCGACACGACGCTGCCGGGACCAGCGGGGCCACAGGGCGTGCCCGGTCCGCAAGGGCCGCAAGGCGATCCCGGTGGACCGCAAGGGCCGCAAGGCGAGGTGGGTCCGGAGGGGCCGCAGGGGAGCACCGGGCCGCAAGGCGATGCGGGAGCGCAAGGCCCGCAGGGGGTTCAAGGTCCGGCGGGCGATCCGGGTGGGCCGCCAGGTCCGCAGGGTGAGCCCGGCTCGCCAGGTCCGTCAGGTCCGCCCGGCGAGGTGACGATCGCCGACTTGAACGCCGCGCTCGCCGGCGCCATCGCGGGCACTTCCGCCAATACGAACGCGGTGGCGACGCTGGACACGCCCGACCCGGATAACGAGACGCTGCGGCAGAAGGTGAATGAGCTGATCCTGAACGGACGGCGGTAGGGTGGTGCCGGGGCGCGATCCATCGCGGCACAAGCAGCGGCCAGCGGATTTCAAATCAGGACGCTACCAGCCGCTCCGGTTGCCGGTCGGTGGCAAATGGCGGCAGGCGGAGCGCCTGCCCTACAACTGTGCAGTGACAGGGCGCGCGGCGCGCGGCAGTCTCGCGTCCATGAGATTCGCCGCCCTCCTCATCGCGTTTGTTTCCGCTGCCTTCGCCGCAGAGCGGCCGAATGTGCTGCTGCTCGTGTCGGACGACCTCGCGACGACGCTCGGGTGCTACGGCTTTCCGGCGGCGAAGACGCCGCATCTCGATGCGCTCGCGGCGCGCGGCGTGCGCTTCGAGCGGGCGTATTGCCAGTTCCCGCACTGCAATCCCTCGCGCTCATCCTTCCTCACCGGGCTGCGGCCGGGCACGACGCGGGTGACGAACAACGAGGATAATCTCTACACCAATCTGCCCGGCGTGATGACGCTGCCGCGCCACTTCGGCGAGCACGGCTACGCGACGGCGCGGTGCGGGAAGATCTTCCACCTCGGCGTGCCGAGCGGCGAGGAGAGCATGGACGATCCGCAGGCGTGGGACTTCGGCGAACCGTTTAAGAGCGAGCTGCCGTATCCGCCGAAGCGCGTGAGCGAAGTGAAAGTGACGGCGGGGAAGAAGCAGGGGCTGCCGTGGCAGGAGATTCCGTGTCCCGACGACGACCTCGTCGATGGCGGCCACGCGAAGTTGGCGATCGAGTGGCTGGAGCAGCGCGACGCGGGGAAGCCGTTCTTCCTCGCGGTCGGCTTCCATCGCCCGCATCTGCCGCTCGTCGCGCCGGCGAAGTATTTCGATCTCTATCCGCTCGATTCGATCACGCTACCGGACGCACCGGCGGACGATGAAGCCGACATCCCCGCGCCCGCGCGCAACGGCGCCGTGCCCGGCTATGCGCTCAGCGCCACGCCCGAGCAGCGTCGCGCGGCGATCCGCGGCTATCTCGCGACGGTCAGCTACATGGACGCGCAAGCGGGCCGCGTGCTCGATGCGGTGCAGCGGCTCGGGCTCGCGGAGAACACGATCGTCATCTTCACGAGCGACCACGGCTGGCACCTCGGCGAGCACGGGCTGTGGCATAAGCGGAGCCTCTTCGAGGAAAGCGCGCGCGTGCCGCTGATCGTGAGCACGCCGGGGATGAGGACGCGCGGGCAGACGAGCGCAGGGCTGGTCGAGTTGATCGATCTTTTCCCGACGCTCTGCGATCTCACCGGCGTCCCCGCACTGGCGACGTTGCAAGGCAAGAGCCTGCGCCTGCTGCTCGACGATCCGCGCGCGACGCTGCACGACGCGGCCTTCACGCAGGCGCGGCGCGGGAAGGACGCGGAGCACTGGGGCCGCAGCGTGCGCACGACGCGCTGGCGTTGCACCGAGTGGGACGAAGGCCGGAGCGGCCTCGAGCTTTACGATCACGACGCCGATCCGCACGAATACACGAACCTCGCCGATCGCCCCGAGTATGCGACGACGCTGGGGGAGTTGCGGGCGTTGCTTCGTGGGTTGGCGAGTAATCAGTAATCAGTGAAACAGTAATCAGTCATCCAATGCACATCTCCATGAACCTCCGAATCCGTTTCCTCTGTGTTCTCGTCTCACTGATCACTGGCCTACTGATCAGCGATCACTCCGCCCGTGCCGCTGAGCGGCCGAACATCCTCTTCATCATCTTCGACGACTGGAACGGCAGCACGCACGCCGGCGCTTATGGCTGCGATTGGGTGAAGACGCCGAACTTCGACCGCATCGCGCGCGAAGGCGTGCTGTTCAAAAGCGCGTTCACTTCCAACCCGAAGTGCAGCCCGTGCCGCGCGAGCATCCTCACCGGGCGCAATACGTGGCAACTCGAGGAAGCGGTCTGCCACGGCGGATATTTCCCGGCGAAGTTTGCGGTGTATCCCGACCTGCTCGAAGCCGCGGGCTACAGCGTCGGGCTCACGGGCAAGGGTTGGGGGCCGGGCGATTTCAAAGGCATGGCGAAGCGCACGCGCAATCCGGCGGGGCCGAGCTTCGATGAGGCGAAAATGGCGGAGGTGCCCGCGAGCGGCATCGGGATGAACGATTACGCGAAGAACCTCGAAGGCTTCCTCGCGCAGCGCGACCAGGCGAAGCCGTTTTGCTTTTGGATGGGCTTCAGCGAACCGCACCGCGCCTACGAGCCGGGCTCCGGCGTGCGGCTGGGGAAGAAGCTCGCCGATATCAAGGTGCCCGCGTTTTTCCCCGACGTGGAGGTCGTGCGCAGCGATCTCGCCGACTACGCGATCGAGGTGGAATACGCCGACGCACACATCGGTCGCGCGCTCGCGGCGCTCGAGGCCGCGGGGCAGCTCGACAACACGCTCATCGTCGTCACGTCCGATCACGGGATGCCGTTTCCGTTCGTGAAGGGGCAGATCCACGAGGACGGCTTTCACCTCCCGCTGGCGATGCGCTGGGGGAAGGGCATCAAGCCGGGCCGCGTCGTCGAGGACTTCGTGAATGTGCGCGACTTCGCGCCCACCTTCCTCGAACTCGCCGGCGCGAAACCGCACGAGCAGATCACCGGCAAGAGCCTCGTGAATATCCTGCGCTCGCCAAAGTCCGGCTGGATCGAAAACCGCGACGTGATGCTCGCGGGCAAGGAGCGCCACGACATCGGCCGCCCGAACGACCTCGGCTACCCCGTGCGCGCGATCCGCACGAAGGAATTTCTCTACGTGCACAACTTCCACCCTGAGCGCTGGCCCGCGTGCAACCCGGAGACCGACTTCGGCAATTGCGACCCGAGCCCGACCAAGGAAGTCGTGAAGACGCTCGGCGGATACTTCTTCGAGCTGAGCTTCGGCAAGCGGCAGGCCGACGAGCTGTATCGCATCACCGACGACCCCGAGTGCGTGCGCAACCTCGCCAACGACCTCGCCTTCAAGGACACCATGAACGACCTGCAGTATCGCATGATGAAGATGCTGCGTGAGGAAGGCGACCCGCGCGCGCTCGGCAACGGCGCGATCTTCGACACCTATAAATACCTCGGCGGCCGCGCCAAGGGCTACGAGACCTGGCTCGCCGCGCAGGAGCCGCAGCTCGGCGACGCCGTCGCCAAGGCCGCCGAAGCCGCCAAGGTGCGCAAGAAGGGGAAGGGGAAGGCGGACGAGTAACCGGGGCGCCGCCTCGGGAGATTTCGGGGTGTCCGTCGGATTGCGAAACGATCCCGACAAGTGACGGAATGATTCCGACGGACGACAGGAGGGCGCGAGACGCCGTGGTGCCGAAGCGGAGCCTGGGGGCGCTTCAGCCGTGCAGATTACGAGGCGACCTTGTCGGTGGTCACAGGCCACTGGACAACACCCCCAACCGAGGCTCGTGTCCGCCCGCTGGCCGCGTCGTAGAACGCGGCCGGCGCTGCGTCTGGCCCAGGCTTACCAACCATGAACCCGCTCCGCTTTCTCCCCACCGCTTTGCTTTTGTCGCTCCTCCTCTCCGTGCGTGGTCCTGCCGCACCGGGCGATTTGGATCCCAGTTTTGGCAGCAACGGCAAGGTCACGTTCTCGTTCGGGAGCGGCAGCGAGCGGGTTTATGCCGTGGCCGTGCAGAGCGATGGCAAGATCGTGCTCGCGGGTTCTGCCACGGTGGGCGGCGAGTTGGACTTTGCCGTGGCGCGATTTCATCCCAATGGCGCGCCGGACACCACTTTCGGCATCGCGGGCAAGGTCACCACCGACTTTGGGACCATTGATTACGGCCGAACGATGGCCATCCAGAGCGACGGTAAGATCGTCGTGGCCGGTGAAGGAGACTACAGCGGGGTCGACATCGTGCTGGCTCGTTACGATGTGAATGGCGCGCTCGACATGAGCTTCGGCACTGGTGGAAAGGTGATAAACACCGTCTACAGCGGGACCGATCGGGCGAGGGAAGTGCTCATTCAGCCCGACGGGAAGATCGTGGTCGTCGGCTATCGGCAAGCGGGAGACCATGATCCGCTGATCATACGCTACAACTCGAACGGAAGCGTGGACACGACCTTTGGCGGTGGCGACGGAAGGTTTATTTTCGACACCATCCCGGACGCGGACGATTTCGCGCAAGCGGGTGCACTTCAGCCGGATGGCAAAATCGTCATCGCGGGATTCCGTGAGGATACGGAAGATTTCCTGTTCGGACGGGTCACGGCGGCCGGCGCGGCAGACAACTCGTTCGATGATAATGGCAGCAAGAGCCACGCGATCGGTGGTGGCGACGAATGCTATTCCATGGCCTTGCAGCCTGACGGCAAGATCATAACGACGGGCGTAGCCGGAGGCGATTTGGCCGTCGTGCGGTGCCTTCCCAATAGCGACCTCGACACGACGTTCAATGGCACGGGCAAGGTGCTCACACCGGTCGGGACGGGGACCGCAAAAGGATGGGGAGTGGTGCTCCAAGCGGATGGAAAAATCGTCATCGCGGGCGAGGCGGTGATCGCAGGCAGCCTCGACTTCGCGGTGGTCCGCTATAAGACGGACGGCGGATTGGACACGACGTTTGGCGGCGCGGGGAAGGTGACCACCGCATTTGCCAGCGGCTCGTCGGACTATGGCCAGGCGATTGCCTTGCAGAGCGACGGCAAGATTCTCGTGGCTGGACACACCCTGAATGGGACCAGTGAAGACTTCGCGCTGGTGCGGTATTTCGCCACCGTTCCGCCTGCCGCCGCGACGGCGAGCCCGGCGAGTGTGACCACCATGACCGCGACGCTGGCGGGCGCGATGAATCCGGCGGGGACAGCGGCGACCGTCTATTTCGAGTATGGACCGACCGCGCTTTACGGTTCGGTGACGCCGAACCAGAGCTTTCCCGCGGGCACGAGTCTCGTGGAGGTGTTCTCACCCATCACGGGGCTGAGTGCCGGATCCACTTATCACTACCGGCTCGTGGCGACGAATGCGGGCGGGACGGCGATGGGTAACGATGTGTCGTTTGTGGCTAACTCCAGTGGCAGCGGTGGGGCGACCGCGGTGCCGACGACGACGACCGGGAATGCGATCGACGTGGACCGGCAGGTGGCCACGCTGGAAGGCACGGTGAACCCGAATAGCGGCGGGACGCTGGCGCAGTTTCAGTATGGCTTCACGACCGACTACGAGTTTGCCACGCCGGTGCAGAATATCGGCAACGGGACGATCGCGGTGCCGATCGAAGCCGACCTGAGCGGACTCACGCCGGGCCGGACCTATCACTACCGGCTCGTCGGCACGAACGACCTCGGCAGCGGGCCCGGAGTCGATCGCACCTTCACCACGCCGTTTGTCGCTCCGGCGGCGACGACCGAGGCAGCCACGGGGGTTGGGACCACTACGGCCACGCTCAATGGCACGGTGACGCCGAACGATCTGACGGTGGCGATCAGCTTCGAGGTGGCGGAAAGCGAGGCGGCGCTGCTCGGCGGCGGCGCGACCTCGTATGCTGCGCTGCCCGGCAATCTTAGCGCGGGCTTGACCACGGCGCAGACGGTGACGGCTTCGCTCACCGGTTTGAGCCCCGGCCCCGGGGGCGCGCCGAAGGCTTACTTCTACCGCACCCGGGCGACGCCGGTGGGGGCCACGGGCACGAGCGTCTTCGGAGGAGTGGTGTCTTTCACCGTGCAGAATGCCTCGCCGGTCGCGGCGGACGATGTGTTCGTGATTCTGGGTGACGATCCGCTGCGCGTCCTGCTCAACGACACCGACGCCGATAGCGACACGCTGCGGATCGTGAGCGTCACGCCGCCAGCGGGCGGGACGGGTTCGCCGCAGATCAGCACAGGGCTGGACCAGATCAGCTACAATCCGAACGACCTCTTTTTCGATGCGCCGGAGGGCGACAGCTTCACCTATACGATCAGCGACCGCGAGACGAGTGGGCTCACGGATACGGCGACGGCGCGCATCTTCTCCGTGAAGGTGCTGCGCGGGCTTTACTCCGGCCTCATCGGCGGAGAGGGCAGCGGAGCGGATGCGTCGGGGCGGCTGGACATCACGCTCTCGCCCACGGGGCAGGTGACGGGCTCCTTCAAGTGGCTGGAGCGGCCGTATCCGTTCAAGGGGGCGACGCTCGGCTCCGATGGCAATCTGACGATCACCAAGCCGAAAATCGGCAGCGATGGCGCGCTGGTGGCCGGCGCACAACTCGAACTGACGCTGACGCTCGATCCGATCACGCGCGTGCTCACGGGCACGCTGACCGATACCGAGGCGGACCCGGACACGGTCGTGCAGGCCGAACTGACTGGCACCGCGACGACCGACGACGTGACGACACTGCCCGAGGCGGGCACCTTCAACGCCGTCATCGACACGGGCACCTCCGCCGCGCTGGCCGAGGGAGCCAGCGAAGGCGCCACGCTGCTGCCGCGTGGCGTGGGCTTCGCGCAGGTCACGGTGGCGAGGAGCGGCAAAAGGCGGCCGGCGCGATTCGTGGGACGGATGCCGGATAACCAGCCCTTCAGCTCTGGCTCCCGGGCGCTGGTGAGGGCGCTGCGCGCCACAGCGGGCGCGCGCTATCCGCTCTACGTGGACAATCTTTACCCGAGGACGCGCAACCAGGACAATCGCCTCCAGAGTGGCGGCTTTGTGAGCGGCAATGTCAGCTTTACCAAGGAGACCGATCGTATGGATTCCGGTATGAATTGGGAGCGGCGGGCGAATGTGGGCACGCGTTTCCCCGGCGGATTCCGCACCGGGCAGGCGGCCTTCACTGCGACGATGAATGCGGTGCGCTATGGGCGACCGGCGCCGGGGAATCTGCCGGCGGGGATCGTCAACGACGATCGCCTCGTGAATGCGAAGATCGAGCTGCGCGAAGGCGACCTCGCGAACACGATCACGCGCACGCTCAAGCTCACGCGCGCGGGCACGGCTCCGGTGAGGTCGCGAGTCGAGCCTGTCCTCGGCCTGGCGGGGAACGTGGAAGCGCTCAAGCTCTCGATCAACGCGAATGGAGGGAAGTTTAGCGGCAGCTTTACCCACCCGGCGGACGCTGCGCTGTCGAAGCCGCCGCGCACGAAGTTCAACGGCGTCTTCCAAGGCCAGGACGGCCAGGGCACCTTCACCGGTCCGACCAACACCGGGCGCATCCAGATCCTCGCGCAGTAACGACGGATCCTTTGTCCGCGCCGGTCGGTATGCGCGTTTCAGGCTGGCGGGAAGGCGCGGGGGCGTGGAAAGGAGGGGCCGCTTGAAACACGAAACGCCCGACCGCATCGCTGCCGCGCTCGGCAGACTGGTGGAAGACTTCTTCCATCCGCCTGCGCTCGGTCGTGCGCGGCCGCCGGAGGAACTGGCGCGCGATTTGATCCTCGATGTGCCCGCGCAGGGCATGGACTTCGCGGCGATCGAGCAGGCGGTGGCCGCGTATCTCGATGCCGGTTTCCGTGCGCAGCACCCGCGGTTCATGAACTCGCTCAGCTCGCGCAGCCACGAGATCGGCCTGCTCGGCGACGTGCTCGGCGCGGTGGTGAATACGACGATGGCCACCTACGAGTCGTCGCCCGCCGGCACGCTGGTCGAGCGCGCGCTCATCGCGAAGCTCGGCCGCTGCATGGGCTACGCGCGGTGCGACGGGCTGCTCACCTCCGGTGGCAGCATGTCGAACCTGCTCGCGATGCTGTGCGCCCGGCATCGCGCCGCGCCCGACGCGAAGCGTCGCGGGCTCAGCGACGGGCCGCGGCTCGTGCTCTTCACCAGCGACCAGGCGCACTATTCGATCGCCAGCGCCGCGCAGGCGCTCGGCCTCGGGGAAGACGGTGTGATCGCCGTGGCGACGGACGCGCTCGGGCGGATGCAGCCGGAGCGGCTGGAGGAAGCCATCGCCGCCGTGCTCGCTCGCGGAGAGAAGCCGTTCCTCGTCGTCGGCACCGCGGGCACGACGGTGCTCGGCGCCTTCGATCCGCTCGCCGAACTCGCCGCCATCGCGCACCGGCACGGCTGCTGGTTTCACGTCGATGCGTGTTTCGGCGGCGCCGCAGCGCTGTGCGTTGAGGGAAAAACCATGCTCGCCGGCATCGAGCACGCGGACTCGATTTCGTGGGATCAGCACAAGCTGATGGGCGTGCCGCTGAGCTGCTCGGCGCTGCTGACGCCGCACGCGGACCTCCTCGGCAGTGCGGTCGTCGCGGGCGATGGTTCGTATCTTTTTCACAACGACGGATCGGGACTCGATGCCGGCCTCAAGTCGCTCCAATGCGGCCGCCGCATCGATGCGTGGAAGGCGTGGCTGCTCTGGCTTTATCTCGGCGACGCGGGCTACGAGGCGCGCACGCGCCGCCTCTTCGATCTGGCGCGCGAAGTGGGCGAAGCGGTGCAGCGCGACCCGCGGCTCGAACTCGTCTTCCCCGTGCAATCCTTCTGCGTGAATTTCCGCGCCGTGCCGCCGCCCGGCGAAGACGCCGCCGCCTTCACGCTCCGCCTGCGCGAGCGGCTGATGTCGAGCGGCATCGCCTGCCTGAACTACGCGATGACGAAGGGCACGCTGCACTTCCGCTGGGCCATCACGAACCCCGACCTGACGCCCGGCGATGTGGAATCGTTGCTCGCCGACGTGGTGGCTGAAGCGGCGGTAAGGTAGGGACGGCTGTCCTCAGCCGTCCGCGTTTGTGCAATCGCTACGTTTGCGGCCCGCTGGGGACAGCGGGCCCTACCTAAGCGAGCAGCGGTTTCACGATGTGCCCATGCACGTCGGTGAGCCGGTAGTTGCGGCCTTGGTATTTGAAAGTCAGCCGCTCGTGATCGAGGCCGAGCTGGTGCAGCACGGTCGCGTTGAGGTCATGCACGTGGACGCCGTCTTTCACGACATTGAAGCCGAACTCATCGGTCTCGCCATGGCTCACGCCCGGTTTGATCCCGCCGCCGGCGAGCCACATCGTGAACGCGTCCTTGTGATGATCGCGGCCCGGCTTCGTCGCCGTGCCGTCGCCGCTGATGCCCTGCGCGAGCGGCGTGCGGCCAAACTCCGCGCCCCACACGACGAGAGTGTCGTTGAGCAGGCCGCGCCGCTTGAGATCGGTGATCAGCGCCGCGCAGGCCTGGTCGATGTCACGGCACTTTGCCGGGAGGCGCGCGCCGAGGCTGGCGTGGTGATCCCAGTCGGAATCGAAGAGCTGGACCATCCGGACGCCGCGCTCGACGAGCCGGCGCGCGAGCAGGCAGTTGTTCGCAAACGACGCCTGCCCCGGCTTCGCGCCATACATCGCGAGCGTCTCGGGCGATTCCTTCGAGATGTCCATCAGCTCCGGCACGCTCGTCTGCATCCGGAAAGCCATCTCGTATTGGCTGATGCGCGTCGCGATCTCGGGGTCGCCCACGTCGGCGAGTTGCGATTGGTTGAGCGCGTTCACTGCGTCGAGCACGCGGCGGCGATCGGCGGCGCCGTGGCCATCGGGATTCGTGAGGAAGAGCACCGGCTCGCCTTTGCTCCGGAATTGGATGCCTTGATAGACACTCGGCAGAAAGCCCGTGCTCCACAGGCTCGTGCCCGCGCCGCCCGCAGGGCCGGAGAGGAAGACGACATAGGCGGGCAGGTCCTGGTTTTCCGAGCCGAGTCCGTAGGTCACCCACGAACCAAAGCTCGGCCGACCGCCGCGTCCGAACCCGCTGTGCAGAAACATCTGCGCGGGCGCGTGATTGATCTCCTCGGTGTGCAGCGAGTGCACGAACGAGATGTCGTCCGCGACCGTCGCGAGATGCGGCAGCAACTCGGAGAAGGTCTGCCCGCTCTGCCCATGCTGCGCGAATTTGTAACGCGAGCCCGCGAGCTTCATGCGCCCGCCGATGAAGGCGAAGCGTTTGCCGGCGAGCAACTCCTCCGGGCAGTCCTCGCCGTCGTGCTGCACGAGCGCGGGTTTGTCCTCGAACAGATCGAGCTGCGAAGGCGCGCCGATCATGTGGAGGTAGATCACGTTCTTCGCCTTCGGCGCGAAGTGCGGCGCCTTCACTGAGAGCGGATTCACCGGGGCGCCGGCGGCGTTTTCCCGAAGCAGGCCGGCGAGCGCGGCGGACCCGAGCGTGAGTCCGCTGCGGCGGAAAAACTGCCGGCGGCTATGAGTGGCGAGGAGGTGTTCGAGTGGATTCATGCGTCAGCCTTTCGTGATGGTTTCGTCGAGGTTCAGCAGCGCAGTTGCGACGGCATACCACGCCGCGGCTTCTCCCGCGGTGGTGCGCTCGGTCTCGAATAGTTTCGTGAGCGTCTGCAGCTCGCTATCCTTCGGCTCTCGCGCGAGGGCGAGGCGGAAAGCATGCCGGATGCGGACATCGACGGAGGCGGTCGGCTGCTCAGCGAGGATGCGTTTCGCGAAAGCCTGCGCGGCTTCGACATAGACGGGATCGTTGAGCAGCGTGAGCGCTTGCAGCGGCGTGTTTGAGCGCGAGCGCTTCACGGTGCAGGCCATGCGCGCGCTGGCGTCGAAATTCACGAAGCTCGGGTAGGGCGCGCCGCGCTTGAGCACCACGTAGAGGCCGCGGCGGTATCGGTCTTCGCCGCTACTAACCACGTAGTCGTATCGCTGGCCGCCGACTTTGTCCCACAGGCCGTCGGGCTGCGGTGGGCGGATGGACGGGCCGCCTTGCTTGAGGCTGAGCAGGCCGGCGATCGCGAGCGCGTTGTCGCGGATCGTCTCGGCGTCGAGCCGATGCCGCGGGCCGCGGGCGAGCAGCTTGTTTTGATCGTCGCGGGCGAGCAGCTCGGGCGTGATGCGCGAGGACTGCCGGTAGGTCACGCTCGTGACTATCACTTTGAGGACGTGCTTCATCGACCAGCCGCCGTCCATGAACTCGCACGCGAGCCAGTCGAGCAGTTCGGGATGCGTCGGCTGCTCGCCTTTGATCCCAAAATCCTCCGCCGTGCCGACGAGCCCGCGCCCGAACAACTCGGCCCACCAGCGGTTCACCGTGACGCGCGCGGCGAGCGGGTTGTCGCGCGAGACGAGCCAGCGCGCGAGGTCGAGTCGCGTGCGTTGCTCGGGGTTCGCTGCGGTCAGGATCGCGGGCGTGCCGGGCTGCACGGGCTCGCCGCGATCGGTATAGACGCCGCGATTGAACATCGTGCTCACGCGCGGCTCGGCGAGTTCCTGCATCACAAGCGTCTGGTCCTGCTTGAGTTTGAGGAGCCGCAGGTCGGCCTGGCGGAGTTGTTCGCGCAGCGAGACGAGTGGCTTGTCCTGCTTTGCGTGGTAAGCGGCGAGCGCTTTGGCCTGCCCCACGGTGCGTTTCTCGCGCGGGACTGCGAGGATCTTCGCGATGTCGTCTGAGAGCGGCTCGCCGCCGAGCTTCCCGGTGAAGGCCGAGAGGCGCAGCCGCCCGAGGGTGCGTCCGCCGCCGAAGTTCTGCACGAGCTTGAATGTGAGCGTCGTGCCGCCGGGGAATCCGATCGGTTCGGCGCACTCGAACGTCGCCCAGTGCGGCTTGCTAAATTCCGGGTTGATCGCCCAGCCGCTCTGCTTGTCGCCGGTCGCATCGGTCAGCAGTTCCTCGACCGGGAAGTTCTTCTGCGAGAACGACGCGGTGGCTTTCGCGAACTTCACGCGCACCGCTTCGCCGGTGCCGACTGCCGGAGCGGCGGCGACGATGAATTCATTCAGCACGAAATTTGGCCGGCCTGCGTCGCCGCGACCGGGTCCGTCGCCGGGGAGCGATGGATCGGTGAGCGCTTCGAGCTTGAAGCCGGTGATGGCGGTGAGCTGCGTCTTCACCGTGAGGGTGTAGGTGTCGGTCGCCGGCGTGTTGTCGTCGGAGAGCAGCACCGATTGGTCGTCGAGCACGCGATGCGCGGAGCCGGCGAGCGAATCGAAGTCGGCGACATCGAGCGCGTGCTGCTGTGCGGAGTTCGTCGTCTCGGCGACGAGGCGCGCTTCCCACGCGCCAGCGCCTTCAGCGAGCTCCTTCTCTCTCTCGGCGATCGCATCCTTCAGCTTCATCCGCTCCGTTTCGATCGCCGTGCGCTCAGCGATCTTCTTCGCGTCCTTCACGTCGCGATACGGCCCGATGAAGCGGATCGAGCCGAGCGTGTTAGCGTTCGCGCGATCGGCTTCGAGCGCGGTGTTATTGAAGAACGCGAAGAGCGAGTAGTAGTCGCGCATCGTGAACGGATCGAACTTGTGATCGTGGCACTGCGAGCACTCGATCGTGGTGCCGAGCCAGACGGCGCCGAGCGTGTTCACGCGGTCGAAGACCTGGTTCACGCGGTTTTCCTCCGGCTCCGTGCCGGCTTCCACGTTGCACGGGTTGCAGCGATTGAAGCCGGTCGCGATGATCTGGTCGTCCGTGGCGTTGGGCAGGAGGTCGCCGGCGAGTTGCTCGATGGTGAAGCGATCGAACGGCATGTCCACATTCAGCGCGCGCACGACCCAGTCGCGATACGGCCAGATGTCGCGGAAGTCATCGCGCTGAAAGCCGTGCGAGTCGGCGTAACGCGCGAGGTCGAGCCATGGTCGCGCCCACCGAACGCCAAACTGCGGCGAGGCGAGCAGCCGATCGACGGCGCGCTCGTAAGCGTCCGGCTTCGTGTCGGAGAGGAAGGCATCGACTTCCGCCGGAGTCGGCGGGAGGCCCGTGAGGTCGAGCGACACGCGGCGGAGCAAGGTCGCGCGAACGGCTTCGGGTGAAGGCGCGAGCCCCTCCTCCGCGAGTCGCGTGCGGACGAAATGATCGACTGGATTTATCCCCGCTGGCACCGCGGTGCGCTGCGGCGGCTCGTAGGCCCAGTGCTTCACGTTCTCCGGCCACTCGGCGCCGGCATCGATCCAGCGCTTGAGCGTGGCGATTTCCTTCTCGCTGAGCCCGTCGCCTTTCGGCGGCATCCGCTCGTCCTTGTCATGCGACGACACGCGCAGGATCAGGTCGCTCTCCGTGCTCTTGCCGGGCACGAAGACTGGTGTCTCCGACTTGCCGCCCTTGAGCGCATTGACCCGTGAAGTCAGCCGCAGTTCGCCCTTGGGCTTCTGCTCGCTGTGGCAGTCGTAGCAGTGCGTGGCGAGGATCGGGCGGACGTCGCGGCGGAAATCGACACCCGTGCCGGCGCGGGTCGCCGCGCCGCTGAGGAGCAGGATGAGGAGAAGGCGAAGTTGCATCGGGAGGCGCACGGTAGCCCAATCTCGCTTCGGCTCACCTACCCGGAGGCGCATGGAGGATACTGCCGGTGTCCCTCCCGCTGTTCGCAACAATTGGCTCGCCTCCCAGCCCCGATCCCGGCTTGATGCGCGCCCGAAGTGAGGCGCGCGCACCTATGATATTCAAAGTCGAAAACTGCCCCGACTACTTGGTCGGTTCCCTTTTCTTCCTCATGTCGTGGGTGGTGCTCTACTGGCGTGCGCCGCAGAGCCGGAAGGCGATCCTATGGGCGAGCATCACGCTGCTGCCGTTCGGGCCGGTGCTCGAGTCGCTTTACATCATCGATTACTGGTGCCCGCAGCATCTCTTCTATTGGCAGTTTTTCGGCTGGCTGCGCGTCAGCCTCGAAGACCTCATCTTCACCTTCACGTGCCTCGGCATTTGCGCGGGCATGTTCGATCTCGTGCATCGGCGCCACCACAAGCGCGAGATCACGTGCGTGTGTTGGCAAAGCTATGCGCGGCTATTCGGCGCTGGCGTGATCTGCCTCGGGATCATCCTCGGCGTGTGGTTTTGGGGACGCGGCCACAGCATCCGCTGGCTGCACTCGGTCAATGCGCACGCGATCGGCTGCCTCGTCGTCTTCCCGATCGTCATCGTCCGCAAAGGCTGGCGCGTGGCCGGTCATGTCGCGGCCATCGGCGGCGCGATCTATATGGTGATCTTCTACGCGCTCTACTACGTGCGCCTTTACCCGACGATCTTCGATCGCTGGTGGATGCTGGATCACCTGAGCGGCATTCGCTTCCTCACCATCCCGATCGAGGAGATCTACTGGATGGCAGTCACCGTGCTCTTCATCGGACCGATGGTGCGCTTTTGCCTCGACCACACGCCGGACAATAGGTGGATGGTCGCGCAGGAATTTGGCGAATGGCGCCAGCAGCGCGCCGCTCGCAAGAAACAACCCAAACCATGAAACACCCCCCGCTTCCGATCCTCCTCTGCGCGCTTGGCTTCGCCGTCGCCGTGCGTGGCGTCGAAACCCTCGGCACCGTGCCCGACTCCGCCGGCGCGCTCGGCATGAGCGGCGGGCGCTATGCGAACCTCACCGATCCCTCCGCGGTCCACTATTCGCCGGCGAACATCACCGAGATCAAGAGCACGGAGGCACTGTTCAATTTCTCCGCGTGGCATGGCGACATCCAGTTCAAGCAAGACCTCAGCGGCGAGACCGTGAGGATGCAGGACCCGTGGAAGATTCTCGGCAGCTTCTATTTCGTGCAGCCGATCGTGCCGGAGAAGGTCGTCTTCGGCATCGGTGTCACCACGCCGTTCGGTCTCGACTCGCAATGGCCGCATCAAGGCCCGCTGCGCTACCTCATCCCCTACGAGGCCACGCTCGTCACCGCGGACATCACGCCGGTCATCGCGTTCAAGCCGACCGAGAGCCTGTCGATCGCTGCCGGGCTCGACATCATGTATTCGGAGATCGAGCTGAAGCAGTTCTTCCCGTGGCCCGCGCTGCTGGGCGGCCTGCCGGTGAATGACGGCATCGCGCACTATAAGGCCGACGGTTTGGGCGTCGGTGCATTCGCGAGTGCGACGTGGAAGATCACGCCGCACCAGCGGCTCGCGGTCATCGGCCGGTTGCCGGTCAATGTCGATTACGACGGTGATTTCCGAATCTCGAAGGTGCCGCGCCAACTCGCGGGCACGGACCTCGGCGACGACTCCGACTTCGACACCGACATCCGTTTCCCCGCCAGCATCACCGTGGGCTACGGCATCGATATCACCGACCGGCTCACGCTCGGCGCGGACTTGCTATGGGCGGATAATTCCTCGCACAACGACGTGCCGATCCGCATCGGCAAGAACCAGCCGCTGCTCGGCACTGGCACCGGGCTGACGACGGAATGGGAGGACGCGTTCACCGTCGGCGTCGGCGGCGAATACCGGCTCGGCGACCACTGGCGGCTGCGCGCGGGCTACATGTATTCGGAGGAATCGCAGTCGGACAAATACTACACGCCGTCGGTCGCTTCGAACGACCGGCACTTGATGAGCGCGGGCATCGGCTATCACACCGAGCATCACCACTTCGACATCGGCTACTGCTACTCCTACTTCCCGGATCGCACGGTGAAGGGCGCGCTCACTCCCGGCTTCGACGGCGAATACCAGATCCGCTGGCACGTCATCTCGGCGAGTTACACGTTCAAGTTTTGAGCGGGCTACGGCCCATCCACGTAGGCGATATCCTTGCGCTTCGGGTAGCCGGAGATGGCGTGTGAGGCGAGCATGCCGGACATCACCGTGGCCTCGACACAGCCGGCGTTCCAGCCGTTGCTCGTCCAGTCACCGGCGAGCGTGAGATTTTTGAAGCCGGAGTCGCCCGGCGCGAGGCGATGCTTCGTCGAACCGGCGACGGTGAGCACGTAGCGCTCGGACGGTGTCACGTTCCAGCGCAGGTATTCCATCGCGACCAGCGCGGGATTGAAACCTCCCACGGGGGTCGCCGTGTCGGTCCAGAACGAGCGCGCGAGTTCAGCCGTCACCGCTTCGGCGGACTGGCGCACGTGAGCGCTCGCGCTCACATCGTCCGGCGGGACGCTGTCGGGCATCGGGCCGCAGAGATAGGCAACGCTGTGGATATCCTCGGTCGGCTTGAGATCTTCGCGCGGCAGCAGGTGGGACATGTCCGCCCACGTGTTCATCGGGTCGATGAAGTTCCCGAACACGGCTGGCGCACCTTTCCAGCCGAGCCCGGCGAGGTCGGGCTTCATCCAGAGCTGTATTGCCTCGGTGCGCACGGTGAGGACGTGATCGACCATCGCCTTGAACTTCGCGTTCGCTGCGATCAACTCGGGACAGATGAACCGAAACGCGCCGATCGAGATGCCGAGCACGACGCGATCGAAAACCAACTCGCCCTCCTCCTCCTCGCCCTCGCGTTTGCGGAGCACCAGTTCCTCGCGATCGGCCCAGCCGCTCTGCGGGTTCTCGAGATTGTAGCCGCCCGCTTGGATCTGCGCGGCTTCCTCGATCTGATCCCACTGCGCCTCCGACGGCCAGCAGCCGAGCCCTTTCACGGTCACGAGCGGATCGTATTCGGTGCGTCCATCGCGCAGCGTCACCTGCCGGCCGATGCGCACGCGCGCGACGGACTTCTTGTCCTCCGACAACTCGATGGCCCGCACCTGGTGAAAGTATCGGAACTTCACCCCGCGCGCCTTCAGCACCTCGTAGAGCGGCGTGAAGACCGTGTCGCCCATGCCCGCCTGCATCTTGAAAAACATCGAGTGCTTGTAGCCGAGCAGGATGCGCAGCATCGACCGCAGCCCCGCGCCCGCGGCGAAGTTCTCCTTCGCCGGATCGCCGCCAACCTGCGCGAAGACCGCGTCGTAGATCGAGCCGATCACGGGCGAGTTCACCGACGATTCGCGCGCGCCGTAGCGGCGGAGGAAGTCGCGCATTTCCATGTCGTCGAGCGCGTCGAGCGAGTGGCGGCTGATCTTCCACCAGTTGCACAGCAGGCCCCAGATCGTCGCGAGGCCGAGGTCCAGCAGGATGGCGATCTTGCGCAGCGCGTCGCCCGAATCGAGCAGCTTCAGGATCGTGCGCATCCAGCCCAGCAGCGCGATGAGGAACTGCACCGCGCGGACAGGCAGCATGAATAGCGTTCGCAGTGCGTGAAAGAAGCCATGCTTGATCGGACGCACGCGCTCGAAGCGCCGCCGATGTTTGCCATGCTCGGTATCCGCGGCGCTCATCAAGCCGACGGCGAGCGCGTTGAGTAGCGACCAAAATCCGTCGAAGTGCTTCTTACCGTCGCCGGGCTCGCCATTGTCGCGGATCGGCATGTCGAAGTCCCACTCCTCCCAGTTCGCGCCGCGCTTCTCCACCACGACGGAATAGCTCGCGGGCTTGAACGCGTGGCGCCAGCGGTTCGCCGGGCCATCGACATTCCATGGATGATCCGCCGGCAGCTTCCACTCCGCCATGAGCGGGCGGAAAAGCGCGCCAGCCGACGCCGACGCGCCAGCCAATTTGATAGACGGTGATGTCGTATTTGCCGGCGTTCTTGCCGCCGGTGAGTTCCGCGGCGGTGATCAGCGAGCCGAGGCCGCCGCCGAGGATGGCGATCTTTTCTTTCCGTTCAGGCATTGGTCGGTGGTGGAAGATTCCAGCTCATGTCGATGAACACGCCGGGCACGGACTGCGTCTGCCCCGCCGCGATGCCGAAGGTCGAAGCGAGCGGATAGCTCGCCGGGTCGAAGAGCGTCACGTCGCCGCGCACGAAGCTCAGCCCGGTGACCGCCGTGGGCGTGAACGCCGCCTTCATCAATTGCCGATACGCCGCGGGCGCGCTGCCATCTGCGCCGGGGAACTCCTTCAGGAAGACGCCGGGCATCCCGAGGCTGATCAGCGCTTGCAGGATTGGGACGAGCAGTGGGTCGAGGTGATCGCCGCCCAGGATGCCTTGCGCGAACGCGAGCAGGTCGGTGCCCGCGTTGTCGATCGCGTTCCCGACGGATCCCGGTGGGAAGCCGGTCACGTTCACCTCCGCCACCGGCACCGGTCCCGCGGCGACCGCGGCGTCGTGCTGCGCGAAGCCTTCCGCCGCGGCCGCGAACGTGCCGTGCGGATTCTGCCGCCAGTCATTCGCGAGCAGCGGTGCGCAGTCCACGGAGCCGAGCACTTTCGGGAAGCCGTAAATTTCCTGGCCCATGATCATCGGCAGGCATTCGTCGAGGAGGATGAAAGGCACGTGCCAGCACAGCCCGGGTCCGAGTTCCTGCTCGTCTTTGACGAGCAGGAAAACCGCGCACTCATCGTAGCTAAAAAATCCCCACGACGGCGCGGGTGTGGTCGCGCGGACACTGCCGTAGTGGATGAAGGTGAGCACCATCAGATCGCGACCGAGCAACGGCTTGAACCGCTGCACCGGCGCTCCGCTGGATGATGTCGGGCTGATGCCGAGCAAACGCTTGAGCCAGCCGAGCCAGCTCGATGGCGCTGCGCTGCCGGGGGCGGCGTTGAGCGTCGCGTCGAGCAAGCGCTGGATCGAGCCGGGCGCTGTCGGCACGATGAAGGCGGTGGTGCGCGAGTCGTCCACCACGTAGGGCGGCGGCAGCATCTGCAAGTCGGGACGCGGGATGAATGCGCTCATGGTGAAATCAATTCTGTCCGGCGGCGGCAGCGGCCATGAACTCGCCGAGCGGCCGGAGGAATTCCGGCGCGTCCGGCGACATCACCACGGGCGCATAAGGCATGAGCACCGCGCCTGCTTCCGGCATCCGTCCCTGCGTGGCGAGGAGCTGCGCGAGAAGTGCCGCGGCTTGCACCTCGTTCATCAGCGTGCCGTGCGCATGAGCGCACTCGCGCGCTTCGCGGTAGCAGGATTCGGCAGGGGCTGGCTGCCCCTGGCGCTCGAGCAGCCGGCCCGCGACCATCAGCACGGCGGGCCGCGAGAGTTGCTCGTTATTTTTCACCACCATCGCCCGGGCGCGCGCGACCCAGGTGGCGGCCTCGACTATTTCGCCCGCGAGCGTGCAGCAGTCGGCGAGCAGCGCGCAGAAGAACGGCGCGATGAGCGACGTGCCGAGCATCTCGTAGAGCGCGAAACCTTCGCGCGCCATCTTCAGGCCTTCCTCCGCGCGGCCCAGGTGCGCGGAGGCCGATCCCATCATCATCTGCAGCGCCGAGAGCCAGAATGGGTGCTCTTGCTTCATGCAGTAGGCGATGGCCTCCGGTGCGCTGGCGAGCGTGCCTGCGAAGTCGGCGAAGTGCAGCTTCACCATCGTGGCGCCGGAGATGGCCCACACCACAGTGTGCGGGTGGCGGAGCTGGTGCGCGAGGTCGAGCGCCCGCTGCGCGCACTCGGAGGCTTCGCGCGGGCGCAGCCGGTGGGCGTGGACCTGCGTGAGATAGACGAGCGCCGCCACGCATGGATCCTGGCCGAAGAGGTGCGCGTTGAGATGATGCGCGGGCTCGTAAATGCGAATCGCCTCGGTGAGGTGCTCCTCGGCTTGATCGACCTCGCCGAGCCAGAAATGGACGACGCCGTGCATCCACAGCGCCTCGATGAGAAGATTGCCGGCGCCCGTGGCGCGGCCGATCGCGAGCATCTGCGTGGAGTAGCCGCGCGCGAGGTCGAGCTGCCCGCGCATGAAGTGCGTCATGCACAGGCCCCACATCACCGGGAAGCGCGTCGCCGGATCGTCCACGCCCGCGAGCAGAGCCTCGGCCTGCTGGAAGGCTGCGGCAGCGTCGGGATTCGCGAAGCCCTTGCTCGCCACGAGCGCCATGCCGAGCGTGGTTGCGAGCATCACCTGGCCTCGGCGCAGCGCCGTGGGATTGCCCGCGCGCTCGAGCACCTCGATCCCGCGCCGCGCGAGCGCGATCGCTTCATTGAGCGCCGAGCGGCGCAGTGCGAGTTGCGCGGATTCCAGCCACAGCGGCACGGCGGCATCGAGCAAACCGGCCAGCGTGAAGTGCTGCGCGACGAGTTCCGGTGCGGCCTGCATGCCCTCGAAACCGCCGGCTTTCAGCAGCTCGGCCACGCGCACGTGATAGCGCGTGCGCGCGGTCTTGAGCAGGCTCTCGTAGGCGGCGTTTTCGATCAGCGCGTGGCGGATTGCGTAGCTCCCATTGCCCGCGGTGTGCTGGAGAAAACCGGCGTCTGCCAATCGTTCGAGCGCCTCCCGGGCCGGTCTGCTGTCGGGCTCTCCGAGCACGCTGCTCACGATCCGCGCGGTCGCGTCGCCGCCGATCACGGCGCAGACCTGCACCACCGTGCGATCGGCGGGAGCGAGCTGGTCGAGCCGGCTTTGCAGCAAGTCGCGGAGGCTGATCGGGAGCTGGCGCGCAGGGTTCCAGTCCTTGAGTTCGTAGTGGTGCTCCTGCACGTCGAGCGCGCCGCTGGTGAGCAGCGCCGCCGTGAGCTCCTCGACGAAGAGCGGCACGCCGCCGCACGTGCGATCGAGATGCGCGCACGACTTCGTGCGGCAGGATGCGCCCGCCCGCGACGGAGCGCGCGAGCTGTTCCATGTCGGCTTCCGGCAGCCCGGTGAGCGGGATGATTTCCGTCCCCGCAGCCAGCGCATCGCTCGCCGGCGCATCGGGCCGCGCGGTCATCGCGAGCAGCGTGTCGCCGACCTGGCGTCCCCGGAATTCCATCAGCCATTCGGCGGTCGAGGCGTCGATCCAGTGCGCGTCGTTGATTTCGTAAAGCGCGGGGCGTCCCTCGCAGAGCGCGGGGAATAACTCCGAGAGCAGCGCGAGCCGCCGGCGCTTGCGCGCCTCGGGCGCGAGCACGGCGGCAAACTCCGCCTCCGGGAACGGTAGCCCGAGCAGTTCCGCCAGCAGCCATTCGTGCTCCGGCTCGCACAGCCCGCATCGCTGCAAGACGCCGCGCAGTTTCTCCAGCCGCTGCTCCGCGCTCTCGCCCTCGGCGAATCCGCAGACCGCGTGTGACAGTGCCTCGATGACGGCGAAGAAGGGCGTGTTCGTGTGATACGGCGAGCACTGGAACTCCCACACGCGCCCGCGCTAGTCGGCGCGAATCTTCGCCTTCAGCTCTGCCAGCAGGCGCGACTTGCCGATGCCCGCCTCGCCGCGCACGCACACGCACGGCCGCCCGCCTTCCATGGCCAGACGCCACGCGTCGCGCAGTCGGCGTAGCTCTGCCGCCCGGCCGACCAGTGGGCGCACGTGGCGCGTCGCGATCCGATCGACTTGTGCCCGCGCCGAGCCGGACGCCTCCACCTCGTAGAGCCGCATCGGCTCCGCGACGCTTTTCAAAGTCACCGCGCCGAGATCGCGGCAGCGAAACTGTCCTTCGACGAGCTGATGCGTGACTTCCGAGATCACCACCGTGTTCTCCGCCGCCGCCGTCTGCACACGGCTCGCCACGATCGGCGCTGCGCCCACGACGGCATTCGCTTCGTGCGCGCCGCCCGCCCGGCCGATGTCGCCGATGACGACTTCGCCGGTGTGAATACCGACGCGCATCCGCAGCGTGCGTCCCGCCTGCTCGACGACGGGCCAGCGCCTTCCCGCCACCGCCGCCACCATCTCGAGCCCGGCATTCACCGCCGCCTGCGCGCCCCGCTCGACCGCCATCGGATAGCCAAAGTAAGCGAGGACGCCGTCGCCGATGAAATCCTTCACACGCCCGCCATACTTCGCGACCGCCGCGTAGGCGATCTCGCGCGTTTGTTGATAGACTTGATGCAAATCCTCCGGGTCGAGGATCGCCGACAACTCCCCGGAACCAACCAGGTCCGCGAAGAGCAGACTGAGCAAACGGCGCTCGCCTTTGAGCTGGGGTGCATCGGGCATGGCGCGAGCCTAGTGAGCCGCCGGTGCGCGATGCAAAATCAAAAGTGCCGCCGCCGACTTTTGCTAAAGCACGGTCACGCTTCCCTCGGGCGTCTTGCTGAAGGCATGCAGCGTCTTCCCGTCGGGATCGATGTGGCGCAGGACGAGGGATCCGGCGCTCATTTCGAGATGCGAGAAGCCGAAGACGCTCTGACCGAAGGGGCCGCGCTGTTTGGGATCCTGCTTGAGCGGGCGGATGCTCGCGCCGCCGCCGCCGGAGATGGCGAAGCTGGTCGGGTGCCCGGCGAATTCGAGGTGCTGCATGTCGTGGTCGTGGCCGCAGAGATAGAGCTGCACCTTGTGCTCGCGGAAGAGCGGCTCCCACGTGTCGATCAGCGCCTGGGTGTCGCCGTGCTGACCGTTCGAGTAGAGCGGGTGATGGCCGAGCACGACGAGAAATGGTGCGTGCGGTTTTGCCAGCTCGGCCTTGAGCCACACGAGCTGCGCGGCCTTCTCCGCGTCGGTGAGCGCCTGCTTCTTTTCGCTGGGCGTCTGGTAGTTGCTGTCGAGCGCGAGGAAGGTGACGAGCGGGTTTTTCGCCGGGAACTCGAAGCGATACCACTTTGCCGGCATGGTCCAGCGCGTGCCGCCCTTCGCGGCGTAGGCGAGCTGGTCGTCGGGTTTGCTCGCGGGTTCCACGTGGTAGTCATGGTTGCCGAGGATGGCGTAACAAGGGCAGTCGAACGTGGACTGCGGATACATCTGCTCGAACTGCGTCTGCCAGCGCACGTCGCTCACGCCGCCATCGACTTTGCCGTAGAAATTGTCGCCGAGCAGCAGCAGCGCGCCGGGCTTGATGTGCTGCGCCTGCGCGTAGGCGGCCATCGCTTTCGCCACACGGGTCTGCGCGTCGATCTTCTTGTCCGCGCCCCAGTCGCCGATCATCAGGAGGTGCTGCGCGGCGGGATCGACCGGCGCGGCGAAAGTGCGGCGCCAGCCGGCGGCGGCGAGGGCGCTGAAGGCGAAGGTCTGGCGGAGGAAGCGGCGGCGGGAAGTCATGCGGCCGTCAAGTGACGCGGAGACGTTCCGCGCGGCCAGCCGGAAGTATGGGTGGGAGTGATATCTGCATCGCAACGGAGTTCGATACGCGCAGCCAGCCATCGAGCGGCGAATCCATTGCGTTATGAAACTCATCGACAAATACACCAGCGAAGGCGGCAAGCTCGGCTACGCCCTCCTCTGGGTGCTCGGAATCCCGCTGCCGATCCTGCTCGTCATCTATCTCCTCCGCGGATGAACACGATCCTCCTCATCATCTTGGTTCTGCTCCTGGTCGGCGCATTGCCCACCTGGCCATATAGCTCCGGGTGGGGCTACTTCCCGAGCGGAGGCCTCGGCCTCGTCGTTCTGATCCTGCTCATCCTCGTGCTCACCGGCCGGGTTTGATCAGGCCACTCGCGACCGCTTTGATACGCGCAGACCGGAGCGGAGCACCGAATCACATGCATATGAAGACCATCCTTTTGACCACTCTTCTCTCCGCCTTGGTGCTCAGCATCGCGGGCTGTGAAACGGACGAGGTTGCCACGACCACGACCACCACGGAGCAAACCCGGGTCCACACCCCCATCGTCAGCGGCACCACGAGCACTACGACGGAAACCACGCGTGATTAGTCGCCTCGTTGCTTGGTGACTTGGGTTCCGAAGGCGGCTGGCGTCCTCGACACGCCGACTGGGGCGAATATCGATTCGGAGATGAAGCACCGACTTTTTCTCTCCGCTCTCGTCGCGTTGTTCACATTGCTTTCTCCGCTCGCCGCGCGGGCGGATGATCTCAAGGCGATGGAGGGGACGTGGACGGTCGAGGCGGTGGAGGCGGGTGGGAAGGCTGTCGAGTCCGAGGACATGAAGGTGCTCGTGGTGAAGATCGCGGGCGACCGCTACGAGCTGAGGACGAAAGACGGCATGGATGCCGGCTCGCTCAAGCTTGATGAGACACAGATGCCGAAGACCATGGACGCGACGGACAGGGAGGGCCTCGACGCGGGAAAGGCGATCAAGGCGATCTACGAGATCACGGGCGACACGATGCGCGTGTGCTACGGGCTCGACGACAGCGGGCGCCCGACCGAGTTCGCGACGAAGGAGGGTTCGCCGTGGCTGCTGGTGACTTACAAGAGGGAGTAGTAGGCGTAGCTACTTGCCGTTGAGCACGGAGAGCGGCGGCGAGTCGGCGGTGTAAAGCCAGCGCTCGAAGCTGGCGCGGCGTGCGGGCCATTCGGTGTCGAGCATGGCAAACCACGCGGTGTCGCGGTTGCGGCCCTTGATCATCATGTGCTGGCGGAAGATGCCTTCGAAAGCGAAGCCGAGCCGCAGCGCGGCTGCGCGGCTGCGCGCGTTGCGATCGTCACACTTCCACTCGACGCGGCGGTAGCCGAGGTCGTCGAAGAGATGGCGCAGGAGGAGGAAATTCGCCTCGGTGTTCACCTTCGAGCGCTGCACGGCGGGCGCATACCAGATCCATCCCAGCTCGGCCACGCCGTGCTCTGGCGTGAGGCGCATGAGCGAGATCATGCCGACGCGCCGGCCCGAGTCGGCGAGGCGCACGGTGATGACGAGCACGTCCGGCGTGGCCTGCCACGCGCACATCCAGTCGCGGAATTCCGCGGCATCGGCGAAAGGCCCGCGCGGCATGAACTCCCACAGCGCGCGCGCTTCCGGCGGCTCGTGGCCGGCGAGGAAAAGCTCGTCCGCATCCGCGGCGGGATCGCTCGGCGTGAGGACGACGAACTTCCCGCGATGCTCGCGCGGCACCGGCACGGGCCAGGTGTCAGCTTTCACGGGCGCAAGGTGGCTGCGACGCCTCGTCGCAGAAGGTTCCGGCGACGCCCTCGTCGCCGGCCAAGGTCGCAGCGAATGATTCGCTTTGAGGGGCGCGACGAGGCGTCGCGTCCACCTTCCTGCGACGAGGGCGTCGCAGCCACCCTGCCGCCGCCTCGTCGCTCCGACTCATTCGTTCAGCTTTCACGATGCACGTTGCGCACGGTGATCGTCGTGCGCACCGACTGGGCGATGAAACACTGCTCGTGCGCGGCGTGGTGCAGCGCGTCCTCCTCCTCGGGAGTCGGCGTCTTCGCGCCGGCGTAGGCGATGCGGACATTCAGCGTGATGGCGCTCACCCACGGCACGCCGCGCTCGTTCTTCGCCATCACGCCGACGGCTTCATCCTCGTAGCGCTCGACGGCGAAGCCTTTGCGCCCGGCGAACCACAGGAAGGTGAGCATGTGGCAGCTCGACACCGCCGCGACGAACGCTTCCTCGGGGTCGACGCAGGCGGGGTTCGACCACGGCGCGGGCACGACGGAAGGTGCAGGCGAAGCGGCGATGGTCGCGCCGCCATCGAAGCGCCACGTGTGCTCGCGTGAGTATTTCCCGGAGCAGAAATCCGGCGTGGAGGTGGACCAGGTGATGAAGGCGCGGTGTTCGGACATGGTGCTACCTGTGCCGGCGCGATGGCTTCCGGGCAAAAAGAAAACCGGGGGAGCCGCGAACGACTCCCCCGGCTGACCGGACCATGAACGCGTTTAGAATTCGATGACTGAGGAGAACGTCCAGCGGTGACCCCAGAGGTCCACGTTGTCGGAGATGGCACGCTCGTAAGCGGCGCGGATGGCGAACTTGCTGCACGGGCGGATTTCCGCGCCGACGGCGGCGGTGACGACGTCTTCGCTCTTGTTGCCGCCGAGGTTCAGCACGTCGGAGCCGCCGAAGGGCGTGACGACGTCGCCCTCGTCGAGCACGTGGTAGCCGTTCACTTCGACGACAGGGCTGAACCATTTGCAGACCTGATAGTCGGCATGGAAGTGCCAGCTCAGGTGATTCGAGTCGCCGAAGGGATCGTCACCGTTGTCGGTGGCGAGGAAGTAGTTCACCGTCGCGCCGAGGTGGAGGCGGCCGAAGCCTTTGTTGATCGAGGCCCAGAAGCGCACCTCGTCGTCGTCTTGCAGCACCTCATCGTCGCCGGAGGCGAACTCATAGGCAGCGCCGACGGCGGCGTGGAGCTTGAGTTCGTCGTTTTGGAGAAAGGCGTATTTGAGGCCTGCGGCGATGTCGTTCCAGCCGGGCTCGTTGTAGCCCTTGAGCTGGATATCCATGTAGCCGTCCTTGTAGGCGACGAGTTGGAGGTTATCGAGCAGCTTCACGCGGAGCTGCGCGGCATAGACGAGCGCGCGCCCGCCGCCGAAGACCTCGCTCGGGAAGTGGTGATAGGCGAAGACCGGGCGCAGGTCGGTGCCGATGAACGAGTCTTCGTGCCAGTAGGGACCGGTGATCGGGTGGACTGGGAAGTCTTCAGGCGTCTCGATGGGGACGACGGCTTTCTTCGCAGGTTCACCGGCGAAGGCTGGGAGCGCCGCGCAGAGCAGCGCAGCAGCGAGGATCAGTTGGTTGGAGTGATTCTTCATGCGGCGCACTGAAACCACAGCCGCCTCATTCGCGCCGCACGCGGGTTGTCCGAAGCTGCCCTTCGTTTGGGCCGCTACACCACGGGCAGCGCGGGCAGACCGACTTCGATGGTCGTGCCAATGCCCACCTTGCTCTGCACCGTGATTTGTCCGCCGTGCGATTCGACGACGCTCTTGGCGATCGCCATGCCGAGGCCCGTGCCCTTGCTTTTGCCGAAGCTCACGAAGGGCTCGAATATCTTTTCGAGCATCTCCGCCGGGATGCCGCAGCCGGTGTCGCCGATCTTGAAGACGACGCGGTGGCCCTCCTGCCGGAGGCCGATCCGCAGGATGCCGCCCCTGGGCATGGCTTCGAGGGCGTTCTTCACGAGGTTCATCAGCATCCGCGTGAAGCGACCGAGATCTACGTCCACATCATCGGCAAAATGGACATCGCGCACGACGTGGATGGTGGGTGGCAGCGTCTGGACGAACTGGCTCTCGAGATCCTGAAGGACGCTCGCTGCGGTGTGGCGCTTGAGCGTGAGGCTCGACTGGCCGCGCGCGAAATCGAGGAGTTCCTGGACCATGTATTCCAGCCGGCCGGCCGCCTTGGAGATGATCTGAGTGAACTCCGTTACTTCCTCCGTGGGCACGCGCATTTCGAGCATCTCGGTGCACGAGAGGATCGCGGTGAGCGGGTTTTTGAGGTCGTGGACGATCGAGTTGGCCATCGTGCCGACGAGGGCGAGCCGCTCGTTGCGCATGAGCTCGGCGATGAAGTGCGAATTGATCCCGCGCAGGCGCTCGACGACCGAGGTGAGGAAGTTGTGGTGCAGCGTGCGCGGCTCGTCGTCGAGGATGCGGTTGAACGTGGCGGCGTCCACGCTCGCGAGCACCGTCGGCGATGTGGCGGTCGCTTGCGCCGAGCGCGGCTTGCCATCCACGAGCGCCATCTCGCCGAAGAAGTTGCCGGGCGGGATGAAATTGAGCGTCTCCTGCAGACCGCCGCGGCCCGTCTTCGAGATGCGCACGTTTCCGTCGGTGATGAGGTAGAGGCAATCGCCCGGGTCGCCTTCGCGGAAGATGACGTCGTCTGCGTCGAAGTGCAGCATCGTCATCTCGGCGCCGATCCTATCGACCAACGCGGCGGAGAGACCGGCGAAGAGTCGGTTCTCTCGCAGCAGCGCGAGATTGGGCGCTTGATCGAGCTTGGCGAGCATGGCGGATTACCGCGTTTTAAGCCGGTCGCGCCTGCGCGTGCAAGCCGCGTTATTGCGGCGTGCTGCCGATGCCGGGCTCGAGGTCGATGCCGACTTCGCGCACGCCTTTCTTTCGCCGGCACTCCTCGATGTGCTGGCGGAATTTGTCGCGCAGGTTCAGCGCGGACGGGATGTAGTCGAGCATGAGACTCTGCGTGGTGAGGTCGGAGGTGAGCAGGGAGATATTCTCCAGGCCGAAGAGGCGCAGCCAGAACGGCTGGTTCACCTGCAAGTCGCGCACGCGGTAGAGCTCGAGCAGGTCCTGTCCTTTGTTGAAAACGCCGCTCTCGATCATCAGCCGCTCGTCGGTGAGCGTATAGACGCGGCACTTTACCTTCAGCCAGTTCCAGATGGCCCACGGGATCGGGATGACGAGCAGGCAGGCGACGAACCACCAAAGATTTTTCACCTGCGAGGACGTGCCTTTCCAAACGACGGTTTCATTGCTCATGGCCGGTTACGTAGCGGGTGCGCCGCCGCGCAGCAAGCCGGCGACGCGGGTGAAGTGCTCGGGGCCGAAGCCCATGGCTCGCTTGAGCTGGTAGTCGCGCTCGATCACATTGCCGATCGTCCGGCAGCGCCGCCAGTCCGCGTCGGAGATGAAGCCGCGCATGCGCGCCCAGAGGCCATTCACCGGCACGGGAAAATCGCTGCCGTGCAGGAGCCGCTCCGCGATGAGCCCGCGCGTGGCGACGCCGGCGTGCTGGCCGCGAAGGGGGACGTTCCACGCGCTCGTGTCGCCGTAGAGATTCGGCCAGCGCGCGAGCATCTCCGCCCAGACGTGGAAGTATTCCGTGTCGCCGAGCCCGCTCTTCGTCGCCGCGTGCGCGGCGATGACGGTGACGCCGCATTCGAGCGGCTGCGTCATCGTGCGCGGGTCGGAGTAGTCGACGTTGATCACCTGCACGGTGTGCTCGCCGCCGGTGTGCGCGAGCAGCGGCAGGCGCGCCTCGGCCATGCGCTCCCAAAAGCGCCGGTAGCGCGGATCGTTGCAGTTCACGTCGTGGCAATTCGGCAGCAGCTTCAACATCACGGCGCCAGCCGCGAGGCAGCGGTCGAGTTCATCGAGCGCATCACGCCGCGCGGGATGGATGCTGACGACGGGGAGAAACTCCGCGTGTTCGCGCGCGAGCCGCAGCACGTAGTCGTTTGGCACGTAGAAGGTGCCGAAGCTCGGAGCGCTTCGTGCCGTCGGGCTCATAGACTTCGTCCTGCGCGAGCAGGCAGAGCGCGCCGAGCGACGATTCGCGCACGAGCCGGAGCAGGTGCTCGACGTAGCGTTTGTCGAAATCGTGCGCGTGGAGCGAAACTCCCCGCAGGCCGATGTGCCGCAGCATGTAAGCAGCGAGCGGTTTCTGCCACCACGTCGCGCCGATGCGCAGCCAGCAGCCCGAGCCGCGGCGGCCATTGCCGACGAGGTGCACGTGGCAATCGATCGGCGTGGAGGGGTTGGAGGTCATGGGTGCGATTGCGCGCGAAAGCCCGCACTTGTCAACGCCACGCACCTCGGCTCATTTCGGCGAAGATCATGCGAGTCTTCTTCGACTGGCTCAGCCGCCTCAAACAGCACGCGGAGTCGGATCACGCCGACCTCGACCTCGCCGTCCTCACGCCGGGAGACCTCGTGCGCATCGAGACGAAGAACACGCTCTACACGCTACGGCTGGTCGATGCGGAGCGCTTCGCCGAGCTGACGACCGACCGCGCCGACCGACCAGCGGGCCGTGTGAAGATCATGGGCTGCACCTTCGGCCTCTCCTCGACGATCAGTCCTGATCGGCTTTTCTGCGGGGGAAATCTCGAGCTGAACCTGCTGGTCGAGGGCGTGCGCATGACACACACGACCAGCTCCATCCGCGCCATCCAGTGCGTGCGGCGCGCGGCGTGAGTTACGCCACGTCGGCCGCGGTGATCGCGTCGAGATAGCGGCCGTAGAACGCCTGATGGCGCTGCGCGGCGCGGCGGATCACGGGGCTGATGTTCGTGATGTCCGCGCGGCCGATGACGAGATCGACGCTGAGCCGGAAGGCCTGCATTTCATCCGAGGTTTTCATGCTCGTGCCGACGACCACCACGAGCTGGTGATGCCGTTGCAAGGCTGGCCCGGCGACGATTTCCGAGAGGAGCGGGTTGTGGCCGATATCCGATGCTCCGAAGTTTTCCGCGATGAGGATGATGTCGTAGGGGTGCGCGCAGATCCGGTAGTGCAGATCCTCGACCGAGATCCCCGTATGGACCTTGTAGCCGATCCCGCTGAGCTGCTCGACGACGATGCGCTCCATCTCGGGCACGTCCATGCAGACGAGCGCGGTCTTGTCGTCGGGCTCGAAGATGTCGTAGCGGGCAGCGGCGGGAGGTGGGAGGTCGTTCATTTGAGTCGCAACCCATGCGCCGGCAGCGGCGGCGGTTCGGGCGAATGACCGGGCGCAGCGGCGGCATCGGTGTCGAGGCGAAGGCCGGTGGGCTTCTCGTCCAGGAGCCCCTTGTTCTTCTTCACGTCGTCGATGAAGCGGGTGATTCGCGACTTGTTGGTGGCGTAAAGATTCGCGGTTTCATCGGTGATCACGCCGGCCTCGAACGCGTGCTGGAGCGACTGGTCGAAGGTCGTCCAGCCGAAGGTCGCCTGCGCCTCGATGATCTCGTAGAAGCTGCGCGCGTCATCTTCGCCGTGCGCGATGGTCTCCCGGGTGCTGAGGCTCGAGCCCATGATTTCGTTGATGAGCACGCGCCCGCCGCCGACCTTCGGCGCGAGCCGCTGGCTGACGACCCAGCGCAGCAGCTCGGAGAGCCGCACCCGGAGCTGCTGCTCCTCGGTGCGATCGAACAAACCGAGGATGCGGCCGATCGATTGTCCCGCGTTGATCGTGTGAATGGTCGAGAGCACGAGATGCCCGGTCTCGGCCGCCGTGAGCGCGATCTCCACGGTCGCGCGGTCGCGCATCTCGCCGACGAGGATCACCTTCGGCGCCTGCCGCAGTGCGGAGCGGAGGCCGGACGGGTAGGACTCGAAGTCGCTCCCGAGTTCGCGCTGGTTGAAGGTCGCGCGCTTGTGCTGGTGGATGAATTCGATCGGATCCTCGAGCGTCACGATGTGCACCGGTTGCGCTTCGTTGATCTCGTTGAGCATCGCCGTGAGCGTCGTCGTCTTGCCGCTGCCGGTGGCGCCCGTCACGAGGATGAGGCCGGTTCTCTCGCGGCACATCTCCTTGAAGATCGGCTGGAGCTCGAGCGATTCGAGCGACGGCATTTCCTCCTGCATCTTGCGCATGACGATCGAGAGATTGCCGCGCTGGCGGAAGACGTTCACGCGGAACCGCGCGTAGTCGCCGAGCTGGTAGCTGCAATCGCACGCGCCGCGCACGACCAGCTCGCGGAGCAGCCGCCGGTCGGGGCCGATGATGTTCAGCGCGATGCGCTCGGTCTGGTAGCGGGTGAGCTTGCCGAGCGGGGGATCGATATCGACCACGTGCAGCACGCCGAAGCTCTCGACCTGGCACGGCCGGCCCGTGGTGAAAAGCAGGTCGCTGATCCCGGGATGCGTGGACAGCATCGCGGCGAGCAGTTCGTCGAGGTCGGCGCGGCGCATGGCGTTCGCTTAGTCCTCCCAGTCGTCCGGCGGCGTCTTCATGAAGACGCGGAATTTCTTTTTGTCCACGGCCTTGTCGTAGGCTTCCTCGGGCGAGATGCGCCCGGCTTTCATGTGCTCCATGATCGCGTCGTCGAGCTGCTGGTTGCCCTTCTTTTTGCCGACTTGCATCATGCCGGGAATCTGGTGCGTCTTGTTTTCGCGGATGAGGTTCGCGATCGGCGTGTCGCAGACGAGCACCTCGATCGCGGCGCAGCGGCCGGGCTTGTCGATGCGCTTCAGCAGTGTCTGCGCGACGACGCCCTTGAGCGACTCGGAGAGCGACGCACGGATCTGGTTCTGCTGATTCGCGGGAAAGACGTCGATGACGCGGTCGATCGTCTTCGGCGCGCTCGGCGTGTGGAGCGTGCCGAAGACCAAGTGGCCCGTCGCCGCCGCCGTGAGCGCGAGATCGATCGTCTCGAGGTCGCGCATTTCGCCGACGAGGATGATGTCCGGGTCTTCGCGCAGTGCGCCGCGCAGCGCGGCGGCGAAGGACTTCGTGTGCAGCCCGACTTCGCGGTGGTTGATGAGCGACTGCTGCGAGCGATGCACAAACTCGATCGGGTCCTCGATCGTGATGATGTGGTCCTTCCGGTGCAGGTTCGCGTAATCGACCATCGCCGCGAGCGTCGTGGACTTGCCCGAACCGGTCGGCCCAGTCACGAGCACGATCCCCTTCTTCAGCATCGTGAAGCGCTTGAGCACCGGCGGAAGGTTCAGGTCTTCGAAGGTGAGCACCTTGCTCGGGATGAGGCGGAAGACCGCGGCGATGCCGACCTTTTGGTTGAAAAAGTTCGCGCGATAGCGGGCGAAGCCGGGGAACTCGTAGCCGAAGTCCACGTCGCCGGTCTCCTCATAGACCTTGATCTTGTTTTCCGGGGCGATCTCGTAAACGAGCGCCTTGAGTTGGTCGTTCTCCAGCGCCGGCATGTCGATGCGGACAAGCTCGCCGTGGATGCGGAGCATTGGCGGATTGCCCGTGGAGAGGTGCAAGTCCGACGCATTCTGCTCCTTCATGAATTTGAAGAAAGAATCGATCTGGGCCATGGGCGGAGGATGGAAAAGCGCGCCGCGTGCCATGTCGAGCACGGGCTTGCGCGAAGGCGGGGGCACCGCAACTGTCGCCGCCCCAATGCTCACCGTCTCACAAGTCTCGAAGTCCTTTAGCGGGCGCACGCTCTTTCAAGATGCGGCGCTCCAGGTGAACCGTGGCGAGCGCATCGGACTGGTCGGGCCGAACGGCGCTGGCAAGTCCACGCTCTTTTCGCTCATTCTCGGCGAAGACGAGCCGGATGGCGGGAACGTGAGCACCGACCGCGGGATCAGCATCGGCTTCCTCCCGCAGGAATCGCAGCCGCTCGGCGACGAGACGGTGCTGGAGATCGCCACCTCGCACGCGAGCGACGACGACCGATGGGAGATCGAGCCGAAGGCGAAACGCATCCTCGCTGGGCTCGCGTTCCGCGAAGTCGATTACGCAAAGCCCGCGCGCACGCTCTCCGGCGGCTGGGTCATGCGCGCGCATCTCGCGCGGCTGCTCGTGCAGGAGCCCGATCTGCTGCTGCTCGACGAACCGACGAACCATCTCGACCTCGAATCGCTCCAGTGGTTCCAGCAGCACCTCTGCGGCTACCGCGGCGCGATCCTCGTCATCTCGCACGATCGCGAATTCCTGAACCGGCTCGTCACGTCCGTGGTGGAGATCAGCCGCGGGCGGCTCGTGCGCTACGTGGGGAACTACGACGACTTCGTGGTCGAGAAGGCGGCGCGCGAGGCGCAGCACGCGGCGGCTTACGAAAACCAGCAGCGCGAGATTGGGCACTTGCAGGACTTCGTGAATCGCTTCCGTGCCAAGGCCAGCAAAGCCACGCAGGCGCAGAGCAAGCTCAAGCAGATCGAGCGCATGGAGAAGATCGAGGCGCCGGCGGCGGCGGAAAAGACGGTCGCGAAGTTCCGCTTCCCGCAGCCGCCGCGCTCCGGTGTGCGTGCGATCACGCTCAAGGACGTGGACTTCGCCTACGGCGATCTCACGATCTATCGTGGGATGAATTTCGAAGCCGAGCGCGGCCAGCGCACGGTGCTCGTGGGGCCGAATGGATCGGGAAAATCCACGCTGCTCAAGCTCCTCGGCGGCGTGCTCACGCCGCAGCTCGGCGAGCGCGATCTCGGGCACAACGTGAAGGTCGGCTACTTCGCGCAGTATCGCATCGAGCAGCTCCACCCGAAGCACACCGCCCTCCAGAGCGTGCTCGATTCGCCAAACCCCGTCGGCGAGCAAACTGCGCGCACCGTGCTCGGTTCCTTCCTCTTCCGCGGCGACGATGTCTTCAAGCCGGTGTCGGTCCTCAGCGGTGGCGAGAAGTCGCGCCTCGCGCTCGTGAAGCTGCTCCTCGACCCGCCGAACCTGCTGCTCATGGACGAGCCGACGACGCACCTCGACATCGGCTCGATCGACGCGCTCATCGGCGCGCTCCAGCAATACGAAGGCACGCTCATCTTCATCAGCCACGACGTTCACTTCATCCGCTCCATCGCTCAGACGGTGCTGCACATCAGCGCCGGGAAGCTCACGCCTTACGCTGGTGACTACGACTACTACCTCGACAAATCCGGCGCCACGAACGCGCGCGCAGGACTCGTCAGCGGTGAGAAGCTCGCGAATGCCCAGCCGGGCGCCGTCGTGTCGCCGGGAGCGAGCCGCCGCGAGATCAAGGAACAGCGCCGGCTCGAAGCCGAGCAGCGCAAAGCCATCGCGCAAGCCGAGCGCGAGCGGCGGGAAAAGATCACGCACCTTGAGATGCGCATCGCGCACCTCGAAGGCCGGCTGAAGGAGCTGACCACGGAGTTGGAGAAGCCCGAGGTCTATGAGCCCGGCGGACCGGTGATGGAGCTGAACCGCGAACTCGTCACCGTGACCGGGGAACTCGAGCGCACGACCGCCGAGTGGGAAGCCGCGTCCGCGGCGGAGGTGCCCGCGTGAGTGCCCTGCTCCCATGAACTGGCCGCAGCTCCTCTCCCCGGATCGCCTCGGTTCCGACCGACCCACGGCCCTCGACCCGCTGCGTTCGCCCTTCGTTGTCGATTCCGACCGCGTCGTCTTCTCGTCCGCGTTCCGCCGCTTGCAGGACAAGACGCAGGTCTTCCCGCTCGCGGACAACGACTACGTGCGCACGCGCCTCACGCACTCGCTCGAAGTTGCCAGCGTCGCCCGCTCACTCGGCGCGCGCGTCGGCGCGAAGCTGGTCGAGAAGCACGGGCTCGCGCCGAAATTTCACGCGTCGGATTTCGGCGCGATCGTCTCGGCGGCGGCGCTCGCGCACGATCTCGGCAATCCGCCCTTCGGTCACTCCGGCGAAGACTCGATCCGGCATTGGTTCAAGACCTCGCCCGTCGTCGCGAAGACGCGCGGTGAGCTATCGGCGGACGAGCGCGCGGACTTCGAGGAGTTCGAGGGAAACGCGCAGGGCTTCCGCATCATCACGCGCCTGCAAATGCCGGACAACCCCGGCCTGCGCCTCACCTGCGCGACGCTTGGCGCATTCACGAAATATCCGCGCGCAGCCCGCCTGCCGGCGCGAGTCGAGGCGCGCGGCATCAGCGCGAAGAAGTTCGGGTTCTTCTCTGCCGAACGCGCGTTCTTCGCCGATGTCGCCGAGCGCACCGGCCTGATCCGGCGCGGGCGCAGCGTCGCGTGGTGGTGCCGGCACCCGCTCGCCTTTCTCGTCGAGGCCGCGGACGATATCTGCTACCGGCTCGTCGATTTCGAGGACGGCTTTCGGCTGAAATTCCTGTCGTTCGACGAAGTCCGCGCCGCCTTCCTCGCCGTGACGGGCGACCCGAAGGACAGCGACCGCGCCGCGCGGATGCGTGACCCGAAGGACCAGATCGCCTTCCTCCGCGCGCAGGCGATCGGCGCCGCGATCGGGCAAGCCGCCGACGCTTTCCTCGCGCACGAACCGGCGATGCTGAAAGGCGAGTTCGACGAAGAACTGCTCAGCCTCGATCTGCCCGCGCGCGCCGCGCTCCAGCACATCAAGGACCGCAGCAAAGCGACCATCTACGCCACGCCGCGTGGCGTGGAGATCGAGGCTGCCGGCTACGAAGTGCTCGGCGGACTGCTCGACGTTTTTTACGGCGCAGCCGACGACATCGCCCGCCACGGGAAGAAAGCCGCACGCAAAAGCGAGAAGCTCATCAGCCTCGTGCCCGCGCAGTTCATCAGCCCGGCCGAGGAGCCCTACGAGCGCCTGCTGCGCATGACCGACTTCGTGAGCGGCATGACCGACAGCTACGCCGTGTCGCTCTACAAAAAGGTCCGCGGCATCTCGCTGCCGGGGCAGTAGGGGGGAGTGCTCAGTAATCAGAACAGCAAACGCGGCGCATCGGACACTGAGCACTTATTACTGACGACTGAGCACTAAACCCATTTGCCCCTCCCGCACCGCTGGGCTACACGCCGCGCCTCCATGCTACACGGACTCATCGCATTTTGGTTCAAGCTGCTCAACGACTGGGGCTACCTCGGCATCGTCTTGCTCATGGCGATGGAAAGCTCGATCTTCCCCGTGCCGAGCGAGGTCGTCATCCCGCCCGCGGCGTATTGGGCGTCGCAGGGGAAGATGAGTTTCTGGGGCGTAGTGCTTGCGGGCACGTTTGGCTCGTGGCTCGGGTCGGCGATCACCTACTGGGTCGCGCGGTGGCTCGAGCGCGCCATCGTGGTGAGCTTCGGCAAATGGTTCCGCATCACCGAGGAGAAGATCGCGCGCGCCGAGCGGTTCGTGCATCGCTACGAAGCGGGCGGCATTTTCTTCGCGCGCCTGCTGCCGGTCGTGCGGCATCTCATCTCGATCCCGGCCGGCTTCATCAAGATGAACTTCCTCACCTTCTCGGTCATGACCACGGTGGGCTCCTTCGTGTGGTGCTGGGTCCTGGCGAAGTTCAGCCTGCACGTCTTCGAGAAAAATCCCGGCGTGGACATCATCGCCGATCCGGACGCGATGGTGCACATGATCAAACACGAGTCGCTGCCACTGGTCGCTGGCATCGTGGGAATTTGCGCGCTCTACTTCCTGGCGATGAAGCTGACGGCGCCGAAGCAGCAGGCCTGATCGCGCGCGGCGTGGTGGCATGACCACGATTCGTTATCCCGAAGACCTCCCGATCTCCGCGCGGCGCGAGGAGATCGTCGCGGCGATTCGCGGGAGTCAGGTCGTCGTCGTCGCGGGTGAGACGGGCTCCGGGAAGACCACGCAGCTTCCGAAGATGTGCCTCGACGCGGGCCTCGCGGAGCGCGGGAAGATCGGCTGCACGCAGCCGCGGCGGGTGGCGGCGCTGAGCGTCTCCAAGCGCGTGGCAGAGGAGCTCGGCGTGACGTGGGGGCGCGAGGTCGGGTGCAAGATGCGCTTCAACGACGACACCGGGCGCGACACGCAGGTGAAGTTCATGACCGACGGCATCCTGCTCGCCGAGATCCAGTCGGACCCGATGCTGCGCGCTTACTCCGCGCTCATCCTCGACGAAGCGCACGAGCGTTCGCTGAACATCGACTTCCTCCTCGGCTACCTGCCAGGGCTGCTGCGCAAGCGGCCCGAGTTGAAGCTCATCATCACGTCGGCGACGATCGACACGGAGGCGTTCTCGAAGGCGTTCGGCGGTGCGCCGATCATCGAAGTCTCGGGGCGCTTGTGGCCGGTGGAGATCCGCTACGCGCCGGACGAGGACACCGACGACATCGACCACATCGCAGCCGCCGTGCGCACGACGGAGGATGCGCTGATCGAATCCGACGCCGGCGACGTGCTCGTCTTCATGCCGACCGAGCGCGACATCCGTGAGACGCGCGAATTGCTCGAAGGCAGCCTCGGCAACAGCATCGAAGTGATCGGCCTTTTCGGGCGGATGCCCGCTGCGGAGCAGCAGCGCATCTTCGCGCCCGGCCCGCGCCGGCGCGTGATCGTGGCGACGAATATCGCCGAGACCTCCATTACGCTGCCGCGCATCCGCTACGTCATCGACGCCGGCTTCTCGCGCATGAGCCGCTACAATCCGCGCACGCGCACCAAGCGTCTGCCGGTCGAGGACATCTCGCAAAGCAGCGCGAACCAGCGCGCCGGCCGCGCCGGCCGCGTGCAGGACGGCATCTGCATCCGGCTCTACGCCGAGGATGATTTCGAGAAGCGCCCGCGCTTCACCCAGCCGGAAATCCAGCGCGCGAACCTCGCGGAAGTCATCCTGCGCATGAAGGCCTTCCACCTTGGCGACATCGAGACGTTCCCCTTCCTCAACCCGCCCACCGCAGCCGCCGTCCGCGCCGGTTACCTGCTCCTGCACGAGCTCGGCGCGCTCAACGACACGAACGATCTCACACCGCTCGGACGCGAGCTGGCGCGGCTCCCGATCGATCCCACGCTCGGGCGGATGCTGCTCCAGGCGCGGCAGGAGAAGGCGTTGCCGGAAATGCTCATCATCGCCGCCGGCCTCAGCGTGCCCGATCCGCGCGAACGGCCCGAGGATGCGAAGGAAGCGGCCGCCGCCGCGCACAAAGCCTTCGCCGATCCCGACTCGGATTTCCTCACGCTGCTGAGCATCTGGCGCGCGGCGCCGGATGCAGACAAAAAGGGCGGTGGCAATGCGCTGCGACGCTTCTGCAAAGCGAACTTCCTCTCGCTCGCTCGCATGCGCGAGTGGCGCGACATCCATCGCCAGCTCGCCGAGGCGGTGGAAGACGACGCGCCCACCGGCAAGCCGCGCGAAGCGAACTACGAAGCGATCCACCGCAGCATCGTCTCCGGCCTGCTCGGGCAGATCGCGATGCGGCACGAGCGCAACATTTACAAGGCGTCCGGCAACCGGCTGGTCACGCTTTTTCCCGGCTCGAACCTCTACGAGCGCCGCGAGAAACCGAAGCGCGGCGACGCGCCGAAACCCGCCGACGAGAAGGTGCGGCAGTCGCTCTGGATCGTCGCGGGCGAAGTCGTCGAGACGTCGCAGCTCTTCGCGCGCACGGTCGCGGGGATCAATCCCGAGTGGGTCGTCGAACTCGGCGCGCACCTCTGCGACTTCCGCTACACCGAGCCGCACTGGAGCGCGAAGGCCGAGCGCGTGCTGGCGCTGGAGCGCGTGCTCATCCACGGCCTCGAGATCGCGCGGCGGAACGTGGACTACGGGCGCATCGACATGGCGAAGGCGACCGAGATTTTCATCCGCGGCGCGCTCGTCGCGAGTGAAGCGCGGATCAATCAGCGCTTCTTCACCGAGAACGCGATGGTGCGCGCGAAGATCGAGACCGCGCTCACCCGCGTGCGCAGCCGCCGCGCGCTCGATCTCGATGAAGCGGTCTATCGCTTCTACGCCGCGCGGCTCGAAGGCGTGTCCTCGGTCCACGACCTCAACCGCGTGGTGCGCGAGCGCATTGTCCGCGAGCCGGGCTACCTCTGCGCGACGGAGGAGGATTTCATCGGCGAAGACGAAGCGGTCTTTGATCGCACGCTCTTCCCCGACCGCGTCGCGCTTGGCAATACCGCGCTGCCGCTGACCTACGCCTTCACGCCCGGCGAGGAAGCGGACGGGGTGACGGTGCGCGTGCCGCTGCCTGTCGCGGAGCAACTCACCGCCGGGCAGATCCAGTGGATGGTGCCCGGCTTGCGCGAGGAGCAAGTCGGCGTGCTGCTGCGCGCGCTGCCGAAGCGCGTGCGGAAAACGCTGCATCCGCTGGAGCCGAAGGTCTTCGAGATCGCCGCCGAGTTTCAGCCGGGACGGGAGGATTTCCTCACTGCGCTCGCCGCGTTCATCTCGCAAAAATATGGAGTGGAGGTGAGCGCGGCGGATTGGTCGGGGCAAAGCCTGCCGATCCACTTGCAGCCGCGGGTGGAGGTCGTGGATCGCCGAAACAAAACCGTGGTCGCGGGCCGCGATCTCGCGGCGATCCAGGCGCACGTGGAGAGCCGCGACGTGCGCTCGGGTGCTTGGGAAAAAGCGGCGCGGCAGTGGGAGCGGCGCACGGTCACGTTGTGGGATTTTGGCGATCTCCCGGAGTCTGTCGTCGTCGAGGAGATCGGCGGCGCGCCAGTGTTCGCATTCCCGGGTCTGGCGGTGCGCGAGGGTGAAGTGGACGTGCGTCTTTTCCGCAAGCGCGAGGAGGCCGAAACCGCGTCGCCCGCGGGGGTGCGCCGGCTCGCGGAGCTGGTGCTCGCGCGCGATCTGGCCCGGCTTTTGAAAGAGCTAGCCAGCCTCGGGCGACATCTCACCGCGCCGCCGAAGCAAGCGGCCAGCTTCCACGACGCGCTGCACGCGCTCGGCGCGAAGATCCTCGCGCCCGCTGCTGCCTTCACCACGCCGGAGCAGCTCCAGCAGAGTGCTTACGAGCACCTGCTCGCTCACACGCTGCGGCTCGATCCGCTCTTTCCGCTCGCCGAGGTGCGCTTCGTCGCGATGGCCGAGGCCGCGCGGCGAGAACTGCCGGGGCTGGCTTACCAAGTGGGTGAGGCGACGAAGCAGATCGTCGAGCTTCGGGCGAAAGTGCTCGCCTCGCCGAAGCGCTACGCCGGGCTCGAAAAGGACGTGGAGCGGCTGGTGCCCGGCGACTTCCTCGCGCGCACGCCTCACGTGCAGCTCGCGCATCTCATCCGCTACCTGAAGGCCATGCTCATCCGCGCCGAACGCGCGAGCTTCGGCGCTGGCAAGGACATCGAGAAGGCGAAGCAACTCGTCGCGTTCGCCGGCTGGGAGACCCGCGTGCCGGCAGCGCAGCGCGAGGCATTTCGCTGGCTGCTGGAGGAGTTCCGCGTGTCGATCTTCGCGCCGGAGCTGGGCACGGCGCAGCCGGTCTCGGCGCAGCGGTTGAGCAAGCTCGGCGGGTTCTGAGCGGCTGACGGCAGTTGTTCGAGGGCGGCTTCGATTTCGGCGACACCCGGCGTCAACGCGGGGCGGGGCGGCAAGAATATTCTCTCGACCCCTTCGGCTTCGCGTCACTCCTCTGACCTCTTCCTTCAGCAAACAAAATTATTTTGTCGCAAGGAGCAGGGTTGCGACTTGCGGGGAGGTTTCGTAGAACGCACTACACGCTCATGGAAATCGCCCAAAAGCCCGCGCTACCCGGCCAGCCACCCGCTGTAGCGCCCGTCTATTTTGAAACGCTGACGCTGCAAAACCTGCGGTGCTTTGGCGAGGCGGTGACTTTGCGTTTCACCGATCCGAACGACAAGATTGCACAATGGACGATCATCCTCGGCGACAATGGAGTTGGGAAGACGACCATCTTGCAAGCGATCGCTGGGCTGGCCCCGATGGTGTCGGCATCAAATGAAGGAGACGAAGCAAAGAAAAAAGAGAAGGAAGAGAAACTGCTAAAAGCCTGTGTGAGCTTGCAGGACTCTGCTTTTGAGCCATTCCTAAGCCGCTGTGCGAACAGCGGAGCACGCGTTAAAGGAGACCATGCAGGTGGCGCCTTCCCTGGCTATGCAGCGTGGCCTTGGCTCAAGGTCGTGTCCGCGATCCGACACGGGGAACTCATTGATGGCGATTCATCAGGTCATGTGGTTCGAAATCATGAGTGGGCGTTTGCAGGCTCACTTAACGAAAACGGCGGCTGGAAAATGGTCTGGTCCGTGCGCAAGGAGGCGTTCATTGGCGGACTTGTGGTTTATGGATACGGGGCGAGCCGGCGGATGGCAGTTGCTGGCCGCAAGGCATTTGGCACCGGGAATCGGGAGGCGACGGAAACCATGTTCGACAACGAATCGCAGATCGGAAACGCCGAGGAGTGGCTGCTGGATTTGCATCAACTCGCGCAGATGCCGCACCCCGGGCAGAAGCTGGCAGAAAGGCGCTTGGCAGAAGTCCTGGAAATTCTTCCGCACGTCTTGCCAGACGTGGATCAAATCAAATTCGAAGTCGATACCGTCGGCGCAGCTCGTGTGCGCCCGAAGTTTCATACATCGTTTGGCTGGCTGCCGATTGAAGCGCTCAGCTATGGCTACCAGACGATGGTTTCGTGGCTGGTTGATCTTACGCGGCGGATGTTGGAGCGCTACCCGGATGCGGCTGACCCGCTCAAAATGCCAGCCATCGTGCTCGTGGATGAGATCGACCTGCACCTGCATCCGCGCTGGCAGCGTGAGGTGATGGATTACCTGAGCGAGCGTTTTCCTAACACCCAATTCATCGTCACGGCGCACAGCCCGCTCATCATCCAGAATCAACGTGCGGCGAATGTCATCCTGCTGGAACGACTGCCTAGCGTTAAAAATCAACCGATGCGCGTGGCGGTGCGACAGGACTTGGATGAAGTGAAGCGCTGGCGGGTGGATCAGATTCTCACGAGCGATCTTTTCGGTCTGCCGACGGTCGAATCACAGCACGCCGAGAAACTTGAGACCGAACGCGACAATCTCCTCGCCAAGAGCAAGCTGACGCCAGTCGATCGCAAGCGACTTGCTGAGATTGATGCCGCTCTCGAATCGCTCCCTGCGTTTTCATCCCAAGCTGCGGTGAAGGCTGAGGAGCTTTTTCGGCAAGCGGCGCAACTGCTCGCGGTGAAGCCAGCAGTGAAGAAGCCAGTGAAAGCCAAGAGGGTAGCCGTCCGAAAATGATCCGCATCACGCGCGCTCAGCCAGCACCCAGCGTGTTGGTAACCGTAGGCGTGGCAGCGACGCAGGCGGATGAGTTGGAAATCAGCCAGCATCATGCAGACTACTTGAGCGGTAAGAGAAAACTCGCATTCGACCGTGCCATCTATGGGCATCAGGAAGTGAAGGATCGGTTGATTGCCATGCAACACCACAAGTGTGCGTTTTGTGAAGCGAAGGTGACGCACATTTCCGATGGGGATGTGGAGCATTTTCGCCCGAAGGGACGAATCCGGCAAAGTCGCACAGCGAAACTCTTGCGACCGGGTTATTGGTGGCTCGCCTACGATTGGTCGAACCTCTTGCTCGCCTGCACCAATTGTAACCAGAGAAATAAGCGCGACATTTTCCCTCTTAGGAATGCTACGCAGCGCGCACAGGGGCCGGGTCCGCATCTTGAGGCAACGCTATTCATCAACCCGGCAGAAGCCCCGCCGAATCCGGAGCAACTGATCGGATGGAATCGGTGGATGCCCGTCGCGACAAAAGGCAATCGCGCGGCCAAGACGACAATCAAAGAATTGAACCTTACGAGGAAACCCCTCGCTGAACACCGGCGCGAGAAGTATCGAACGCTTCAAAAGCTGTGGGAAGCGATGGAGGCGCTAAAGCAATGTAGCGGTGGCGTTGTTCAGGCAGCGAAAGCCGTAGAAATCGCGCTCCATCTTTCTGAGCAGACCGAAGATCGTGCCGAATATGCCGGAATGGTGAGGGCTGCTGTGAAGGCAGGGTTTTCAAAGTAAACTCCCGCGGATGCGCATTCCCCTCGTTCTCAAGTGCATGAGCTTGCCCCGATATCGTGGACTTGGGAACGAGGGCAAACAAGTTGCGCGGAAGCTTGCTTGAACGGCCTTTCCTCGTGCCCAAGCTGAGTGCTTGCGGGGCGCGGAGTGGGTCGGCGGAGGGGGTCGGCGGAGGGGGTCTGTGAATCTCGCTCAGGTCGAATCGTTATTGTCGTCGTGCTCAAACAATCAACTCACGGGACGACGACAAGGAGTGCAGGGAAGCGCGTCGCAAAGGCATGTTCGACGCGATCGAACGCGGCGATGTCGGGTGCGATGGGCAGGCGGACGGATGCGAAGGAGGGGCGGACGGGTTCAGCCGGGCCGAATACGCTCTCAATCTGGCGAAATTCGGATTCGACCTTGGCCCGGACGGCGTCCGGCGGGCGGTTGAGTGCGTTTGGGTGGCTCTTGAATCCGTCCCGGTCGGTCTTGAATCCGTCTGGCTGCTGCTTGAGACCGTCCGGCTGCCTCTTGAGACCGACTTGTGGGGTCTTGAGTCCGTCCGGGTGGCTCTTGAGTCCGTCCGGCACCCTCTTGAATGCGGCTGGCGACCTTCGAGGCGATTTTTGACCACTTCCGGAGGCGTCCCGGAAAAAGCCGAAAATTACGCTTGAACATTCGTTTGCGGAAAAATATCCGGCCCGTCGTGCCTACCCGCCTTCGCTTCGATCAGCCTGGGGTCCGCATGGATGCCGGGCTGAAGCTCGATGGGTTTGCGGGCGGGCCTTCACCCTCGACTCCACCTCTACCAGACTACCTCATCCGTATGCCCGCCGACCTGAATACCTCGATCGATTTTCTAAAAGAGCGCGTCGATAAGACGCTGACCGTGCAAACGCAGATCGCCGCGACGTGGCTGTGGCGTCACAAGACGCTCGCGCAATGGGAGCAGGTGAGCAGCGATCTCGACAAGACGGTGCCGGGCAGCCTCGCGCAGGTGGCTATCGCAGCGCAGACCTCCTTCAATGCGGCGACGGGCGCGCTCGATACGCGGCTCCAGCGCATCCACGAGATCACGGTGCCGATCGTCGAATCCATGCGCACGGAGGCGGATCGCAACACGGAGCTAAAGCCGGTGGTGAATGACTTGAGCGGGCGCGGCAATGCGCGCGGGGTGATCGAGGATGAAGGCACGGCGCTGCTCTCGGCGTGGGAGCTGGAGTTCGGCGGCGCGGCGTTCGCGCCCGCGCCGGGGAACGACATGACTTACGATAGCTTCAATGCGCTCTTCGTCGGGCGCGCGGCGAATCCGAATGCGACGCCGCCGGTGACGGCGCTGCCGTCGTTGCGCACGCTCAAGCGGGGGCAATCGGACGCGGCGACGGTGCAGCGGCGCGAAGCGGGCCGCGTGGGCAAGCGGCTGGCCTTGATCGAGAAGGATTGCCAGGACTGGTATGCGGAGGCGACGCGGTATTTTCCCGTGGGCACGGAGATCGGCGATTTGATCCGCGGCGAGATTCCGACGACGAGCGATTACAATCCGCCGACGCCACCGCCGCCCGCGCCACCGACGCCACCGACGCCGCCCACACCGTAAGCGGGCGATGGCTTTCGATCCAAACTGGCCACCGACCAACGCGGACCTGGAGTCCGCGCCGTTTCGCGCGCAGTTCAACGGGCTGCATGCGGAAATCCAAACTGCGGTGCAAGGCCCGCCGGGGCCGGAGGGTCCGCAGGGGCCGGCGGGCAGCGATGGCGGGCAGGGGCCGCAGGGCGAAACTGGACCGCAAGGCCCGCAAGGTGATCCGGGCGGACCACCGGGGCCGCCGGGGCCGGAAGGGCCGCAAGGCGATCCAGGGCCGGCGGGCGATCCAGGGCCGGCGGGCGAGGTGACGATCGCGGAGTTAAACGCCGCGCTCGCCGGCGCCATCGCGGGCACTTCGGCCAATACGAATGCGGTGGCGACGCTGGATACGGCGATGGCCGACCCGGACGACGAGACGCTGCGGCAGAAGCTGAATGAGCTGATCCTCAACGGGCGGCGGTAACCGACGCCCGCGCACGGAACTGGAAGCCGCGCGCTACTTTGAGCGGCTCGCCTTCGCTCACGCGGACGTTGCGAATCTGCGCGGCGCCACCGCCGCCGGCGAACCCGCGTTCAGTCGCCGTAGCCGCCCGGGTGGGCGACGTGCCACTTCCACGCGCTGTCCACGATGGCGCGGATGTCCTGAAACTGCGGTGTCCAGCCGAGCTCGGTCTTGATCTTGTCGCTGCCGGCGATGAGGCGCGGCGGGTCGCCGGGGCGTCGCGGCTTTTCCACGACGGCGATCTCTTTGCCGCTCACGGCTTCGCAGGCTGCGATGACTTCGCGGACGCTGGTGCCGCCGCCGGTGCCGAGGTTGAAACGCATGGAGCAGGGAGCAGGGGGCATGGAGCCAGAACCCGCGCCGCTGCTTCCCTGCTCCCTGCTCCCTGCTCCCTGCGCGAGCGCATCGAGCGCGAGCATGTGCGCGGCGGCGAGGTCGATGATGTGGATGTAGTCGCGGATGCAGGTGCCGTCGGGCGTGGGGTAATCGGTGCCGTAGATCTCGACGTGCGATTTCTGGCCGAGGGCGACGCGGAGGATGTTCGGGATGAGGTGCGTCTCGATGCGGTGGTCTTCGCCGTAGCGGCCGCTGGCGCCGGCGGCGTTGAAGTAGCGCAGGGCGACGTGCTTGATGCCGTGGATCTCGTCGAACCAGCGCAGCACTTTCTCGAACATGAGCTTCGACTCGCCGTAGGGGTTGATCGGGTTTTGCGGCAGGGTCTCGTCGATCGGGACGCGGTCGGGGATGCCGAAGGTGGCGCAGGTGGAGCTGAAGACGATCTTCTTGCAGCCGACGGCGACCATGGCGTCGAGGAGGTTCACGCCAGCGAGGGTGTTGTTGCGGAAATACTTGCTCGGGTTCGTCATGGATTCGCCGACGAGGGCGCTGGCGGCGAAGTGCATGACGGCGTCGGGGCGCGCTTTTTCGAGGGCGTCCTCGATGTCGCAGCGGTTTTGCAGGTCGCCGACGATGAGCGTGGCGCGGGGATCGACGGCGAGGCGATGGCCCTCGGTGAGGTTGTCGAAGACGGTGACGGTGTGGCCGGCGTTGAGGAGTTGCTCGACGTTGATCGAGCCGATGTAGCCGGCACCGCCGGTGACGAAGACGTGCATAAAGGTCGCGCAGCTAAGCTGCGGACTCAGCGCGGCTCAAGCGTGGCGCGCAGTTGCTCGTCGATTTCCGCGTCGGCGAGGCCGCGTTGGCGCAGGAGCTTGCGGTAGTTTTCCTCGAAGACCGTCTGGTCGGTGTCGGGCCGGCCGGTGGTGCGGCGAAATTGTGCGGCGAGGGCGAGGGCTTCGCTACACAGCGGCTCGGCTTCCTCGGGGAAGCCTTGGGTAGCGATGGACTGGGCGAAGTGGGTGAGCACGCGGGCACGGTCGCGCAGGTCGGCGCCGGGTGTGTGGGCGAGGATCGAGGTGGCGCGACGGAGGTAGGGCTCGGCGGCGGCGGGCTGGCTGCGGGCGAGTTGGATCGCGCCGAGGGCGGTGAGGAGGCTGGTGGCCTCGGGGGTGTCGAGCTGGTTGCTGCGGTTGGCGAGTTCGAAGGCGTGCTGGAGCGTCGGTTCGGCTGCGGTGGCTCGGCCGCGGGCGAACTCGAGCACGCCGGTGAGGGCGAGCAGGCGCCACGCGGGCAGTTCGGGGGCGGCGCTGGTTTTCGCTGCGGTGGTGAGGTCGCGGATGGTCGCGATGGCGCTCTCGAAGCGGCGCGCTGCGAGTTGGGACAGGAAGGCGTCGTATCCCGCGCGTTTTGCCCCGAACCAACCGCCGGAGGCGTAGCGGTCGAGTGCGCCGCGGATGGCCGGGGCGGTCGTGGATTGCGCAGCCGCGAGGTCTTCCACGGCGAGCTCGAAACGGGCCTCGAGCGTGCGGCCATCGAAGACGAAGCGGGGGGCCGTCATCGTATCAGCGAGGGCTGCGGCGGTGGCGCGATCGTGCGCGATGCGCCGCATCAGCCAGCCGCCTGAAGCGAAAACGCTGGCGAGGAGGATCGCGAGGAGCGTCAGGGTGAGCCGCGCGGAGGCACGGCGTGTGGAAGCGGGGGTGGGGTCCGGCATGGGCGGCGCCGAGCCTTTAAAATACGCGACCGGTCTTCGGCAAGGCACCCATCGCCATGACGCCCTGGCTGCGCAGCGAGGCGACCATCGTGCGCACGTGCTTTTTGCGCTGGCGGTCCTGGAGGAGCTTGAGACTCATCGTCTTCGAGCCCCACTCGAGGATTTCGATTTCGACGTGCTTCACGCCCCAGGCGCGCATCATCTTCCGTGTGGGCATATACATGTCGATGGTCTGCCGGCCGACGAGGGCGCTGCCGTAGTCTTCGATGACGTATTCCTGCTTGTTGCCCGCGATGCGGAAGCGGGTGCCGAGCGGGAGCCACGACCAGTCGGCAGCGGCGCTGCGCACGTCGCTCTTGAAGCGGAGCCGGCCGCCGATGCCGTTGACGCTGCCGCCGGGTTCGGTGTGCGTGTAGGCGGTGGTGCGGACCGTCATTTTTTTGCCAGCGTGCCCTTTGCTGGCGGTATGGTTCCCAGTGGTGGAAGCACAAGCGGAGAGAAGGATCGCCGCAGCGCCCGCAACAAGGTGGCGGAGAGTCATGATGGGGCGGCGATTAGATGCTTTCCCTAGGGCGAGCAATTGAATTCTCCCCCTTCCGTTTGGGCTCGAGTTACGATGAAAACGCAAGGTATTGAGTCGCGATCCGCGAGCGTCGGCTGGAAAGCCCAAGTGGTTGAGGAGGCAGGGAGTTGGTTTATTCGTCATCGTGAGGGGCGGTTGGCAGGAGAAGAGGGCATATCTTGTGCCGTATGCGGCCCGCGATCTGCATTCGAGCCGCGCCGATGAACCCCACCCGCATGATCGTGATCGCCGCGCTGCTTGCCACGGCGCTGAAGCTTTGGTGGGCGGCGTCGAGCGTGGGTTCGAATGACGTGGTGCTCTTCTTCCTCTATGGCCGTGGCATCCAAGAGGAGGGCCTCGTCGCGCTGTATGGGCCGGCCCTTTTCAATCACACGCCGCTGGTCGGATGGCTGTCGGGGGCGATCTACGAGCTGACCGGCGGGGTCGGGCGCAGCTTCGCCTTCTGGCTGCGGGTGCCGGGGATTTTAGCAGACTTGCTCACCGTGCTGGCTCTGCTCTGGCTGCGCAGGAAGACGGGCACGCCGCCTTGGTGGGCGCTCGGCCTTTTCGCGCTCAGCCCGGTGTCGCTGATGGTGAGCGGCTACAACGGGAATGTGGACCCGCTGCTCGTCTGCGCGCTCACGCTGGCGACCTGTTGCTGCGTCGCCGGGCGGCCCGGATGGAGCGGGGCCGCGCTCGGTGCGGCGTGCCAGGTGAAGGTGATCGCCCTGCTCGCCGCCCCGGCGCTCGTGCTCTGGTGGTGGCAGCAGAAACGCGCACGGCCTTTCATCGTCGTTGCGACGCTGACGGTGCTCGCGGGTTGGTCCGTGCCGCTGGCGACGATCCCCGTGGTCTTCGTGAAGAACGTGCTCGCTTACCCGAGCTACTGGGGCTCGTGGGGCATCACGATGTGGTTGACCCAGAGCGGCGCCGCCGCCTTTCGCCCGACAGGCCTCGACTCGCTCACGCCGGTGCAGACCGCAGTCGCGATCGTGCTCAAGGTGATCATCGTCGCGGCAGCCTTCGCCATCGGCTGGGTGCGCCGGCGCCGCGAACCGCGCGATGTCTTCACCACGCTGGCGTTGACGTGGCTGGTCTTCTTTGCCCTGGCGCCTGGCTTCGGCCCCCAATATCTCGTGTGGCTGGCGCCGTTCGTCGCGGTCGCGTCCCCGGGTTGGTTCGCTGCGCTGACCGTGGCGAGCACGCTCTTCCTTTACCGCTTTTACAGCGTGATCTCGGGTGATTTTCCGTGGGATCGCGGGACTTCGACGCCCACGCTCGCGCCGCAATGGCTGGCGTGGACGAATCTGCCATGGCTGGTCGTGCTCGCGTGGTTGACGTGGTGGGCGTTCACGGCGGTGCGGAAGACGCGTCCGGCGTGATCGACCGGTGTGCCACTGGCACACTTGCGCGGCGGGAAGTGGGACATTCGCTGTGACATGGCACACGTCGCCGGGGTGTGGTCGCGGGGCAAAAATGGCGATTTTCTAGAGTAAAACGAGAGTCGACGCGCGTGGGCTTGGGCTTTGCTAAAGGTGCAGTCGAACATTTTCCCGCCGCTCGCGCGGCACTCACGCACAACCCTTTTCACCAAATGTCTAAAATCCTCGGTATCGATCTCGGCACGACGAACTCCTGCATGGCCATCATGGATGGCAGCGAGCCCCTCGTGCTGGAAAACTCGGAAGGCGCACGCACGACCCCGTCGGTGGTCGCCTTCACCAAGACCGGCGAACGGCTCGTCGGCCAAGCCGCCAAACGGCAGGCGGTGACCAATCCGCAGAACACGGTCTTTTCCGTGAAGCGCTTCATGGGGCGCAAGTTCGACGAAGTGCATGAGGAAGAGCACCGCGTGCCTTACAAGGTCGTGAAGGCCGCGAATGGTGACGCGCACATTCAGGTGGATGTCGGCGGTGAGAAGAAGACTTTCAGCCCGCCGGAGATCAGCGCGATGATCCTCGCGAAGCTCAAGTCCGACGCGGAAGCGAAGCTCGGCGAGAAGATCACGCAGGCGGTCATCACGGTGCCGGCGTATTTTAACGACTCGCAGCGCAACGCGACCAAGGACGCGGGTAAGATCGCCGGCCTCGACGTGCTGCGAATCGTGAACGAGCCGACGGCGGCGTCGCTCGCTTACGGTCTGGACAAGAAGTCTGACGAGAAGATCGCGGTGTATGACCTCGGCGGCGGCACTTTCGACATCAGCGTGCTGGAAATCGGCGACGGCGTCTTCGAGGTGAAGGCTACCAACGGCGATACGCACCTCGGCGGCGACGACTGGGACAATGCGGTGATGGACTGGATGTTCGCGGAATTTAAGACCGACACCGGCATCGACCTCACCAAGCAGCCAGACGCCGTGCAGCGCATCAAAGAAGAGGCTGAGAAGGCGAAGATCGCGCTCTCGTCCGCGCAGCAATACGACATCAATCTCCCGTTCATCACGGCCGACCAGACCGGGCCGAAACACATCCAGAAGTCGCTCACCCGCTCGAAGCTCGAGCAACTCACCGACCCGCTCTTCGAGCGCACGCTCAAGCCGGTTCGCGCCTGCCTCAAGGACGCTGGGCTGAACGAGAAGGAAATCCACGAACTCGTGCTCGTCGGCGGCATGACCCGCATGCCGAAGGTCGTCGAGACCGCGCGCCAGCTCATCGGCAAGGCGCCGCACCAAGGCGTGAACCCGGATGAAGTCGTGGCCATCGGCGCTGCGATCCAGGGCGGCGTGCTCAAGGGCGACGTGAAAGACGTGCTCCTGCTCGACGTGACCCCGCTCACGCTCGCGATCGAGACCGCCGGCGGCGTGGCCACGCCCATGATCCCGCGCAACACCACGATCCCGACCAAGAAGTCGCAAATTTTCTCCACCTACAGCGAGAACCAGCCCGGCGTGGAAATCGTCACGATCCAAGGCGAGCGCCCGCTTTCCAAAGACAACAAAAAGCTCGGCACCTTCCACCTCGACGGCATCCCGCCGGCCCCGCGCGGCGTGCCACAGATCGAAGTGACCTTCGACATCGACGCCAACGGCATCCTGCACGTCGGCGCCAAAGACCTCGGCACCGGCAAGGAGCAGAAAATCTCCATCACCGGCAGCTCAGGCCTCAGCAAGGAAGAGATCGACCGCATGCAGAAGGAAGCCGAACTTCACGCCGAGGAAGACAAGAAGGCGAAAGAAGCCGTCGAGATTCGCAACAACGCCGACAACCTCGCCTACCAATGCGAGAAGCAGCTCAAGGAGCTTGATGGCAAGATCAGCGGCGACCAGAAGACCGACATCGAAGCCAAGATCGCCGCCGTTCGCGAGAGCCTCAAGGGCAGCGACACCGAGGCGATTAAGACCGCCTACACCGATTTGCAGAACAAGTTCCAAAGCGTGAGCGAAGAGCTCTACAAGAACGCCGCCGCCAGCGCGGGCGCCGCCCAAAGCGGCCCCGGTCCCGAGGACTCCGCCGGCGGACCGACCGGCTCTGCGAAGAAGAGCGACGAAGGCGTCGTCGATGCGGAGTTCGAAGTCGTGGACGACAAGGACAAGAAGTAAGCGCCAACACTTTACCGAACATCGCCTCGGATAGCCACGGCTAGTCGGGACGAATCAGTAACAACAAGAAACAACAAACCCAAACTAACTAACCACCATGGCAGTCAACGTTCGTCCCCTCGGGGATCGCGTCCTCGTCCAGCCTCTCGAAGAGGCGGAAGTCAAAAAGGGCGGCATCATTATCCCTGATACCGCCAAAGAGAAGCCCCAGGAGGGCAAAGTCGTTGCCCTCGGCACCGGCAAGCGTGACGACGACGGCAAACTCATCGAGTTCACCGTCAAGAAGGGCGACAAAGTCCTTATCAGCAAATACGGCGGCACCGAAATCAAAGTCGAAGGCACCAGCTACCTGATCATGCGCGAGGATGATATCCTCGGCATCATCGGCTAAAAACAAACCAAACCCACGCGGCCGCCGCACAATGCGCGCGCCGGTCGCATAGAATTCAACTCACTAACTATTCCATATTCACATGGCAGCTAAACAACTCCAATTCGACGAGACGGCCCGGCAGGCACTCCTGCGCGGTGTCGAGAAACTCGCACGTGCCGTCAAGGCCACCCTCGGGCCGTCCGGCCGCAACGTCATCCTCGACAAGAAATTCGGCTCCCCGACCATCACCAAGGACGGTGTCACGGTCGCCAAGGAGATCGAGCTCGAGGATCCCTATGAAAACATGGGCGCCCAGCTCGTTCGCGAAGTCGCGAGCAAGACCAGCGACATCGCCGGCGACGGCACCACCACCGCGACCGTGCTCGCCGAGTCCATCTACCGCGAAGGCCTCCGCAACGTGACGGCCGGCGCGAACCCGACCTCACTTCAGCGCGGCATCACCAAGGCCGTCGAGGCCATCGTCGCGGAACTCGCGAAGATGTCCAAGAAGGTCAAGGACCGCACCGAGATCGCGCAGGTCGCCACCGTCTCCGCCAACTGGGACTCCGCGATCGGCAACATCATCGCCGACGCGATGGACAAGGTCGGCAAGGACGGCACCATCACCGTCGAAGAAGCGAAGTCCATCGAGACGACGCTCGACGTGGTCGAAGGCATGCAGTTCGACAAGGGCTATATCTCGCCCTACTTCGTGACCAACGCTGAGTCGATGGAAGCGAACCTCGAGAGCGCTTACCTGCTCATCTACGAGAAGAAGATCAGCAGCCTCAAGGACCTGCTCCCCGTGCTCGAGAAGGTCGCCAAGACCGGCAAGCCGCTCCTCATCATCGCGGAAGACGTCGAAGGCGAAGCCCTCGCGACCCTCGTGGTGAACAAACTGCGTGGCACGATCAACGTCGCCGCCGTCAAGGCGCCCGGCTTTGGTGATCGCCGCAAGGCCATGATGGAAGACATCGCCATCCTCACTGGTGGCCGTTGCATCACCGAAGACCTCGGCATCAAGCTCGAGAACATCGGCCTCGATGACCTCGGCAAAGCCAAGCGCGTCAGCATCGACAAGGAAAACACCACCATCGTCGAAGGCTCGGGCAAGCAAGCCGACATCCAGGGCCGCGTGAATCAAATCCGCCGCCAGATCGAGGAAACCACCAGCGATTACGATCGCGAGAAGCTCCAGGAGCGCCTCGCCAAGCTCGCCGGCGGTGTTGCCGTCATCAATGTCGGCGCCGCGACCGAGACCGAGATGAAGGAGAAGAAAGCCCGCGTCGAAGACGCCTTGCACGCCACGCGTGCGGCGGTCGAAGAGGGCATCGTCCCCGGCGGTGGCGTCGCGCTCATCCGTGCGCAGAAGGCGCTCGATACGCTCAAGGTCGAAGGCGACGAGAAAGTCGGCGCCCAGATCGTGCGTCGCGCGATCGAAGAGCCGCTCCGCTGCCTCGCCGACAACGCGGGCCTCGAAGGCGCGCTCATCGTCAGCGAGTGCAAGCGCCGCAAGGGCAACGAAGGTCTGAACATCGCCACTGGCGAATGGACGGACCTCGTGAAAGCCGGCGTCGTTGATCCGACGAAGGTGACCCGCAGCGCGCTGCAGAACGCCGCGTCGATCTCCGGTCTGCTCCTCACCACTGAGGCGCTGATCACCGAGATCCCTGAGAAGAAAGCCGCTCCAGCCGGTGGTGACCACCACGGTCACGGCGGTGGCGACTTCTAACCAAGTCCCGCTAGCTCAAAGCTAGTCTGATCAAAACGAACCGCCGGGTTGCAGTGGGCAGCCCGGCGGTTTCGTTTTTTGTGGCGAAATTTCGTCAGCCTGCGCGGGTTTGCGCACCGTGCATCGCTGCGTGTTGTGAGCTCTCTTCTGTAAGTGCGTGAGCGAGTGTGAGTGGCACCACCATTGCTAAGTAGGCGCGCGGTTTCCCGAGCCGCTCGCCATGACCATCGCCGCTCCGCACCTCTCCACCGATCTTCCCGCGCTCAAGGCCGACCTTATCGGCAAAGGGGTGAAATACTGTGTCGGCGCATATGTGGACATTCACGGCGCGCCGAAGGGCAAGTTCGTGCCCATCGCGCACTTCGAGGACTTCGCCCGCGGCAGCGAACTCTACACCGGCTATGCGCTCGACGGTATCGGGCAGTCGCCGAACGACGACGAAGTCGCGAGCGTGCCCGATCTCGCGCGTGGCGTGCAGCTCCCGTGGCAGCCGGAGGTGATGTGGTATCCGGCGGACCTCGCATTTCACGGCGAGCCTTACGATGTGAGCACACGCGTCGTCTTTGGCCGCGTGCTGAAGCAGGCGGCGGAACTCGGTTACGCGTTCAATCTCGGCATCGAGTGCGAGGTCTATTTCCTCAAGCTCGACGGCGGGAAGCTCGTCGTGCCGAACCCGGACGACGACTTGATGAAGAGCTGCTACGACGTGAAGCGGTTCATGGACGCGTATGGGCTCGTCGATCGGCTCGCGACGACGATCAACGGGCTCGGCTGGGATTTGTATTCGCTCGATCACGAGGACGGGAACTCGCAGTTCGAGTTCGATTTCAAATTCGCCGACGGGCTGACGATGGCGGATCGCTACGTGTTCTTCCGCATGATGGCGAAGAAGTTCGCCGCGGACGAAGGACTGATCGCGACGTTCATGCCGAAGCCCTTCGCCGACAAAACGGGCAACGGCGCGCACTTTAACATGTCGCTCGCCGACGTGACGACGGGCGAAAATCTTTTCCGCACACAGCCCGGCGCCGAGGACAAATATGGCCTCGGCCTCACGCCGCTCGGCTACAGCTTCATCGCCGGCATCCTGCGTCACGGCCGCGCGCTGTGCGCCGCGTTCGCGCCGACGGTGAACAGCTACAAGCGCCTCATCCGTCGCGGCGCGATGGGCTACTACTCGTGGGCGCCGGTTTTCAATTCCTTCGGCACGAACAACCGCACCAACTCCGTGCGCGTGCCGATGGGCGGCGGTCGCTGCGAATCGCGCAACGCCGACAGCGCGTGCAACCCGTATCTCGCCAGCGCACTCGTGCTCGCCGCCGGACTCGAAGGCGTGCGCGAGGGTCTCGATCCCGGCGCGCCGCAGACGGAGAACCTCTACGAATTCACCGACGCCCAACTCGCCGCGCGCGGCGTGCAGCCGCTGCCGAAGACGCTCGGTGAAGCGGTGCAGGCCTTCGAGGACGATCCCTTCACCGAGCAAGTGCTCGGCAGCGCGCTGAAGCAGGAGTTCATCACCTACAAGCGTGCTGAGTGGGAGGAGTATCACCAGACCGTCAGCCAGTGGGAGATCGACAAATATGCGCGCCTCTACTGAGCCCGTGCTCCTCGAACAACTCGCCTGGCCCGACGCACAGCACACGCTCGACGACGTGCTGCTGCTCCCGGTCGGCGCGACCGAGCAACACGGCCCGCATCTCCCGCTGAACACGGACACGCTCATCGCGACCGCCGCGTGCCACTACGCCAGCGCGCAGACCGGCGCGCCGGTGCTGCCCGCGCTCAGCTACACCGTCTCGCTCGGTCACACGGAGAAATGGCCGGGCACCTTCGCGATCATGCACGAGACCCTCATGAACACCGTGCGCGAGATCGCGACGTGGGCCGTCGCGAGCGGGTGGAAACGGCTGCTCATCATCAACTCGCACTTCGGCAACGACGCCCCGCTCCGCTGCGCCGTCGATCGCCTGCGCTTCGATTTCGTCGGCAAGCTGCTCGTCGCCGTGCGCAATACGTGGGCGCTCACGCAGAGCATCGCCGCGCAGTTCACGCACGACGCCGCCGACTGGCACGCGAACGAAGCCGAGACTTCGCTGCTTCTCCACGTCGCACCGCAGTTCGTCCGCACCGATCGCATCACCGACGATCCCGACCGCACGAGCGACTGCGTCTTCCCGCACATGGTCCCGCACACGAGCACGAACGGCGTCACCGGCCAGCCGAGCGAAGCCACCGCCGAGCGCGGCGCTTCGCTCCTGCGCGAGATCGGCGACGCACTCGTCGCGCTGATCGAACGCGCCCGCACCGAAGAACCGCCGCTCGCATGGACCCGCACCACGACCGCTTTCGCCTGATCCAAAACCACACACCAAACATGAAACTAAAAACACTGATCCTCGCGTTCGCCGCTCTCGCGACAACGCTTCACGCCGAACCGCTCAAGGTCGCCTACTCCGACTGGCCCGGCTTCACCCTCATCGAAGTCGCCAAACAGAAAGGCTGGTTCAAGGAAGCCGGCATCGAAGTCGAGCTGCTCTGGTTCGATTACCTCCCGTCGATGGACGCCTTCGCCGCCGGCAAAGTCGATGCCGTCACCGCGGTCGCCGCCGACATGCTCGTGACCGGCGCGAACGGCGGGAAGAGCAAGTTCATCGCGTTGCTCGATTACTCCGACGGCAACGACATGATCATCGGCAAGCCGGGCGTCGCGTCGCTCAAGGATCTCAAAGGCCAGAAAGTCGGCCTCGAAGTCACGCTTGTCGAACACCTGCTCCTGCTCCACGGCCTCAAATCCGTCGGCCTCAAGCAGAGCGACGTCGAACTCGTGAACACGCCGACCAACGACACGCCGCAAGTGCTCGCCTCTGGCAAGGTCTCCGCCGTCGGCGCGTGGTATCCTGTCTCCGGCCAGGCGCTCAAAGCCGTGCCGGGATCAAAACCGATCTACACGAGCGCAGACGCGAAGGGCCTCATCTACGACGTGCTCGCCGTCAGCCCCGCGAGCCTCGCGAAGCGCAAAGGCGACTGGGAAAAATACGTCGCGATCTACTACAAGTGCGTGGACTACATCCTCGACCCGAAGACGCAGGATGATGCCGTCGCGATCCTCGCCGCGAAAGTCGGCGCGCCCGCGGACGAGTATAAGAAAAACATCCCCGGCACGCACTTCCTCACGCTGAAGGAAGCCAAAGCCGCGCTGAAAAAAGGCGACGGTCTCGATTCGCTCTACGGCTCGCTCGCGATCTCCGACAAGTTCGCGATGGACAACAAGGTCTATAAGACCGCGCAGAAAGCCACGAGCTACGTCGCGCCGAGCATCGTGCTCGAGATGAAGTGATCCGTTCGCGCTGACCGCATGGCCACACGCGACTGGTTGGGACTAAAACAAGATCTTCCGCCGCGCCGTAGCGCGGTGCTCACGATCCTGTCCTTCATCCTGCCTTTCGCGCTGTGGGCCGTGGTCAGCTACACGCCGTGGATCTGGCACCCGCTCGTCCGCATCACCGATTCCGGCGAGAGCGAGTGGATGACCGAAGACATGGACGTGCAGCGCGCGGACTTCGCGAACGAGGTCGAGAAAACCAAAGCCGCCGGCCTTGCGCCGCCGCAAGGCTTCCGCGTCAATCCCGTCTATCTCCCCGCGCCGCACAATGTCGCCAAAGCATTCGTCACCGCATTCAAGACGCCACCGCGCCTGCCCGGCGAACCGTGGCTGCACGAAAGCCTCGGTCACTCGATCCGCACCATCGTCTGGGGCTTCCTGCTCTCGTCGCTTGTCGGCGTCCCGCTCGGCATCCTGTGCGGCACGTATCGCTTCTTCTCGAAGCTGCAGGAGCCGTTCATCGAGTTCTTCCGCTACCTGCCCGCGCCCGCGTTCGGCGCGCTGTGCGTCGCGATCCTCGGCATCGACGACGCGCCGAAGGTCGCGATCATCGTCATCGGCACATTCTTCCAGCAGGTGCTCGTGATCGGAAACACGGTGCGCAAAGTCGATCCCGCGCTCATCGAAGCCGCGCAGACGCTTGGCGCGCGCGGCTGGAATCTCGTGCGCCGCGTCGTCATTCCCGCATCGATCACCGACATCTACACCGACATGCGCATCCTGCTCGGCTGGGCGTGGACTTACCTCATCGTCGCCGAGGTCGTCGGCACGATGTCGGGCATCACGTATTTCATCAACCAGCAGGCGCGGTATCGGAACTTCGACAACGTGTATGCCGCGATCTTCATGATCGGCATCATCGGCCTCACGAGCGACCTCATGCTCGGCGCGATCGGCAAAGTCATCTTCCCGTGGAAGCGTCGCGGTGCTCGTGGCAAGTCGCTCATCGAATGGGTGCGCGAACCCGGCTCCGCCTGGCGCAAGGAACCGCCGAACCCGCGCGCCGCCGCCGCCGCGCTCGCCAAATCTCTGAGTCATGCTCGCACTTCCTGACTACCGCGAACAAACACCCGAGGTCGCCGCGCGCTTTGCGAAAATCAAAGAGCGGCCAGTCGTGCTCACCGTGCGCAATCTCGAAAAGGCGTTCGGCACGAATGGCAGTCGGCACGTCGTCTTCGATCACGTCTCGCTCGACATCCACCGGCGCGAATTCGTCACCATCATCGGCCCGAGCGGCTGCGGAAAATCCACGTTCATCCGCATCGCCGCCGGCCTCGAGGAAGCGACCTCCGGCGAAATGCTGCTCGACGGCAAACCGATCACCGGCCCGAGCCCCGATCGCGGGATGGTCTTCCAAGGCTACACGCTCTTCCCGTGGCGCACGGTGAAGGAGAACGTGATGTTCGGCCTCGAGATGCGCGGCAACGACACCGGCACCGCCGACGCCGAAGCGCGCCAGTGGCTCGACATGGTCGGCCTGTCGCGCGTGGAGAACTCGTATCCGCATGAACTCAGCGGTGGCATGAAACAGCGCGTCGCCATCGCCCGCGCGCTCGCGAACGAACCGCGCATCCTCATCATGGATGAACCGTTCGGTGCACTCGACGCGCTCACGCGCTGCAAGATGCAGAGCTACCTGCTGCAGATTTGGAAGAAGGTGAACGTGACGATCCTCTTCATCACGCACGACCTCGACGAAGCCATCTACCTCTCCGACCGCATCCTCGTCCTCGGCGTCAATCCCGGCGGCGTGCGCGAGATCATCGAGAACCCCGTCCCGCGTCCGCGCACGCCGGAGCAGTTTCTCTCGCCCAAATTCCTCGCCGTGAAGCATCGCCTCGACGAACTCATCCACGGCAGCGCTGCCGAGCAGGAGGAGGAAGACAAGATTCCCGTCATCAAGCTCACCGAAGTCGGTGACGAAGTGGAGTGAGCATCCCAATTTCATGTCATCCGAAACGATCCTCTTTGAAGAACATCTCCCCGGCGGCGGCCTCTGGTCATGGGTGCTGCGGCGGCACACCACGCTCCGCATCACAGACCTCGAAGGTGGCGCGAACGTCGGCTTCATGGCCTACAATGCCGACGCGCCGCTCGATCGACTGAACCTCCCCGACACGCTCAAGGCGCAATACACCGCGAAGCTCACGCGCGGCCACGTGTTGATGAGCGACATGGGCCGGGCGCTCCTCTCGATCACCGCCGACACGTGCGGCTGGCACGACCCGCTCGGCGGCCACGGCAATGCCGCGCTCGTGCGCGCGAAGTATGGTGAACGGAACTACCAGCAGGCGCGCAACGATTGGTATCGCAACGCGCACGACAACTTCCTCGTCGAACTCGGCAAGCACGGCCTCGGCGCGCGCGACCTCGTGGCGAATGTGAACTTCTTCAGTCGTCTCAATGCGGACGACGAAGGCCGACTCGCCTTTCACGCCGGCAACTCGAAGCCAGGCGACACCGTCGATCTACGCGCAGAAATGAACGTGCTCGTTGTGCTGAACACCTGCCAGCACCCGCTCGACCCGAGTCCGAGCTACGCGCCGAAGCCGATCAAACTCACGCTGCTCAAGACACCGCCGCCGGGCACGGACGACTTCTGCCGCAACTTCCGCGGCGAGAACCAGCGCAGCTTCACCCTCACCGAACGCACCTTCGCATGAGCACGCTGATCTACACCGAGAGCCCGCTCGATCCCACAGACGCGATCTACGACTTCACGCTGCCCGCCGGCAACGGCTGGATGCACGAGCTCAAGCGCGGCCAGACTTTCCGCATCGTGGACCTCGAAGGCAACCAAGCGGCCGACACGATCTTCTACAACGCCGCGGACATGAGCGACCGCTACTCCGCGCAGGACACGATCCGCGAGCAGTCGGCGATCTACCTCACGACTGGCACTAAGTTGATGTCGAGCGAAGGCAACGTGCTGCTCACCATCACTGCCGACACGTGTGGACGCCACGACACGCTCGGCGGTGCGTGCGCGACGGAGAGCAACCAAGTCCGCTACGCACTCGACAAGCGCTGGATGCACGCGTGCCGCGACACCTTCGTGCTGCAAGTGCTGCGCTGGGGCCGCGGCGCATCGAAGGCGGACATCACGCACAACATCAACTTCTTCATGAACGTGCCCGTCACGCCCGATGGCGGCCTGTCTTTCGCCGACGGCGTGAGCGCCGGCGGGCGCTACGTGGAGATGCGCGCGGAGATGGACGTGATCGCGCTGATCTCGAATTGCCCCCAGCTCAACAACCCCTGCAACGCTTACAACCCAACGCCCGTGCGGCTGCTCATCTGGAACTGACGCAGAATGTTTAAGAAAGTCCTCATCGCCAATCGCGGCGAAATCGCGTGTCGCGTCATTCGCACCTTGCGCCGGCTCGGCGTCGCGTCGGTCGCGGTGTATTCGGAAGCGGATCGCCACGCGATGCATGTGAACCTTGCCGACGAAGCCGTGTGCATCGGCCCCGCACCCGCGCGCGAGAGTTACCTGAATGCCGCGCGCATCCTCGAAGTCGCGCAGCAGACGGGCGCGGAAGCGGTGCATCCGGGCTATGGCTTTCTGAGCGAGAACGCCGACTTTTCCGAGGCGTGCGAGCGTGCGGGCATCGCGTTCGTCGGCCCGACCGCGGAGCAGATACGCCGCTTCGGGCTGAAGCACACGTCGCGTGAGATCGCGGAGAAGTGCGGCGTGCCGCTGCTGCCGGGCACAGGCTTGCTTGCGAACGTGAACGAAGCCGTCGTCGAGGCCGAACGCATCGGATTCCCCGTGATGCTCAAGAGCACCGCAGGCGGCGGCGGCATCGGGATGCAGCTCGCGCACAACGCGGACGAACTGCGCGAGAAGTTCGAGACGGTGCGGAGCCTCGGGCGAAACAACTTCAAGGACGACGGACTGTTCCTGGAAAAGTTCGTGACCATCGCGCGGCACGTGGAGGTGCAGATTTTCGGCGATGGTCGCGGCAACGTGATCGCGCTCGGCGAGCGCGACTGCTCGACGCAGCGACGAAATCAAAAGGTGATCGAGGAGACGCCAGCGCCCGGCATCAGCGACGAACAACGCGCCGCGCTGTGCGACGCCGCAGTGAAGCTCGGCCGCGAAGTCGGCTACCGCTCGGCGGGCACGGTCGAGTTCGTCTTCGATGTGCAAGCGGGCGCGTTCTACTTCCTCGAAGTGAACACGCGGCTGCAAGTCGAGCACGGCGTCACCGAGATGGTCACGGGGCTCGATCTCGTCGAGTGGATGCTGCGCGTCGCGGCGGGTGAGCCACCCGAACTCATCGCGCCCGAGCCGCGCGGCAGTTCGATTCAGGTCCGCATCTACGCCGAAGATCCCGGCAAAAACTTCCAGCCGAGCGCCGGCCTGCTCACCGAAGTCGTCTTCCCCGAGGACGCGCGCTGCGATCACTGGATCGAAGCGGGCACCGAAGTGTCGCCGTATTACGATCCGCTCGTCGCGAAGCTGATCGTCCACGCCGACACGCGCGCTGCGGCCATCGCGAAGCTGAGCGACGCACTCGCGGCGACGCGCATCGAAGGCATCGAGACGAACCGCGACTACCTCCAGCAAGTCGTCGCGAGCGAGGCGTTCCGGCGCGGCGATGTCTTCACCGCGTTCCTGCGCGACTTTCCATATCGCCCGCGCACCATCGAAGTGCTCGACGGTGGCACGCAAACGACGGTGCAAGGTTATCCCGGACGACTCGGCTACTGGGCCGTGGGCGTGCCGCCGAGCGGGCCGATGGACTCGCTGTCGTTTCGCCTCGGCAATCGGCTGCTCAACAACCTCGAAAGCGCCGCGGGTCTGGAGATGACGATGACGGGCGCGACGCTGCGCTTCAACGTGGCGACGACGATCTGCCTCACCGGCGCAGAAATGCGCGCGAAGCTGGCCGGCGGGCCTGTGCCGTATTGGCAACCGGTGACAGTTCAGGCGGGACAGACGCTCGTGGTCGGCGCGGTGAATGGCCCCGGCGCGCGCACGTATCTCGCGGTGCGCGGCGGCTTCGATCTGCCGAAGATTCTCGGCTCGCGCGCGACCTTTACGCTCGGGCAGTTCGGTGGTCACGCGGGACGGGCGCTGCGTGTGGGCGATGTGCTGAAGCTGCGCAACCCCGACGCGCCGGAGATCGACGGCCTGAGCCTGCCGCTCGAACTCGAACCGCGTCTCACGCACGAATGGGAGATCGGTGTGCTCTACGGGCCGCACGGCGCGCCGGATTTTTTCACGCGTGAAGACATCGCGCAGTTCTTCGCCACGGATTGGAAGGTCCACTTCAACTCCGCGCGCACGGGCGTGCGCCTCGTCGGGCCGAAGCCACAATGGGCGCGCCGCGACGGCGGCGAAGCGGGGCTGCATCCGTCGAACATCCACGACAACGCCTACGCGATTGGCGCGATCGATTTCACCGGCGACATGCCGATCATCCTCGGGCCGGATGGGCCAAGCCTCGGCGGCTTCGTGTGCCCGGCGGTGATCGTGCAGGCGGAGCTTTGGAAAATCGGTCAGCTCAAGTCCGGCGACACCGTGCGTTTCGTGCCGCTGAGTGCGGAGTCGGCAGCGGAGTTGCGCCGCAATCAGGACACCGAGATCGCGCAACTCGCCGCGCAGCCACACGGGACGCCGCTCGCGATCGAGATTCCCGCCGATGCCGCGCTGCGCCGCGACCCGGCGCGCGATGGGCTACCCGAAATGGTCTTCCGTCCGCAAGGCGACGACTACGTGCTCGTCGAGTTCGGGCCAAACGTCCTCGACTTCGAGCTGCGCTTCCGCGTCCACGCGCTGATGACGTGGCTGGAGCAGCAGCACGTGCCCGGCTTGATCGACCTCACGCCCGGCATCCGCTCGCTTCAAGTCCACTACGACTCGCGGAAGATGGAGTGCGGCGGGTTGCTCGACCTGATCGCGCGCGGCGAAGCCTCGCTGCCGCCGCTCGATACGCTGGAGCTGCCGACGCGCATCGTGCATCTGCCGCTGTCGTGGGACGACCCCGCGACGCGGCTCGCGATCGAGAAATACACCGCGACCGTGCGGCCTGACGCGCCGTGGTGCCCGAGCAACATCGAGTTCATCCGCCGCATCAACGGGCTCGACTCGATCGACGATGTGAAGCGAATCGTCTTTGACGCGAGCTACCTCGTGCTCGGCCTCGGCGACGTGTATCTCGGCGCGCCGGTCGCCGTGCCGCTCGATCCACGGCATCGGCTCGTGACGACGAAATACAATCCCGCGCGCACGTGGACGGCGGAAAACTCGGTCGGCATCGGCGGCGCCTACATGTGTGTCTATGGGATGGAAGGGCCGGGCGGGTATCAGTTCGTCGGGCGCACGATCCAGATGTGGAATCGCTGGCGCGCGACGAGCGACTTCACGAAACCGTGGTTGCTACGGTTCTTCGATCAGATCCGGTTTTACGAAGTCAGCGCCGACGAGTTGCTGCAACTCCGCGAAGACTTCCCGCAAGGCCGCTACAAGGTGCGCGTGGAGGAGACGACGTTTCGCCTCCGCGACTACCACGAGTTCCTGCGCTCGATCGAAGGCGAAGCCGCAGATTTCAAAGCGAAGCGCGAAGCGGCATTCAACGCGGAGCGCGAGCGGTGGCACCAAGCCGGACTCGATGCCCTGCCCACTGAGCCGGAGCCGGAAGTGATCGAGGAGCAACTCAGCATCCCGCCGGGCGTGAATGTCGCGCGCGCGCCGTTGCCGGCGAATGTGTGGCAGGTTCTCGTGCAGCCGGGCTCGCGCGTGGTCGCGGGAGAAAAGCTCGTGGTGCTCGAGGCGATGAAAATGGAAATCCCGGTGACCGCGATCGAAGCGGGCGTGGTGAGCGAAGTCCTCTGCGTGCCTGGCAAGCAGGTCTCGCCCGGCCAGGCGCTGTGTCTCGTGGAACCTGCAGCATGAATTTACCTGACTCAATCCGCGAACTCGACCGGCGCATCCGCGAACGCGGCGACGACGGAGTGTGGATCTATCGTCCGCCGCTTGATGTGCTGCTCGCAAGCCTTCCGGCGGATGAATCCCTGCCACTCTTCGGTCAGACGTTCGCGGTAAAGGACAACATCGATGTCGCGGGCTGGCCGACGACGGTGGGGTGCCCGGAGTTTTCCTATGTCGCGAAGGAGGACGCGCCGGTCGTGGCTCGGCTAAGGGCGCTCGGCGCGACGCCAGTCGGGAAGACGAACCTCGATCAATTCGCAACGGGGCTCGTCGGCGTGCGTTCGCCGTATGGCATCCCGCGCAGCGTGTTTAGCGAGGCACACATCTCCGGCGGATCGAGCAGCGGCTCGGCGGTCGCGGTGGCGGCGGGGTTGGTGAACTTTTCTCTCGGCACGGACACGGCCGGATCGGGTCGCGTGCCGGCTGCATTCAACAATATCGTAGGACTAAAGCCGACGCGCGGAGTGCTGAGCACGCGGGGAGTCGTGCCGGCGTGCCGGTCGCTCGACTGCGTGTCGATCCTCGCGGCGAATGTCGCCGATGCACATGCGGTGTTTGCGGTCGCGCGGGAGTTTGATGCGAGCGATCCGTTCTCTCGGCGCTGGGAGCCGGCGTTGCGGAACATCACGCGCATCGGTGTGCCGTCTGCCGGGCAACTCGAGTTTTTCGGTGACGATGCGATGCGCGCGCTGTTCGCGACCGCGCGGGAGCGCTGCGTTGCACTCGGATGCGAAATTGTGGAGATCGACTTCGAGCCGTTCCGCGATGCGGCGCGGCTACTCTACGCGGGGCCGTGGGTGGCTGAGCGGGCGGCTGCGGTTGGTGAGTTTCTCGACGCGAATCCGCAAGCGGGGCATCCGGTTGTGCGGCAAATCATCACCGGCGGCGCGAAGCAATCTGCGGTCCAGTATTTCCGCGCGAGTTATGAGCTGGCGCGGCTACGCCGGCTCGCAGAACCGGAGTGGGCGAAGATGGACGCGCTGCTGCTGCCGACGACGCCGACGATCTATACCGTCGAAGAAGTCCTCGCCGACCCGGTCCGGCTCAACTCGAACCTCGGCACCTACACGAACTTCGTGAACCTGCTCGACCTCTGCGGGCTCGCGGTGCCCGCGGGATTTCGACCCGATGGATTGCCGCTCGGTGTCACGTTCCTCGCGCCCGCTTTCCACGACGACTCACTCGCAAAGCTCGGCGCAGCGTTCTTGGGCGAAGCGCCCATTCACGTCGCCGCGGCGGGCGTCGAGTTGTCCGTGGTCGGCGCACATTTGAGCGGCCAGCCGCTGAATCGTCAGCTCACCTCGCGTGGTGCGCAGCTCGTGAAGACGTGCCGCACCGCGCCGGAATACCGGCTCTACGCGCTGGCGAATACCACGCCGCCGAAACCGGGTCTCGTGCGCGCGCCGGGTTTCGCGGGGCCGGGAATCGAGACGGAAGTGTGGCGGATGAGCTTTGCGGCGTTCGGCGAGTTCGTAGCGGAAGTGCCCACGCCGATGGGCATCGGCAGCGTGGTGCTCGACGACGGCTCGACGGTGAAAGGATTCCTCTGCGAAGTCGCGGCGCTCGATGGCGCGCGGGAGATCACCGAGTTCGGCGGGTGGCGCGCGTTTCTCGCAGCGCGCTGACCGGCGGGGGCGTTACCCGCGCTTGACCATGAATTTCGTTTGCGCGGCTTCCTTCTGAAGTTCGTCGAGCTTGAGCAGGGTCGCGGTCTGCTTTTCGAGCAGTGCGGCGTTGGCGGCCTTTACGGCCTGAAGCTGCTGGAGCGTGCTCTTGGCGCCAGTGACTGACTGGCTGTGGACGCGCACGCTGAGCGTGAGAGCGAGTGCGAGTGCGAAGGCGAGGAGAGTGGGGCGGTTCATGGCTTACTTGGTTTTGCCACCGGCGCGGCCGGCGAAGATGCGGGCGAGGCGGACTTCTTCGCCGACGGTGGCGATCTTCTCGTCAATCTTTGCCTGGTTCTCCGCGAGGATCGTCTGCTGGGCCGTGAGTTCGGCGAGGGTCTGCTGGACTTGCGCGTCGTCCGTTTCCGCCTGGCCAGCGGATTCGTGCGGGAGGAATGCGGCGGCGGTGAGCAGCGCACAGCCGGCGAGGGTGAGGAGAAAGGATTTCGGTTTCATGGCGGAGGCAGGAAAGCCGGAATGGTGCCGCGAATCGATGGCAAAATCGCAGCGCGCACTGGCAGGAATGCTGCTTGCTGCTCGACGCCACACGGGTAGCTTGCGAGCAGCCATGGCCGGTCTCTCGCAGACACAGTCGCTTTCGCAGCAGCAAGTCCTCGCTCCGCAACTCCAGCAGAGCTTGCAGATCTTGCAGGTGCCGATGCTCGAGCTGCGCAACCTCATCCAGCAGGAGATCGAGTCGAACCCGACGCTCGAGATCGAGCAGACGGAGCCGACGATCGAGGACAAGCAGCGGGAGGCGGCGGAGTTCGACGAAGAGTTCGAGTGGCTGGCGAAGCTCGACGAGGAGTGGCGCGATTACATGGCGCAGAGCGCGGGCTACTCGCATCGCTCGGCGGAGGACGAGGAGCGGCGGCAGTTTTTCTTCGAGTCGCTCGTGAAGGAGGAGACCCTGCAGCAGCACTTGTTCGAGCAGGTGCAGAGCGGCGACTTGGAGGCGGCGGATCGTCAGATCGCGGAGTTGATCATCGGCAATATCGACGACCACGGCTTCCTCCAGAGCAAGCCGGAGGACATCGCGAGTAATACGGGGATGGATGTGGCTGACATCACGCGGGTGCTGGAAGTCGTGCAGACTTTTCATCCGGTCGGCGTCGGTGCGCGCGATCTTCGCGAGTGCCTGCTCATCCAGCTCAGGCGGCTCGGCAAAGAGCAGTCGCTGGAATTCCGGATCGTCGATCGTTTCATCGAGGATCTCGGCAAGCGGCGGTTTCCCGAGATCGCGCGACGGTTGAACACCACGCCGGAGCAGGTTCAGCGCGCGGCGAATTTCATCGGGACGCTCGACCCGAGGCCCGGCCAGATTTTCACGCCCGATCCGAACAACTACGTGCTGCCGGATGTGACGGTGGAGAAGATCGGCGGCGGCTGGCAGATCAGCCTGAATGGCGACCAGATCCCGCATCTGCGCATCAGCAATACTTACAAGGACCTGATGGCGAGCGCGCGCAGCAAGGACGAGGTGCGCGATTACATCCGGGAGAAAATCCGCAGCGGGAAATTTCTCATCAAGTCGATCCACCAACGGCAGCAGACGATCTCGAACATCGCGCATCGGATCGTGGATCGGCAGAAAGACTTCCTGGAATTCGGCCCGAGCGCGCTCAAGCCGCTGACGATGGTGCAGATCGCGGATGAGGTGGGCGTGCATGAGACGACCGTCAGCCGGGCGATCTCGGGCAAATACATGAGCACGCCGCACGGGGTGTTTGAGATGAAGTATTTCTTCACGCCCGGCTACCAGACGGCCGATGGCGAATCGATGAGCAACACGAGCGTGAAGGGGATCATCGGTGAAATGGTGAAGGACGAAAACGGGAAGAATCCGCTGAGCGACAAGGAGATCGTCGAGCTTCTCAGCCAGAAAGGCATCCCGATCGCGCGGCGCACGGTCGCGAAATATCGCAGCGAGCTCGGCATCCTGCCGAGCAATATGCGGAAGACCTACTAGTGTAGTGCTTCGCAATTAGCGTGACGTTTGTTTGCGTGGGAGCTTTTTCCGGGCGCGGGCCACTTTGGCGAGGATGTCGTTGGCTTTGGCTGTCCAGATAAACG
>VFJQ01000165.1 GCA_009885995.1 Verrucomicrobiota bacterium
CGCCGCTTCCACCTTGCGCTTACCCGGCCGCGCTCTGCTCCCGTGGGCGGATGAGCAGGACGAACGCGACGGAGAGCAGGGCGACGCCGGCGAAGGTGCCGAAGATGATGTTCAAGCCGACGCCGCGGTCGCGCAGGGCGCCGAAGATCCAGTCGGCCAGCCCGCCGCACATCATGCTGACGAAGTTCATGATGCCGTAGCCGGTGGCGAGCAGATGGGGCCGGACGATCTGGGAAAGGATGGGCATGTTGTTGCAGTCGAAGAATCCCCACCCGATGCCGAAGAGGATGAGCGAGCCGACGGCGAGCGTGAACGAACCCATGGCCGGGGCATTCCCGACGCCGAAGAGCGCGGGGATGATGAGCGCCATGCCGATGGCGCTGACGTAGATGCGCCCGCGCTGCGTGCGGCGCATCCAGCGATCTGCCAGCCAGCCGCCGAGGAGGGCGGCGACGAGCGCGGCGGCTTGCCAGTAGAGCGCGGCGGAGACGCCGGCCTTGCCCTGGCTGATGTTAAATTCCTTTTGCAGGATGGCAGGCATCCAGTCGCGCACGACCCAGCCGGCGAGAGCAGGCAGGGTGAAATAGAGGACGAGCAGGATGAAGGAGACGTTGGTCAGCAGCTCCGCGAGGGCGCCGAAGGGGGAGGCTTTGGCCACCACGGGGACGCCTTCGATGGGCTGCGGGCGCGGGGCGTCTTTCAGCAGGAACAACAGCGGGACGGCATAGACGATCCCGACGAACCCCGTCACATCGAAAGCGCCGCGCCAGCCGAAGTCCGGCCAGTCGGCGGCATACCCGGCGAAGCCGCCGACCATGACGCCGCAGTAGATGCCCATCTGGTGAATGCCGACGGCGCGGGAGCGGGTGCCGCCGGTGTGAAAGTCGGCGATGAGCGCGAGCGCGGCGGGAATGTAAAACGCCTCGCTGATGCCCATGGCCGTGCGCGCCCAGTAGAGGTCGTGGAAGCTGGTGACGTGGCCCGTGAGGTAGGTGATGAGTGACCAGACGAAGAGGCTGCCGCAGATGGTGTATTTGCGGCTGAAGCGATCCGCGATGTAACCGCCGATGGGGCTGAAGATGGCATAGACCCACTTGAAGGAAGCGAGCATATGCCCCCAGTTCTCCTCCGAGCCGATGTCCTTGAGGTCGCCCATGACGGAGACCTTCATGGAGGCAATCATCTGCCGGTCGAGATAGTTCAGCAGCGCGACCGGGAAGAGCAGCGCGACGACGAGCCACGCGCCGCGGACGAGGGAGGGGACTTTGGAATCGCTCACTTGGCGACGCGCTCGATGATGGGCCGCAGCTCCGCGACCCACTTCGCGTAGCCGGCGGCGTTCGGGTGGAGCGAGTCGGGGAAGAGCGCTTTGTCGGGCTCGCCACTGCCGGCGTCGAAGAGCGTCCACGTGTCGCAAAAGGTGATCTGCGGATTGCCAGCGAACGCCTGCTCGTAGAGCGCGTTGAGCGTCTTGATCTGCTCGGGGAACTTCGCGGGCTTCGCGGCGCGCGGCATCACTTTGCTGATAACGATCGGGAGCTTCGGATTCGCCTTCAGCAAGTCGGCGACGATGACCTTGAGGTTCTCGACGACGACTTGCGGCTCGGTGCCCTGGTCGAGGTCGTTGGTGCCGATGAGCATCGAGACGGCGCGCGGCTGGAGCGCGATCACGTCGTCCTGCACGCGGTAGCGCAGCCCGCGCGTGGTGTCGCCGCTGATGCCGCGGTTGGCGACTTTGAAGCCAGGGAAATCCTGCGCGAGCGACTGCCAGCCCTGCGTGATCGAGTCGCCGAAGAACACGACCGCGCCTTGCTCCTTCTCGCGATCTTTCGACCACTGCTCGCGCTTGCCTTTCCACAGCGGGCGGAACCACAGCCCGCTCTGAATCGTGCCTGCGCCAGGGAAGAGGCTCGGCGGCGGCTGCGCGAAGGGTGTCGTGCATTTCTCCCACGGGACGACTTGCCCGAGGCGCTGCGCGAACATCCACGCGAGCAGCTCGGGCTCGCCATAGGCATTCACCCACGAGTCGTGCTTCACGTAGGGATACTCGCTGTAGAGCGGCGTGCCGCTGGCGGCTTGGAGGGAGGCTATCATCTCGCGCGTGCGCTCGACCGGCACGGCGGGGTCGTCCATTCCGTGAAACGCCCACACGGCGACACCTTTCGCGACCGCGATCTTCGTCGAGTCGCCACCGCCGCAGACCGGCGCGGCTGCGGCGATGCGCCCGGGGATGCGGCACAGCAAATCCCACGAGCCGTAGCCGCCCATCGAGAGGCCGGTGATGTAGAGCCGGTCGGGGTCGATGGAGAATTCCTTCGCGAGCGCGTCGATCGCGCCGAGCGCGAGCTTCATTGCGGGCTTCGGCTCGGGCTGAAACGACTCAGCATCGGTCCAGCCTTTCACCGCGGACCACGTCTGCTCCTTCGGGCACTGTGGCGCGAAGACGAACGCGGGATAGCGCTCGCGCACCTCGGGCTTCGCGAAGAGAGGCGCGCCGTGCTTGAGCTGCGCGCCGTTGTCGTCTCCGCGCTCGCCGGCGCCGTGGAGGAAGACGACGAGCGGATACTTCTGCGCCTTGTCGTAGTTCTTCGGCGTGAGCAGCCGATACGGCAGCGTGCCGCCATCGGGCGCGGTGAAGACGCGGGCTTCATAGTCGTCGGCGCGCGCGAGCGACAGCAGCGCGACGAGGGTGAAAAGCAGGGCGGGGAATTTCATGCGGGCGCGGACGCTAGCGAGAGGCGTGCGAATGGGAAGCCGCGTGTCGTGGTATTCCGCGTGGACCGCGGCGGCTGAATCGACCAGGCGATGGTGGAACGCGACCTCCGGGCGCGTTTTCACGGCTGCCGGCAAAGCCGGGATTCCTTTTGGAAAAGATGGTGGGCTGACGCCCGAGCCTCGACAAAAACGCGCCCGGAGGTCGCGTTCCACCATCAACAAATCACTTACAGGTTCTTGAGCAGGATGTCCTTGAACTCGACGAGCATAGGCGGCCCGGCGTGGATTTGCAGCGCGAGGATGCCTTCGAGCGCGCGGCCCGCGGGATCGTTGTCGATGAGGTCGATAGTCTGGACGCCGTTCAGCCAGTGCTCGAGGTGGTTTCCGCGCGCCACGATGCGGTAGTCGTTCCAGGCCTTCTCGCGGTAGTAACCCTTGTCGATGAAGTCGGTCTTCTTATCCCCGAGCGAGCCGACGACCTTCGGCTTGCCGTCCGCGCCGACCTCGACCTTCTCGCCGACGTTCGCGAGGAATTTGCGGCCTTTCTCGTGGTAGAGGAAGCCGACCTTGCCCTGCTTGTTTTCGATCTCGGCCTGGTAACCGCCGACGACCCACTTGCCGAGATCCTTGCTGCGATATTGCACGCCGCTGTTGCCGTTCTGGATGCGGAATTTGAGCTTCAATTCGAAGTCCTTCAGCACTCCCGCGCGCCACAGCAGGAAGGTGTTCCCCTTCGGCAGCGCCGTGAGTGCCGTCTCGCCGCGGATCACGCCGTCCTTTGCCGACCAAAAGCGCGGATCGCCATCCCAGCCGGTGAGGGTCTTGCCGTCGAAGATGGGTTTGAAATCGGCGCCGAGCGCCACGCTGGCGAGGACGAGGAGGAGGAGGAAGCGAAGCATGGCGGGTGTGTAGGGTGCGCTTTCGGCGTTGGCAAGGCGGGCGGCCCGCGTAGGCTGCGCGCCCTTTTTCAAAATGACCACCAAGACCTTCCAAATCGCAGTGCTCGCCGGCGACGGCATCGGACCCGAAGTCATGGCCGAGGCCCGCCGCGTCCTCGCCGCCATCGAGGCGAAATTCGCGCTCACGTTTTCCTTCACCGAAGCCCGCGTCGGCGGCATCGCGATCGACGTGGATGGCAAGGCACTGCCCGAGGAGACGATCCGCGTGTGCGAGGCTAGCGACGCGATTCTCTTCGGCTCCGTCGGCGGACCGAAGTGGGAATCGCTCCCGCCGAACGAGCAGCCCGAGCGCGCCGCGCTGTTGCCGATCCGCAAACACTTCGGCCTCTTCGCCAACCTGCGCCCCGCCGTCTGCTTCCCGCAGCTCACGCACGCCTCGCCGGTGCGCGCCGATCTCGTCGCGGGCGGCTTCAATATTCTCTGCGTGCGCGAACTCACCGGCGGGCTTTACTTCGGCCAGCCGAAATACTCGCGCGAAGAGAACGGCGACACGATCGCGGTGGACACGATGGTTTATAAGCGCAGCGAGATCGAGCGCATCGCCCACGTCGCCTTCAAGGCCGCGCAGGGTCGCGACAAGCGGCTCACCTCCGTGGACAAGGCCAACGTGCTTGAGAACTCCGTGCTCTGGCGCCGCACGATGAACGAGCTCGCGAAGCAATACCCCGACGTGCAACTCAGCCACCTCTACGTGGACAACGCCGCGATGCAGCTCATCAAGAACCCGAAGGGCTTCGACGTGATCGTGGCGGAGAATCTCTTCGGCGACATCCTCAGTGACGAGATGGCGATGATCACCGGCAGCCTCGGCATGCTCCCCAGCGCCAGCCTCGGCTTGAAAGAAACGCCGCTCGGCCGCTTCGGCCTCTTCGAGCCGAGCGGCGGCACCGCGCCGGACATCGCGGGGAAGGGGATCGCCAACCCCATCGCGCAAATCCTCAGCGCGGCCATGATGCTCCGCTATTCCCTCGGGGAACCCGCCGCCGCCGCCGCGATCGACGCCGCTGTGAAGGTGGTCATCGAGCGCGGCCTGCGCACCGGCGACATTCATAGCGAAGGCACGCAGCGCGTCGGCACGCGCGAGATGGGCGAAGCGATCGCCGCGGCGATCTAACGCCCCAGCTTCACCCAGCGCCGCGCGGCGTGGCTCTTGAGGATCGCCTCGCAGACGCGGATCTCCTCGTGGCCGTCTTCCGCGGTGGCGAAGAGCGGCGTGCCTTTGCGGCCGCTGGCGATGTGCTGATAGACGGCGCGGGAGTGCATCTTGTGCGCGTCGGCGAAGCCCTCGGGATGGCCGCCGGGGTAGTCGCTGAAGCCCTCGATATCCTCGGTGAAACCGGCGGTCCCGCGCTGGAGGATTTGGTTCGGTTCGTCGCGGCGGCCCACTTGGAGTTCGTTCGGCTGCTGCAAATCCCAGCGCACGCTGCCCTCGGTCCCGTATAGACCGAGATACAGCGAGCACTTCCAACCGGCAGCGACCTGGCTCACGGAGAGATTTGCGTGCGTGCCGCCGCGGTAGCCGAGCAGCACGCTGGCGAAGTCCTCGGTATCGACCTGATAGGGCGTCATCTTCTTCGGATCGATCTTCGCGAAAGTCTGCACCTGGCCCTTCGGCCGAAATCGCTGCTCGTGCGCGCGGCCGAGCGTGGCGAAGACCGACTCGACGCGATCGCCGAGGATGAAGCCGAGCGTGTCGATCCAGTGCGTGCCGATGTCGCCGACGGCGCGCAGCTTGCCGCCTTCGCTGGCGAGCACGCGCCAGTTGTAGTCGGTCGCGTGGAGCAGCCAGTCCTGGAAGAAGTGGCCCTGCACGTGGACGATCCGCCCGAGGTCGCCGCGCTGCACCATCGCGCGCATTTGCAGCACGGCGGGGAAGAAGCGGCACATGTAGTTCACCGCGAAGACGCGATCGCTCGCGGCGGCGGCGCGCACGAGCTTCGCGGTTTCCTTCGTCGTCATGCCGAGCGGCTTCTCGCAGATCACGTGCTTGCCGGCTTTCAGCGCCGCGAGGGATTGCTCGACGTGGGCGCGGTTCGGCGACGTGATGTGGACGACATCGACATTCGGCGACGCGAGGAGCGCGCGGTAATCGTAGTCCCCATACACCTCCGGCACGCCCCACTGGGCAGCGAGCGCGGAGGCGCTTTTCGTCGAACCACAGACGGCCGTGACCTGTGCGCCGAGCCGCTTCACGGCTTCGAGATGGACCGGGCCGATGAAGCCCGTGCCGATCAAGCCGCAACGCAGATGCGCGAGGGACTGCACGCCTAGTAAACGTCGCGCTTGTAGCGCTTCGCCTTCTTCAGCCCTTCCATGTATTCGGCGGCTTGCTCCGGCGTCTTGCCGCCGTGCTTGGCGACGACTTCGTGCAGCGCCTTGTCCACGTCGGCGGCCATGCGCGTCTTGTCGCCGCACACGAAGAAATCCGCGCCTTCCTCGAGCCACTTCCAGACCTCCGCGCCGTGCTCCACGATCTTGTGCTGCACATAGACCTTCTCCGCCTGGTCCTGCGACCACGCGCACGTCATCTTCAGTTTCCCGCCGGCGATGAATTTCTCGAACTCATCGCGGTAGAAGAAATCGCCCGAGCTCTTCTGCTCGCCGAAGAAGAGCCAGTTCTTCCCCGGCGCGCCGGTCACGATGCGATCGGCGACGAACCCGCGGAACGGCGCGATGCCTGTGCCCGGCCCGCACATGATGATCGGCGTGTTCGGATCGGGCGGGAGGAAGAAATGCTTCTGCTGGCTCTGGAGGTAGATGCCCGCCGTCGTGTCCTCCGACCAGCGATCGGCGAGGAACGTCGAGGCGACGCCCTTGCGCGTGCGGCCGCGGATGTCGTAGCGCACGGTTGCCACGGTGAGATGGACTTCGCCCGGATGCGCCGAGAGTGCGCTCGCGATCGAGTAGAGCCGCGGCGGCAGGCGGCGGAGCAGCTTGGCAAATTCATCGGGCGCGAATTTCAACTGCGGGAACTCGGTGAGGATGTCGAGGTAATCGTGCGCCTCGCCCCTGCCGGTGAGATAGGTCTTGAGCTTGTCCGCCGCTTCCGGCACGAGCAGCGGCGCGAGTTCGCTCACGCCTTTCGCCACGCATGCCTCGATGAATTTCTTGTCCGCGAAATTGGTGACGTAGTCGTGGATGAGTGCCTGTGCGATCGGCTTCGGCTGGCCGTCCTTACCCGGCACCGTCTCGTCGCCGGTAAAACCGAGCGCCTTCACGAGACCGTCGGCGAGCGCCGGACAATTGCTGGCCACGAGTCCCAGCGCATCGCCGGGCATGTAGCTGAGCCCCGATCCATCGAGCGAGATCGCGTGATGGCGGGTTTCCTTTTTTGATCCCGGCCCGTTGAGCTGCACGTTGGCGACGTGCTGCGCGGGGAACGGATTCTTCATCGAGTAAGTGGCGGCGGGTGCGGCGGTCGTGGACATAGGCTGGTGAAACTACTACGCTCCCCGCGTCCTGCTCAAGCTCCGTGTCGCACTTCCGCAAAGTCGCTTGCCGAATCGATCGCGCCTGCCACTTTCGCCGCCCTTATGACCGAAACGCCCACTTCCGAACCCAAGGCCGTCCAGATCAACCTCGGCGACATGAGCCTCAAGTATCTCGGCGCCATTCAGCGCGCCTTCGATCTCGCGGCCTGCACCGTCGGTTCACTGCGATGCCAGACCGAAAAAGACTACGACGAATTCGCCCGTGCGCTGCGCTTCATGCCTTCGCAACAGCACCATCTTGGCTTCGATGCCGTGCGCCCCGCCGCGGAAGTGTGGCTGCTCCGGCAGCTCCTCGCGGAAGCGGTCAACCTGCTCGTGCCGCTGCTCGAAGACGCGCGCTCCGTTGGCGCGCTCGCGCAGTGGAAAGCCTCCGGCAACACCGATCAGGCGCGCCTCCAGCAGATCCTCGGCGAAGACCGCCAGACGTTCCTGCGCCTGCCCTTCGAGGAGAAGATCAAGCACCTGCGCGAGCAGTTCACGATCGGGTCGCCGAACGAAGCGAGCGTCAGCAGCTACCTCAAGCTCGGCCAGGCCCTCGCTCGCGGTGGCGTCGTCACGGATGCCGATGCGAACGAAGGCACGGATCTCGTCGTGCGCCTGATGACGATCGACCTTCAGCCCGCAAAGCCGGGCGAGCAAAACGTCACCGGTCGCGTGCTCGATGTGCCGAAGCGCTTTGCCTCCGGACAGAAGATCGAGTTCCGGAAAGAAGAAGTGCTCAGCATCTTTGGCGGCCTCTCGCTCTTCATCACGGGCGTCATGGGTTCGTTGCAGGCTTTCGTGCAGAAGACGCTGCCGAACGAAGTCGCGCCCAGCAGCTAGTGTAGTGCTTCGCAATTAGCGTGACGTTTGTTTGCGTGGGAGCTTTTTCCGGGCGCGGGCCACTTTGGCGAGGATGTCGTTGGCTTTGGCTGTCCAGATAAACG
>VFJQ01000094.1 GCA_009885995.1 Verrucomicrobiota bacterium
AGACGGTGGCCGACCTGATGGCCAGCCAGATCCTCACGACCGATTCGCCGGTGCTGCTCAATTCGATGCACTGCACCCGCCCGACCGACGGCGGCCAGGTTACGCCCAATTACTAAACGGCACCTCAGCCCAACCAGGGAGCACAACACATGAAACGACTTATCAAATCAGCGATGCTGGCTTTTGCCGGCCTCGCGCTCGGAGCCGGGAGCGCCAGTGCGCAGGCGCCAGTGAGCTATGCCGAGGGCGACCTCTTACTCGGCGTCCGAGGCACGAGTGCCACGGAGGAATACGTGGTGAACCTCGGCCAGGCATCCAACTACAGCGGGGCGGCGAATGCCTTTGCGGTGAGCGGTTTGGGCAATATCAAGACGGATCTAGACGCGATCTTCGGCACGGGGTGGACGACGGATTCGACGGTATTCTGGAGCGTGTCGGGGACGACAGGCTCCTTCAACATGGTCGGCAGCGATCCGGCGAAGACGACTTTTGCGACGAAGGTGCAAGCCGTCGTCGGCACCGCGAACGCCGCAAACACTCGCTGGACGCGGCAGGGCAGCACGACTCAAGGCACGATCACCACGAAGATGAACGGGCTGGCAGGTTCTTACTCCACCAATCCTGCCAATGGGCAGCCGAACAACTCGACGGCGAACAGCACCAAGGCGGTGCGCCGATCGACGACGGTGGCGAACAGCTACTCGTCCTATATGCCCGGCGGCACGATCACGAACTCTGGCCCGGCGCCCGGCATCGGTTTCGCGCAGTATGCGCCGACGATCGAGGCGACCTTTGCCAACGGCACGGCGGGCTCGGTGATCGAGCTTTATCGGATGCAGCCGGCAGGTGGAACGAGCGGCGTCGCCGTCGGCACGGGGGGCGATTTCGTGGGCACCTTCAAGCTCGACGACAACGGCGCGCTGACCTTCACCCCGGCGCCTCCGGTGGGCGTGGCGACGATCGTGCTGAGCGCGGCGACGTATTCGGTGAGCGAGGCGGTGGGGAGTGGGAAGCTGACGGTGCTCGTGAATCGCAGCGGCGAGACGACGACGGCGGTGTCGGCGACGATCGGCACCACTGACCTGTCTGCGGCGGCGGGGGTCGATTACACGGCGATCGCACCGACGCTCGTCTCCTTCGCGGCCACGGAGACGCAGAAGGCGGTGGACATCACGATCGCGAACCGCGCGGGCTTCCAAGGCGATCGCACGTTCACGGTGAGCCTCTCGAACCCGTCGGCCACAGCTCAGCTCGGCACGCCGAGCAGCGCGACGGCGATGATCACGGAGACGGAGGCGTCGGTGAAACTCTCGAGCGCGACCTATTCGGTGGCGGAGAATGTGGGCACCGGGAAGGTGACGATCACGCTCGTGCGTGGGGGGAATATGAGCGGGGCATTCACGGTCGATTTTAGCACGACCGCCGATAGCGCGCTGGACGGAACCGACTACACAGGGCAGACGAATACGCAGGTTTCCTTCGCGGCGAGCGACACGCAGAAGACGGTGGACATCACCGTGGCGAACCGCGCGGGCGTGCAGGGCGACCGCAGCTTTACCGTGGGCCTGACGAACGCGAGCGCGGGTGCGTCGATCATCACGCCGAGCACGGCGACGGTGACGATCACCGACGCGGTCTTCCCGGGCTCGCTGGCGCTCAGCGCGGCGACTTACCAGAAAGCGGAGAACGTCGGCAGCGACGCGACGCTCACCATCACGGTGAACCGCACGGGCGGCACCGATGGCGCGGTGAGCGTGGAGGTGGCGCGCACGGGCGGCACGGCGACGGTGACGAACGACTTCACGCTGCCGGCTTCGCCGGTGACGCTGAACTGGGCGGCGGGCGAGAGCGGAGCGAAGACGTTCGACATCACGATCAAGTCCGACGCGCTCGCGGAAGCGCCGCCGGAGACGATCCTGCTGGCGCTGCAAAACGCGACGGGCAACCCAGCGCTCGGCTCGCCAAGCACGGCGACGGTTTCCATCCTCGATGGCGACTCGACGGTGCCGACGCTGACGGTGGCATCGCCGCGGGCGAATGCGAAACTGAGCGGGGCGAACGTGATCTTCGGCGGCAACGCGAAGGACCTCGCCGGCGTGGCGCGCGTGGAGGTGGCGCTGAATGGCGGCGCTCCGCAGACGGCGACACCGACCGCGGCGACGAACGACTTCAACTGGACGCTGACGCTCACGCCCGAGCAGGGCGCGAACGCGGCGGTCATCACGGCCTTCGACACGGCGGGCAATGCGTCCGCGGCGGTGACGGTGAACTTCAGCTTCGTGAACCTGCGTCCGCAGCTCGCGGGTAGCTACAACGGGCTCATCGTCGATGCGAGCGCAGCGTCGCTTTTCCAGCGCAGCGGCCTTGTGTCGGTGAAGGTTACAACGACCGGGAAGTTCACGGGTAAGGTGACGATCGGCGGCACGAAGCTGCCAATTAGCGGCGTCTTCCTCACGGGCGGCGACGCGCGGTTTGGAAGATTGCTGACGCCGACCTTCGAGCTGATCAAGAAGGCGAAGCCCGCGAACATCTCGCTCGGCTTCCTCGCCCTCACGCTCGACACGGGCGCGGGGATGAAGGTCACGGGCTCGATCAAGGACGCGGGCAACACGACGCTGGCGACGATCCAGCGCGCGGACCTCGCGGTTTACACCGCGAAGCGGAACCCGGTCGCGCCGTTCAGGAACGTGCCGGTGACGCTGCTCGACCCCGCGAAGGAGAAGGGCAAATACACGGGCGCGCTGCTGCCGCGCTCGGCCGTGGCGGGCACGCCGAACGGCAATGGCTCCGGCCAGGTGACGGTCTCGGCCAAGGGCACGGTGAAGTTTGTCGGCAAGGCCGCGGACGGCTCGGCGATCAGCTACACGAACGCGCTCGCGAGCGACAACCATTGGCCGGTCTTCGCGCAGCTCTACGGCAAGCAGGGCTTCCTCGCGGGCGACGTGATCTTCGACCCGGCGCAGACGCAGACCGATGCGACGGGCGCGCTGACGTGGTTCAAGCCGGCGGGGCTCGCGAACCAGAAGCTCTACCCGGCGGGCTGGCCCGCGGGCATCGTGAGCGATTTCATCGCCTCGAAATATCTCAAGCCCGCCACGCTGCTGAACGCAGGCACGGTGCTCGGCGCAGGCGTGACTGGCGCGGCGAACAACACGACGGCGAACATCGCGATCGTGCTCACTGACGGCGCCCTCACGACGGACACGTCGAACGACGCGAGCCTCGACGCAAAGAGCAAAGTGACCGTGCTCAGTGCGACCGCCGGGCCGACGGTCGCGACGGGATTGAAGGCGAGCTTCGCCACCGGCAACGGCGGGCTGAAAGGGTCGTTCACGCATCCCGGCAACGGCAAGACGGTGAAGTTCGCGGGCGTAGCCTTCCAGAAGATGAGCACCGCCTACGGATATTTCCTCTACGTTCCTGCCGCCGGCACGGCCGAGAGCGGAGCGGTGGGCGTGTCGAAGAAGTAGCCGATTCACGGCTACAAGCACTTGAACCGGCGCAGGCGCACCAACGCCCGCGCCGGTTTCGTTTTCACGTGTTGCGAAAACTTTCCAACAAATCGGTTGAGCGTTTTTTACCCTACTTATTGAGCAGGTCATTAACCGACCAGCAACGCTGGAGGATTCATCGGACCATTCGCGCAGGCTGCGCCGGAGACACCGGAGGCACTGTGAATTTCAATCAAACACTTGAAGATCACTGCCTCTCATCTCGCGGCCCTTTTGGGCGCCGCTCTCATTCTCACGCTGCCGGGCACGGCCTCGGCGGACACCATCATTCGCATCGGCGGCGCCCAAGCATTTGGCGATACGGTCCACCGATCCATCCCGCACCTGCTCGGCGCGACCGGCAGTTCACCCTACACGCTCGCGACGGGGAACACCTACGCCTTCACTGGCACCGACATCAACAAGGCGCAGAAGTCGATCTGGACGACCGCAGCATTTCCCGGCCTGACGGGACAGGTCATCATCGAGACGTCGTTCACCGGTTCGACCGATGGCATCCGCGTGGTGGCGAAAAACGTGCTGGTGAACTTCCTCAAATCCACGACCGCGCAAAGCCAGAGCGGCTCCGCAAGTGCGCAAGACAACGCGGCGAACTGGGATTCAGTCGCCCCTGACGCGGCGCGGTGGACTCGTTTCAAAGCTCCACCGTCTATACCTCGCCGACGCTCGTGGACCGTCTCGTAGGCGCGGGCGTGTATGTCTTCGTCGCGAGCAAGGAAGCGACGGCGCGGCTGAACAACATCACGACTCAACTCGCGCAGGTTTTGTGGAATGTGGGCAACCTTCCGCTGGCGCTGTTCACCAACGATCCCAGCGATCACACCACGCTCGTCAACAGCGCATGGGGCGACCATAACCTGCCCGGCGGCGCGAGCGGCAATCCCGTGCAGGTCTATGCGACCGGTCGCGACTACGGTTCGGGCGCGCGCATCGTCACGTTCATCGAAACCGGCATCGGCGCGAACGCGAACGTGCAGCAATATCGCCCAACGACCAGCAGCGGCGTCACCACCACGCACGCGTTGTATCCGGCGGTGACGATCAACGGCATCTTCTTTCCACCTGGCAGCGACGGTAACACCAGCAACGGCAACCTCGCCACCACGGTGCTCGACTCGAGCACGCTCGCGGGCATCGGTGGCTATTACATCAGCTACCTGCCGACGCTCGACGCCGCGAACGCGGTCGCCGCCGGCGCACGACTGCTCGCTTACAACGGCGTGCCTTACTAGCCGCGGGCGGTCGCCGAGGGTTCCTACTCACTGTGGGCTTACGAGCACATCCTCTACAAGGCGGCGGCGACGTCGGATCAGAAGACGGTGATCGAGGCGATCGCGAACCAACTCTTCACGGTCGATGCCACGCTGCTCATCAGCGAACTCAAGGTGAGCCGACCCGTCGATGGCGGCATCGTCACGCACAGCTACTAAGCCCACCACGCCTGCCAACGCCGGCACGGTGCTAGGCGCCGGCGTGCCGGGCGCGACGAATACGGCGAACATCGAGATCGCGCTCAGCGACAGCGCGCTCGACACCAACAACGACGCGAGCCTCGACGCCCGCAGCAAGGTGACCGTGCTCGGCGCCACCGCCGGCCAGACCGCGGCGACGGCGCTCAAGGCGACCTTCGTCACCGGCAAGGTCGGGTTGAACGGCTCATTCATGCACCCGGCCAACAACAAGAGGGTAAAGTTCGCCGGCGCGGTCTTCCAAAAGACCAACAGCGCCTTCGGCCACTTCCTCTACCTGCCGACCGGCGCCACCGGCGAAAGCGGCGCGGTCACCGTGATCAAAAAATAGAGTATGGGAACGCGGCTGCGAACTTCGCTCCGAGCGAGGCCGCGGCCGCGACTTCGCCGGACAAATCCATGCGATCGTTACACGATGTAACCTTACCGCCACATTCGCAGCGGAAACGTTGCGATGCCGCGATTGCCGTTGCGGGCACGCACCGCACCATTTGCGATCCAATGATCAGTCGCACGTGGATCCAATCAGCACTCGTGAGCATCATGCTCAGCGTCTCGTGCTGGGCCGTGCCGGCGGAAGGTGAGGGGACGATCTACGTGCGTGAGTATCGTGTGAACGGTGTGAAGCAGCTCGGCGGCGTGGAGGTGGAGGAAGCGGTGTATCCTTTCCTCGGGCCGGGCCGCACGGCGGAGGACGTGGAGCAGGCGCGCGCGGCGCTGGAGAAGGCGTATCACGACAAGGGCTTTCAAAGCGTGTCCGTTGAGGTGCCACAGCAGGACGCACGGAGCGGGATCATTCAGCTGCAAGTGAACGAGTCGAAGGTCGGGCGGCTGCGGGTGAGGGGATCGCGGTTCTTCTCGCTCGCGGACATCAAGCGTCGTGCGCCGTCGATGGCCGAGGGGCGCGTGCCGAACTTCAACGACGTGACGCGCGACATCATCGCGCTGAACCAACTCGCCGACCGACGCATCACGCCCGAGCTGAAGCCCGGCGTCGAGCCCGGCACGGTGGACATCGATCTCAACGTGAAAGACGAGATGCCGCTGCACGGCAGCGTGGAGTTGAACAACCGCTACAGCGCCGACACGACGGAGCTGCGGCTCAATGGCGGCATCAGCTACAGCAACCTTTGGCAGCTCGGCCACACGCTCGGCGTGAACTTCCAAATCGCGCCGGAGAATCCGGATGACGCGAAGGTGCTCTCCGGGTTCTACCTCGCGCGTTTTCCCGGAGCGCCGGGTTTCAGCCTGCTGTTCACGGGCACGAAGCAGGACAGCAACGTCTCGACGCTCGGCGGCGTGGCTGTGGCGGGCCGCGGACACGTGCTCGGCGGACGCGCGATCTTCACGCTGCCGGGTGCGCAGAATTTCTACCACTCGATCAGCCTCGGGCTCGACTACAAGCACTTCGACGAGGACGTCCTCGTCGGGCTCACTCAGACCACCGCGCCGATCGACTACTACCCGCTCAGTGTGAACTACACGGCGAGCCTTGTCGGCAAAGGCCGGCTCACCGAGCTGGATGCGAGCGTGAACTTCCACCTGCGTGGACTCGGCAGCGACGAGCAGGAGTTTGAAAACAAACGCTATCGCGCGGACGGCAGCTACATCTACCTCCGCGGCGATCTCTCGCACACACAGGATCTGCCCGCGCAGTTCCAGGCGTTCGCGAAAGTGCAGGGGCAGATTTCCAGTCAGCCGCTCGTGAACAGCGAACAGTTCGCCGGCGGCGGGCTCGGCTCGGCACGTGGCTATCTCGAGTCCGCGGCGCTGGGCGACAATGCGGTCTTCGGCACGTTCGAGCTGCGCACGCCGTCCTTCCTCGGGTGGCTCGGGAAGGAGAAGGCGGATGCGTTCGAGTGGCGCGCCTACGGATTCGTGGATGCCGGTTTTCTCACGCTGAACGCGCCGTTGCCCGAGCAGGAGAATCGCTTCGACCTCGCGAGTTGGGGCGTCGGCAGCCGCATTCAGCTTTTCGATCACATCAACGGCTCGGTCGATGCCGGCTGGCCGCTCATCAGCGTCGCGCAGAACCGCAAGGACGACCTGCTGCTCACCTTCCGCGTCTGGGCGGACTTTTAACGAATGAAGACGATCTCTCGAATCCTCGCCGCGCTCCTTTTCCTCGTCGCCGCGCACGCGGACGACAAGGCGCCGTGGTGGAACAAGGCGTGGACGGTGCGCAAACAGATCACGCTCGATACCGCGGCGATCAGCGACCCGATCGGCGCGACTGCGGTGCTGCTGCGGCTGCATGATGGAAACTTCCAATTTCTCAGCGGGAAGGACGATGGCAGCGATCTGCGTTTCGTCGCGGCGGATGGGAAGACGGCGCTCGCGCATCACGTCGAGAAGTTCGACTCGCTGATGAACGAAGCCTTCGTCTGGGTGAAGACGGGCGACATCAAACCGGGCGAGAAGACGACGCTGTGGCTCTACTACGGCAACACCGGCGATGATGCGGCGAAGGCGGAGAATGCGAAGGAGACCTTCGATGCCGATACGGTGCTCGTGTATCACTTCGCCGAGCGTGGCGGTCCGGCGAGCGACTCGACCGGCAACGCGATCACCGCGCAGAACGCCGGCCTCGTGAGCGACGGCGCGCAGATCGGCGGCGGGCTGCGACTCGATGGGAAGACTGCGGTGACGATCCCCGCCGCGCCCGCGCTCGCGTGGGCGGTCGATGGCAAGGTGACGATCTCCGCGTGGGTGAAACTCGCGACGCTCCAGCAGGGCGCAGTCGTCTTCAGCCGGCGAGACGGCGGCAGCGGACTCGTCATCGGCTTCGACACGGGTGCGCCCTTTATCGAGGTGAACGGCCAGCGCAGCGCGCCCGGCACAGCGACGACGGCGAACACATGGCGTCACCTCGCGGTGGTGGGTGATGGCGCGAAGTTCACGCTCTATCTCGACGGCGAAGTGAGCACGTCGCTCGTAGCTCCGGTGCCCGCGTTGAACAGCCCCATCCAAATCGGCCGTGATGGCGAGACGACGCCCGGCCTCACCGGCGAGCTCGACGAGCTGCAAATCTCGAAGGTCGCGCGCCCGGTCGGCTTCGTGAAATTCGCCGCGATCAGCCAGGGCAGCAGCGACGCGACGGCGAAGCTGCTCGTGCTCGCCGCGGATGAAGCCACTGCGCACGCCGGCGGCAGCAAGGTGCTCGAGCATGTGATGCTCTTCGGCGACATCGCGAACAACATGATGTTCGACGGCTGGATCGCGGTCGGCGTGTGCGTGCTGATGATGATGCTCGGCTGGACGGTCGCGCTGCAAAAGTTCAGCTACCTCAACTCGATCCAGAAAGGCAGCGACACCTTCATCGAGCATTGGAAAAAGCTCTCGTCCGATCTCACAACACTCGATCACGGCGACGAGGAGAGCGTCAAGAGTCTGGGTGGCCAAGCCAGCGCCAAGACGATGCGCAACATGCATCGCTCGCCCCTTTTCCACCTTTACCAGATTGGCGCTGAGGAGATCGATCGCCGCGTGAGCGGAGATCGAAACATGGGGCTATCGGCGCGGTCGATCCAAGCGATCCGTGCGAGCCTTGAAGCCGGGCTCGTCCGGGAGAACCAACGCATGCACAAGGGGCTGATCTTCCTCACCATCAGCATCGCGGGCGGACCATATGTCGGACTGCTCGGCACGGTCGTCGGCGTCATGATCACCTTCGCGATCATCGCCAAGAGCGGCGAGGTGGACGTGAACTCGATCGCGCCCGGCATCGCGAGCGCGCTGCTCGCGACGGTGTTCGGGCTCTTCGTCGCGATCCCGGCGCTCTTCATTTACAGCTACCTCAGCTCGCGCATCAAAGACCTGCTCGCCGCGATGCAGACCTTCGTCGACGAGTTCATCGCGCAGATGGCGGAGTTTTATCCCACGCCAGCCGATCTCCAGGCGATGCACCTCTCACGCGACACGAGCCCAGCCACGCGCCAACCCGAAGTCGAGGCTTCGAAAAACCATGCAAGCTGACTCCGGCAAGAGCTACGACGACATCAACGTCACGCCGATGGTGGACCTCTACCTCGTGCTGCTGCTGATCTTCATCATCATGACGACCGCAGGCGTGCAGGGTGTGAAGGTGAACCTGCCGAAGGCGAGCGACGGCGCGGCGAAGAAACTCGACGCGCCGAAGACCCAGGCGATCACCGTCAACGGCGAGGGCAAAGTTTTCCTCAACACCATCCCGACTACGCTCGCCGATCTCGAGACCAGGCTCTCCGCGATCAAGGCCTCGCAGCCGGAGGTGCCGGTCGTCATTCGCGGTGAAAGCCAGGCGCAATACCAAGGCGTGATGGACGTGCTCGATGTCGTCGGGCGCGTCGGCATCACGCAAGTCGGGCTCGTGACCAATCCGCCGAACAAGTGAAACGCCCATGAACGAGCTGCTTGATCCACCCGAGAAAACCGCAGTGCTCGAACCCATCGAGCGGCCGAAAACCGTGGCCAGGCCAGCACCCGCACGTCCTGCCGCGCCGAAGCCCGCGCGGCGAGTCGTCGATGAGGAAGACGAGGATCTATTCGTCCGGCATCGCAAGAAACTCATCGCGATGGCCGTGCTCGTCATCGGTGCGCTCGTCGCTGTGTTCGCGTTCAAGGACAACAAACCCGCGCAATCGAAGCCGCCCGAGCGCAGCGTGGTGAGAGTTCAGCTTCCACCGCTCCCGCCGCCGCCACCACCACCGCCGCCGAAAATCGAGCAGCCGAAGCAGGAGATGATCAAGGAGGAGAAGCCCGAGGAGAAACCACCGGAAGATAACAAACCGGCGGACGATCCGCCGCCGCTCGGCACGGGCATCAAGGGCGACGGTCCACCGGACGGCTTTGGTTTGAACGGCTCCGGCACTGGCCGCATCGGCGGCACCGGCGCCGGCGGCAGTCGCAGCAAGTTCGGCTGGTATGGCGGACAGGTGCAGCGCGCCGTGCGCGAAGCGCTGAGTGCGCATCGCAAGACGCGTAACGCGAAGTTCAGCGGCATCGAAGTGCGCATCTGGCCCGACGCGAGCACGGGCCGCATCACGCGTGTGAGCCTCTCGCCTTCCACTGGCGACGCTGCACTCGACGCAGCCATCCGCGAAGAAGTGCTCGGCGGACTGCAACTCCAGCAACCGCCGCCGGAAGGAATGCCCGCGCCCATCGTCATGCGGATCAACGCACGGCGGCCTTGATCGACTGAGACGCATCCCATTTTGAAACCGATCGCCCACTTCACACTCCCGCGCGTCCTCGTCGCGACATGGTTCACCGCCGCGGCCTTCGCGGGCAACCCGCTGCCGCCCGAACCGAAGCCGCCAGCCATCGAGCCGAGCCTGCCGCTCGCCGTCGCTGAGGTCACCGCTCTCGACGGCCCCGCGCTCACCGACGTGCCGCCCGCACCGCAGCCGAAGCGCTCGCAGAACGTCACGATCAACCTCATCAACCGCATGGTGAAGAAAGGGCTGCTCGAACAAGCCGAGGCGGACGAACTCATCGCGCAAGCTGAGGAAGACGCCGTCATCGCGCGGCAGGAAGCGGCAGCCGTGGCCGTGCAGGCGGTCGCCGAGGTGCAGGCCGCGATGCCGCCTCCGCCGAGCGACGACACGGTGCGCGTGACTTACATCCCGGAGACGGTGAAGGCGCAGATCCGCGAGCAGATCAAAGCGGAAATCATGAACAAGGCGCGCGACGAGAACTGGGCCGCGCCGCGCACCTTCCCAACGTGGGCCTCTAAGATGCGCTTCAACGGCGACGTGCGCATCCGTGGCGACGGCGTCTATTTCCCGAGCACGAAGATCGACGCGAACGGCGACCTCGTAGCGGGCAACGACAACACGGGCTCGTTCCCGAACTTCAACTCGATCAATACCGGCGCGCCGTTCGACGTGACGGGCACGGTCGTCTCCCCGCAGCTCAACGTGGACAAGGACCGGCAGCGGATGCGGCTGCGTGCGCGCTTCGGCATCGAGGCCGATCTCGGCGACGGTTTCAGCGCCGGGATGCGCTTCGCGACGGGCGAATCGAACACGCCCACCTCGACCAACCAATCGCTTGGCGTCGCGAACAACGGGCAGGGTGGCAACTTCAGCAAATACGCGCTGTGGCTCGACCGCGGCTTTTTGAAATACGAAGTCGGCGGCCAGCCGGGAAAAAATCTCGCCGTCGTCGCGGGGCGCTTCGACAACCCGTTCTTCACCACGAGCGAGATCGTGTGGGACGACGACGTGGGCATGGACGGCATCGTCGCGCAGGCGCGTTACGAGGTGCTCAAGGGCTTCACTCCGTTCATCGCCGGCGGCGCGTTCCCGTTCTTCAATACCGACCTCAACTTCTCGACGAACCGGTCGGCGAAATTCGCCAGCACCGACAAGTGGCTCTACGGCGGGCAGCTCGGCGCGAGCTGGAAGATCGCGAAGCCGGTGTCGCTAAAGTTTGCCGCAGCATACTTCAACTTCGACGGCGCCGAAGGGCGGCTCTCCGATCCTTTCGTGCCGCTCACGACATCGGATCAAGGTAACACCGACGGCACGCGCCCGGCCTTCGCGCAGAAGGGCAACACCTACCGCGCGCTGCGCAACATCACACCAACCGCCGAGAACGATTTCGGCCGCAGCAAGCAGTTCCAATACTTCGGCCTCGCGACGCCGTTCCGCGTGCTGAACCTCAACGCCAAGCTCGATCTCAATTACTTTGAGCCGGTGCAGATTTCATTCTTCGGCGACTACGCGCGCAACCTCGCGTTCGAGAGCGGCGCGATCGATGCGATCGCCGTGAACAATCGCGGCCCGGATGGCACCGGCGGCGTCGGCGCATTCGAGGGTGGCGACACCGCGTGGTTCACCGGCGTCCGCGTCGGCAGCGTGGCGCTCGAGAAGCGCTGGGACTGGAACCTCGGCCTGAGCTACCGCCACGTGGAATCCGACGCGGTCATCGACGGCTTCGTTGATTCGGACTTCGGCGTCGGCGGCACGAACATGGAAGGCTACACGATCAGCGGCAACGTTGCGCTCTCGCCCGCCGTTTCGCTTGGCCTGCGCTGGATGAGCGCCAACGAACTCGCCGGTCCGCCGCTCAAGAGCGACGTGATCCTCATCGACGTGAACGGAAAGTTTTAAGCCATGAAGCGAATCGCCCTCACTCTCCTCGCGCTCGCCGCGACGCTGTCCGCCGCCGATCAGCCCAGCCCCGCCGAGCTGAAAATGCGCGAGGCCTTGCGCAACACGATGCTGCAACTGCGCACCGCCGAGACCGAGCGCGCCAATTTGCAAGCCACACAAGCCGACCTCGAGCAGAAGAATCAGACGCTCACCAAACAGCTCGAGGCACTCACGAAGCAACTCGCCGACGACAAAGCCAAGGCTGACAAGATCGCCGCCGAACTCACGGACAAGCTCGCGAAGAAGGAGACCGACGCGGTGCAACTCATGGAGTCGCTCGCTAAGTGGAAGGATGCGCACGCGAAGCTGACCGAGATCGCAAATACGAAGGAGAGCGAGCGGGCGAATTTCGAGACGAAGTCGATCGCGCTCGAGCGCAAGACTGCCGAGCAGCAGCGGAAGAATGACACGATGTATCAACTCGGGACCGAGGTGCTCAGCCGTTACGAGAAGTTCGGCCTCGGCGACGCGCTCACCGCGCGCGAGCCGTTCATCGGCATCACGCGCGTGAAGTTCGAGAACCTCATCCAAGACTACTCGGATAAGCTCACCGACTCGCGCATCAAGCCCGATCCCGGGCCTGCGAAACCCGCGACGCCCGAGAAGAAGTCCGCGCCGGAGAAGAAGAAGGAGCAGCCCGCCAAGGCGAAGACGCGCGCGGTGAGCTGAACACGATGCCGATCGAGCGACTCCAGCGCGACCGTTGCATCTTCCGCCGCGCGGCTGCGCTGGGACTTTGCTTCACGCTCGCGGCCGGCATGGTCGCGAGCGGTGGCGACATCCTGCGCGGCGGCGCGCCAGCAGGTGTGCCGGGCCGTGGCGGCACCGGGCGCACGAATGGCGCTGGCACCGAGCCGCTGCGGCAGAATGCGAAGGACGCACTCGCGAGGACGACACAGGCGTTGCAATCGGTGAAGGCGATGCAGTCCGCGGCGCGCGAGGCGGCGAAGAACGGAGCGAACAATCTCGGCTTCGTGCCGAAGATCTCCAGCCAGCGCCTGCCCAATGTGCCGAACGGCCTCGCGGTCGGAGGGCTCCAAGTCGCGCCCGGCGTGCCGCTCGACCTCGCCAACCCGCAACCGGGAGAAGACTCCGCGCTATGGCAGGGCGCGAAGCTTCCGAAGCAATCCGTCTCCGGCTCGAAGACGACCGTGACCGTCGAGCAACTGACGCAGCAGGCGCTGCTCACGTGGCGCACATTCAACATCGGCAAGGAGACGACGCTGAAGTTCGATCAGCACCGCGGCGGTAAGGACGTGGGCAAGTGGATCGTGGTGAACAAAATCGAAGACCCATCCGGGCTGCCTTCGCAAATCCTCGGTGCGATCGAAGCGCCGGGACAGGTCTATGTGCTGAACCAGAACGGCATCCTTTTCGGCGGCTCCTCGCAGATCAACCTGCACGGGCTCGTCGCCTCCTCGCTGCCGATCAACGACAACCTGCTCCAGCGCGGTTTGCTCAATAATCCCGACGAGCAGTTTCTTTTCTCCTCGCTCACCGTCCCCGCGCTCTCGACCGGCGCGACGATGCCCGCTTTTAACCCGCCGCCCGCGCCGAACACACCCGATGGCAAGCCCGGCGACGTGGTCGTGCAGCGCGGCGCGAAGCTCAGCGCGCCGACGAGTGCCGATCACGTCGGCGGTCGCATCGCGCTCGTCGGCTCGAACGTAGAAAATGAAGGCACGATCTCCACGCCGGACGGACAGACGATCCTTGCCGCGGGCCAGCAGGTCGCTTTCCGCGCGCACGCGAGCAGCGACCCGACTCTGCGCGGGATCGATGCACTCGTTGGTGCTGCGGGCGATGGCACTGGCAGCGCGACGAACAGCGGCCTCATCAACGCGCCCCGCGGCGCGACAACGATCGTCGGCAAAAACGTGAACCAGTTCGGTGCCATCGAGAGTTCGACCTCCGTGTCGCTGAATGGCCGCATCGACTTGCTCGCGAACTACAACACCGCCGTTACTGTCGTGCTCGGCAAGCCGAAGATCAGCCCGACCGCAACCGGCACCGTGACGTTCGGCGCGAACAGCACGACGCGCATCCTGCCGGAGACGTGGAGCGCTGAAACGGTCGTCGGCACGCAACTCGCGCTCGCCTCGCAGTTCAACGCGCAGGGCCGCGCGATCCACTTCGCCACTGGCGCGCAGGTGCTCGCGCCGAGCGCGAGCGTGACACTGAACGCGGGCACGTGGCAGCCGCTCAGCGGCAGCACGGCGTTCACTTTCGACAAAGGTCAGATCTACCTCGACGCAGGCGCGGCGATCAACGTGGCCGGTTCGATCGACATCCCCGCATCGATCACGCAGAACATTCTCACGCTGCAACTGCTTGGCTCCGAACTCGCCGACTCACCGCTCCAGCGCACCGGCCCGCTGCGCTCGGTCGATCTCGTCATCGACATCCGCAAGAGCGGTTTCTTCAACGGCTTCGCATGGGTCGGCACGCCGCTCGGCGACGCGTCGGGTTACGTCGGCCTCGTGCAGCGCAACGTCGGCCAGCTCACCACCGCGGGCGGCACGGTGAAGCTCAACTCCGGCACCTCCGTCGTGATGCAGCCCGGCTCGACGATCGACGTGTCGGGCGGCTGGGTGAACTACGACGGCGGCATCGTGACGACGACGCGCGTGATGTCCGGCGGGCAAATCATCGACATCTCGCAAGCCACGCCCGACCGCATCTACGACGGCATCTACACTGGCCAGACCACGCGCAGCAGCGGACGGTGGAACATCACGGAGACGTTTGGCCAGGCGCTCGCGCTCACCGGCGCGCACTACGAACCCGGCTACACGCAGGGCGCGAATGGCGGCAGCATCTCGATCACCGCGCCATCGGTCGCGCTCGATGGCACGTTGCTCGGCAACACGATCGCCGGCGTGCGCCAGCGCAGCACCACACCGGTGGCGGGCGCGTTCTCGCTGGTCTTCCAGTCACAAGATTCGAGCAACACGCTCTACCTTCCCGTCTCGCCGACGCCGCCTGACATCGCCTTTGGCACCGATGTGCTCGCGCCCGCCGCGGCGTTTGCGCTCGATGCGAATGGCGAGCCGCTGCCGCTGCGTGTGGATCGCCGCGAGTCTGTCGTGCTCTCGCCGGAACTGCTCACGAGCAGCGGCTTCGGCACGCTCACGGTCGACAACAGCGACGGCGACATCTCCGTGCCCGCGGGCATCACGCTCGCGACGCAGCCCGGCGGCTCGATCAAGCTCTCCGCTGCGAACCTCGACATCGCGGGCACCGTGATTGCGCCCGGCGGCGTGCTCAGCTTCTCGACGTTCAATATCTCGCCCTTCGCCGTCGCGGCGATCAAGGCGAGCGCTTCGCCGGTCACGCCGCCCGCGAACGCCGGGCGCGGCGTCTTCACTCTCGCGCCCGGCGCACTGCTCAGCACTGCGGGGCTCGTGCTCGACGACCGGCCCGGCTCTGATCGACACGGTATCCTGCCTCTCTCGATAAACGGTGGCGCGATCACGATCGCCGGCTACAGCGCGGACCTCGCGGAGGGCAGCCTGCTCGACGTGTCCGGCGGAGCCGGCGCTGCCTTCGACGGCAAGATCACCTACGGCTCGGCGGGTAGCATCGCGATCAAGACCGGGCAGGATCCGAACGTCGCGTCTGTGCTCGGCGGCGAGCTGCACCTCGGCGCGACGCTCCGCGGATTCTCCGGCAGCACGCCCGGCGCGCTCAGCGTGCAGGCGCCGCTCATCCAGATCGGCGGCACCGCCGCGCACGCGAATACGCTGCTGCTCTCGCCGGAGTTTTTCAGCCGCGGCGGCTTCGGCAGCTTCACGCTCACCGCGCTCGGTGCGGCGACCGCGCAGGCCGAGACTTACCTGCCATCCATCGTCATCGCGCCCGGCACGATCATCGAGCCGGTGGTGAAAAACTGGCTCGCACTGCCGCGCGTGCCCGGCACTGGCGGGCTCGATCTCACGCCTTTCGAGAGGCCCGAGGCGTTGCGGACTCCGGCGAGCCTCAGCTTCCTCGCACCGGGGGTGCGCGACGAGTTCTCGCGGCAACTCGTCATCCGCGGCGACTTCGTGTTTGGGGCGGGCGCGCTCATCCGCACGGACCCACGCGGTAGCGTGCGGATCAGCGGCGACACGGCGAACATCCTCGGCTCCATCTTCGCGCCTGCGGGCAGCATCAGCATCGGCGGTGGATCGAGCTTCGCCGCGCTCACGCCAGGCGAGCAGCCGCTCGCGACCGTCTTCATCGGCGCGCACAGCGTGCTCTCCACCGCGGGCACGACGCTGCTCGTGCCGGATGTGCGCGGCTTCCGCACCGGCGCGGTGCTGCCGGGCGGCAGCATCTCGGTCTCGGGCAACATCGTCGCGAGCGCGGGTGCGCTGCTCGATGTCTCCGGCACGAGCGGCGAGATCGACGTTCACCCGAGCCTGCTTGCGGCGAACGTCGCGTCCGACTTCCTCGCCGTGCCGACGACGAGCGGGCTCACGACGCCGCTGTGGAACTACGGCCTCGTCGCCTCCACGCGCATCGACAGCGACGCCGGCTCGATCACGCTGCGTGGCGGGCAGGAGCTTTTCAGCGACGCCACGCTGCTCGGCGCGGCGGGCGGCTCGCAGGCGCTCGGCGGCAAACTCACGATCTCGTCCGGCAAGTTCCAGCCACCGGCAAACACCGACCCGCTCGCGCCGCTCGACGTCACGCTCGTCGTGCAGCAGAGCGGCAACACGATCCCCGTGCCTTTCGCGGGCAGTGCGGTCGGCAAGAGCGTGCTCGACGAGAACGGCGCGGTCGTTGCCGGCCTCGGCTACTTCGTCGCGGATCGCTTCGCGGCGGGTGGGTTCGATTCGCTCACACTCCGCGGCACGTTGAAGTTTGACGGCGCCGTGACGATCGACGCGAGCCGCAGCCTCAGCGTCGCCGATGCGGGAGTGATCTTCGCCGACTCCGCCGTGAATCTCAGCGCGCCCTACGTCGCGCTCGGCACCGCCTTCCTCCCGCCGCTGCTGCCGGAGCAGAAGGCCGCGCCGTTCATCGTCGGCGGTGTGCCTTTCCTTTTCGCGCCGGCGCATGGCGACGGGCGGCTCACGGTGCGCGCGCAGCTCATCGACATCGGCAACCTCTCGCTGCAAGGCATCGGCCAAGCGAACTTCATCGCCGACGGTGGCGACATCCGCGGCGACGGCACGCTCGACGTGGCGGGCGACATCACCCTGAGCGCGGGGCAAATCTATCCGCCGACCGCGGTGAGCTTCACCATCTCCGCGGCGGACTACACGCTGGGCGACGCCGCGCAGTCCGGCTCCGTCACCATCGCCGCATCCGGCACGCGCGCGCTGCCCTTCTCCGCGGGCGGCACGCTGAATATCTTCGCCTCGACGATCAACCAAGGCGGCGTCCTGCGCGCGCCGCTCGGCGCGATCAATCTCGGCTGGGACGGCACCGGCACCGCGCCGGTCGGCGCGATCACGGGACAAGCGGTCGCTTCCACCGAGCAGATCACGATGACGGGTGCGAGCATCACGTCCGTCTCGGCGATCGAGCCGGTGGGCGGGACATCGCTCGTCATCCCGTATGGGCTGAACCTCAACGGCGTCTCATGGATCGACCCCGCGGGCCTCGACATCACCGCGGGCGGCGTGCCGGGGAAGAAGATCAACATCTCCGCCGGGTCGATCGTGAACCAACCCGGCGCGCTGATAGACATCCGTGGCGGCGGCGATCTCTACGCCTTCCGCTGGGCGAAGGGCATCGGCGGCAGCCGCGACATCCTCGCCACGACGACGAGCTTCGCCATCATCCCCGGCTACAGCGCCGACTTCGCTCCGTATGCGCCTTTCAACCCCGGGACCGTCGCGACGAATCTCGGCGGCGATCCGGGCTACGTGAACAGCACGCTGTCGGTCGGCGACCGCATCTTCCTCAGCGACGGCGGTGCGTTCGAGGCGGGCACTTACACGCTGCTGCCCGCGCGCTACGCGCTGCTGCCCGGCGCGTATCTCGTCACGCCGAAGGGCGGCGCGCCGCTTGGCAGCTTCAAGCTCGTGGACGACTCGTGGCTCGTGTCGGGCTATCGGCTCGGCGGGTTCAATCCCGAGACGACACCGCTGCTCTCGCGGTTTGAAATCGTGACGAGTTCCGACGTGCGCGACCGCGCGGAATACATCGACTACCTCGCCGGCGCGGCGCTGCGGCAAGGCGCGATCGCGCTCGGCCAGGTGCCGCCGCGCCTGCCCGGCGATGCGGGCCAGCTCGTCTTCCAAGCGACCACGGGACTGACGCTGCAAGGCATCGTGAAGGCGCAGGGCGTGAGCGGAAATCGCGGCGGGCTCGTCGATATCAGCAGCCCGGTGGACATCGTGATCGGGCGCAGCGGCGGCGCTGGGCAGCTCGTGCTCGATGCGGGCGACCTGAGCACCTTCGGCGCGGAGAGCTTGCTCATCGGCGGCACGCGCACCGCCGGCGTGGGCGGCACCATCGTGACGGTGAAGACCGGCAGCGTGACTGTGGACAACGCGGGCTCGCCGCTGCGTGCGCCGGAGGTGATCCTCGTCGCGAAGCAGAACCTCACGCTAACAGATGGCGCGGTGGTCGAGCAAAGCGGCGCGCTCGCGGGTGGCGCGGACACGCTGCTGCTGAATGGCGACGGCGTGCTGCTCCGCGTGAGCGCGGATGTAGGCGCGCAGATTTCCCGCACCGGCCTTACCGGCGCGACCACGCCAAAACTCGCGATCGGTGCGAACGCGAGCGTGAGCGGCACGAGCGTGACGCTCGACTCCAGCGCGGGCATGACGCTCGACCCGAGCGCGACGCTGAGTGCGGACGCCATCGCGCTGAACAGCGGACGCATCAGCATCCAGCTCGATAACCCCGGCGCGCTCCAGCCGAACGCGGGCCTCGTGCTCGCGGGCGGCGTGCTCACGAATCTCGAATCGTCCCGCGCGCTTTCGCTGCTGAGCTACTCGGCGATCGACGTGTATGGCACCGGCAGTTTCGGCGCGCTCGGCAGCCTCGCGCTGAGCGCGGGCGAGATTCGTGGATTCAACGCGGGCGGAGGAATGGTCGAGTTTTCCGCGCCGGATATCCTGCTCGAAAACCGTGCGAACGTTTCTGCGCCGGGTCCGGTCGTGCCGCTCAATGGCACGCTCCGCTTCACGTCGGACACGATCACGCTCGGCACGAACCAGCTCCGCATCGACCAGTTCGCCAGCGTGGCGCTCGATGCGAGCGGCGGCATCCTCGCGCTCGGCGCGGGCGGCTTGTCCGTGCAGGGCGCGCTCACGGCGACGGCCCCCGTCATCACCGCGGCGAAGCAGGCGACGCAGAGCATCGTCGCCGGTGGCGCGCTCACGCTTGCGAATGCCGGCACGGCCACGATCGCCGGCGGCCTTGGCGCGAGCCTCACGCTGCAAGGCGCGAGCGTCGCGGCGGCGACCGACGTGGTGCTGCCAAGCGGCCAGCTTACGATCCGCGCGACGGCGGGCGATGTGGCGGTGAACGGCAAGCTCGACGCGAGCGGCACGGCGCAGACTTTCTTCGACCTGGTGAAGTTCACGAATGGCGGGCGCATCACGCTCACAGCCGACGCGGGTGCGGTGAATCTCGGCACAGGCAGCGACGTGAGCGTGGCCGCGGCCGACGGCGGCGGCTCGGCGGGCAGGCTCAGCATCAACTCGACGACGGGCGCGTTCACGCTCGCGGGTGCGATCCACGGCGAAGGCGGCGGCAGCTTCTCGCTCGACACGGGCAGCCTCGCGGACTTCGGCGCGCTCGCAGCGGCGCTCGGCGACGGCGGCTTCACGCAGGAGCAGACGATCCGCGTGCGCACGGGCAGCGTGGAGGTGAACGCGGGTGTGAACACGCGCGTCTTCAACCTCTCCACCGATCAGGGCGCGATCACCGTGAGTTCGAGGATCGATGCGTCCGGCGCACGCGGCGGCAGCATCGCACTCGCGGCGAATGGCAACGTGACACTGCTCGGTGGATCGACGCTGACGGTGGGCGCAGACGACTTCGATGCTGCGGGCAAGGGCGGCGCGGTGAGGCTCGAAACGCGCAGCGGGGTGGTGGATATCCAGACGGGCTCGACCATCGATCTCTCGGTCGCCGCGACGGCGCAACTCGGCGATTTCAGCGGCACGCTGCACCTGCGCGCGCCGCAGACCTCGGGCGGCACGGACCTCGCGGTGAACGCGATCAACGGCAGCGTGCTTGGCGCGTCGAAGATCGTGGCGGAAGGGTTCAGTGTCTTCGACCTCACTGGCTCCGGGGCGATCACGAGCACCGTGCAGACGAACGTCTTCAACAACGGCGTGACGTTCGGCGGTGCGACGAACGCGATCACGGCGCGCCTGCTTGCGAACAATGCGGGCCTTGCGCCGCAACTCGTCGTGACGCCGGGAGCGGAGATCGTGAATCGCACCGGCAACCTCACGCTCGGCACCACGAGTTCGACGGCCACGAGCGATTGGAATCTGGCGACGTTCCGCTTCGGCCCGAAGAGCGCAGCCGGCGTGCTCACGCTGCGCGCGTCGGGCGACGTGGTGATGCTGAACGCGCTGAGCGACGGCTTCGCGACGAGTGCTTACACCTCCATCCTGCTCGATCAAAACACGCTGCTGCCCGCGAACGCGCAGTCGTATTCCTACCGCATCGCGGCGGGCGCGGATTTCACGGCGGCGGACTTCGCGCGCGTGAGCGGCGCGGGATCGCTGAAGCTCGGCAAGGACGCGGGGATCGGCATCGCGGTGCCGTTCGGACCAAATGCGACAACTGCCAGCGCGGTGGGCAATCGGTATCAAGTCATCCGCACCGGCACGGGCGACATCGATATCTCGGTCGGTGGCGACGTGCAGTTGCTGAACCAGTTCGCGACGATCTACACGGCGGGCACGCCGGTGCTCGACGCGACGATGGGCGGGACGTTCGATCTTCCGATTCTCAATGCGACCGGTGGGCAAACGGTGCTCGGCGCGATCCAGCAAAACCCGGCTTACCCCGCGCAATACACGCTCGCGGGCGGCAACATCTCGATCGCGGCGAGGAACGACATCCTGCACCTGACGAAGAACACCGCGGGACAACTCGTGGCCGACTCCTCGCGCTCCCTTCCGATCAACTGGCTCTACCGGCGCGGCTTTGTGGACCCGCTCACGGGAGAGTTCGGCGCGGCACGCTTCGGCGACATCGCATCGACGACTTGGTGGGTGGACTTCGCGAACTTTTTCGAGGGTGTCGGCGCGCTCGGTGGCGGCAATGTGACGATGACCGCCGGGCGCGACATCGCGAACGTCGATGCGGTAATTCCGACGAACGCGCGGATGCCGAAGGGTGCACCGGACGCGAACGCGATCGTGGAACTCGGCGGCGGCGATCTCACCGTGCGCGCGGGGCGCGACATCGACGCGGGTGTTTACTACATCGAGCGCGGCATGGGCACTCTCGACGCTGGGAGCAACATCCGCACGAACTCGACGCGCTCACCTTCGCTCACGAACCTGACGAACCAGGCGCCGCTGCCGAGCGAGACGTGGCTGCCGACGACGCTGTTTCTCGGCAAGGGCAGCTTCGACGTGAGCGCGCGCGGCGACGTGCTGCTCGGGCCGACGGCGAATCCGTTCCTGCTGCCGGGCGGCTACAGCAACACGTATTGGTATAAGACCTACTTCTCGACCTACGCGACGAGCGACGCGGTGAGCGTGTCGTCGCTCGGCGGAAACGTGACGTTGCGACAAACGGCGGCGCTGCCGATCGAGGGGCCTGGCGGCGATGTGCCGCTGCTCCAGACGTGGCTGGAGAATGTGCTGCTGCTCAAGCCGACGACGCCGACCGCGTCGTTCTACCAGCCGTGGCTGCGGCTGGATGAGACGAACGTGACGCCGTTCACGACCGCGGTGGCGTTGCTGCCCGCGACGCTGCGTGCGACGGCGTTTTCGGGGGACGTGAACTTGATCGGCAACCTCACGCTTTCGCCTTCGCCGACCGGCACGCTCGATCTCGCAGCGGCGGGCGCGATCAACGGGCTGCAAATCAACGGGCAGACGACGATCAGCGGCGTGGCGACGAAGTCGTGGGGCACGAGCCGGATCAATCTCTCCGATACCAGCCCGGACTTCATCTTCGGTGTGGCGTCGCCGAACGCGTATCAGAGCGTCGTCGGCACGGTGCAAAGCCTCGCGCGCACGACAGGCGCAGACTTCCTCAAGGGCTTCGACGCGCTCTTCGCGGAGTCGGGCGCGACGACAGGCGCGGCGGCGGTCCTGCAGACGAAGCAGGCGCTGCACGCGCCGGGCGTGCTGCACACGGGCGACGCGGAACCGGTGCGGCTGTATGCAGCGGGCGGAGATGTGTCGGGCGTCACGCTTTTCTCCGGCAAGGCCGCGCGCGTGATCGCCGGGCGCGACGTGAGCGACATAGCGCTCTACGTGCAGAACGTGAGCGCGGACGACATCACGCTCGTCGCGTCGGGACGCGACGTGATCGCTTTCAACGACAACTCGCCGCTGCGCGTGCTGGCGCGCTCGGCGGGGAGCGCTCTGAACTTCGGCGACAACGCGCTCGCAGGCGACATCCAGATCAGCGGTCCCGGCACGCTCGAAGTGCTCGCGGGTCGGAACCTCGATCTCGGTATCGGCCCGACAGCGTCGGATGGCACTGCGCTCGGCATGGTGACCATCGGCAACGCGCGCAATCCGTATCTGCCGTTCGACGGCGCGCAGATCGTCGCTGGGGCGGGGATCGGGCCGGCGACAGGGCTGGCGAGTAGCCAGCTCGACGTGCAGCGTTTCATCGACGAAGTGCTCACCGCCGACGTGCTCGATGGGTATCTCGGCGAGCTGAACGTCGGAGGTGTCACGAGCGCGAACTTCGCCCAACTGCCGGCGGAGCAGCAGGCGGTGCTGGCGGTGCGGATGTTTTACCTCGTGCTGCGCGACGCGGGCCGTGAGAGCGCGTCGGCGGACAAGGGCTTCGCGGCGATCAACACGCTTTTCCCCGGCACGTATCGCGGCGACATCTCGCTCACGGCGCGCGAGATCAAGACGCGCAGTGGTGGCGACATCAACATCTTCGCCCCCGGTGGAAACCTCGCGATTGGCTTCGACGTCGCAGGCAGTCAGCCACTCGATCAAGGCATCCTCACCGAGGCGGGCGGGAACATTCACATCTTCACGCACGGCGACGTGGTCGTGGGCACGTCGCGCATCTTCACGCTGCGCGGTGGAAACGAGGTTATCTGGTCGAGCGAAGGCGACATCGCCGCGGGCTCGTCGGCGAAGACCGTGCAATCCGCGCCGCCGACGCGCGTGCTCATCGATCCGCAAAGCGGCGACGTGCAGACCGACCTCGCCGGGCTCGCAACTGGTGGCGGTATCGGTGTGCTTGCGACGGTCGCGGGTGTGCCGCCAGGCGACGTGGACCTCATCGCACCGAAAGGAACAGTGGACGCGGGCGACGCCGGCGTGCGTGCTTCCGGCAATCTCAATGTCGCAGCGGCGAACGTGGCGAACGCGAGCCAGTTTAGCGCTGGCGGCACGAGCAGCGGCACGCCTTCCAACGCCGCAGCCGCGCCAGCCGCACCAGTGGTCGCCGCACCATCCACGACCGCATCGACGAACAACGCCGCGAGCGAGCAAACCGCCGCGCAGCAGCGCGCCGAGCAGCCCTCTCAGACCGGGGAGCAACCATCGATCATCAGCGTCGAAGTGATCGGCTACGGAGGCGAGGATCCAGCAGAAGAGGAACGACGCCGACGGCAGCGCTCAGAGCAATAAGTTGGAAAAGCGTAAAGATCGGTGGGTTGTAAGCCGAGCCTAAGGAACCGCTGATTAAAGAGGAGGGGGCGCAGGAGCTTGCGGTGCTTGTGGGATTGCATCCTCGCGCGGAGGGCGTTTGATTCCCTCCGCGCCATGTTCCTCCGACTACTCTTCGCCACCTCCGCCGCGTGCGCCGTGGCTTTTGCGCAGGAAAAGCCCGCACCCCCGGAGTTCACCGGCGAGCTGCAACTCGTGCGCTATGACATGCCGCGCGGGCTGAGCGATGGCTATTCACCGACGCGCCAGCTCGCGAAGCGCAAGGACGGCCCGGATGCGATCGACTGGCCGATGCTGACGCTCGGCGGCAAGCCCGCCTTTCGCCTCGCGCCCGTCGAGCGGATGCCGCTGCGGCTGCGGCGCGGCGAGGAGGCGCGCGCCCCGCTCCAGCAGCGCAGCGATGAAGTGATCCAGCCGGGCAATCATTGGTTCCGCCCCATCGCGTGGCTGGCGAATCGCAAGCACCTCTACACCGCCGACGCCACCGCGCGGTGCAGCGCGACGGGCATCGATGCGAGCGGGCGCTATGAGCTGTGGCTCTTCCCGCTGCGCATCGAGAGCGAGGGCGGGCCACAGGTGAAGAATGTGATCGTGAAGAATGGCGGCGCCGTCGTCTTCCAAAAAGCCGGCCCGCTGCGCTCGCTTACGCTGCTGCTGCCGGCGAGTGAAGCGGGCAAACCCTACGAGATCACCGTGGATGGCCGCGGCCCGGTGAAGTGTGCCGTCGGCTTGCAGCCGGTGAAGCTCGGCACTCCCACCGAGCGTGCGCTCGCCGTGGATGCGCGCGTGCCCGGCGATGGGCCGAAGGTGCGTGTCTTCACGCCCGTGCGGCCCGAGGAGTTTCCGAACCCAAAAGAATGGGCGGCGGACGAGGCGGCGCTGGCGAAGGCGGAGTCCGCCGCGCTGCCCGCGGTCGAGCCGGTCGCGGCGCGGCGGCAGACCTCGCCTATCACGCTCTACGCTGCGGCCCTGCCGCACGGGATGAGCGGGGGCTTTTGGAAAAAGGGCGCGAACACCGAGGACTCCGCGGCGCAGATCGCGACGCTCGGCTTCGATACGATCTTCGAGCCCGCGGCCACGCTGCCTGAGCCCGCGGATGCCGCGTCGTTCGAGACGCGCGCCGCGGCGTTCGCCCGGCGCGGCGTGCGCCTCGGCCTGCACTACGATCAGAGCTGGACGCGCCCGAATCTCCAGCACCCCGACCTCGCGCTGCTCGCGCACACACTGCCCGAGTGGCACCAGCCGCTCTACCGCTCGCTCCAGCTCGCCGCGCAGCGCTTCGCCCGCGTGCCCGGCTTCGCGGGGCTGATGATCGGCGGCGATCTCCCCGGCTACGCTTCGCTCGCCCCCGGCCCCGAGCGCCCACGCGGTGAGGCCACGCTCGCCCTCGGCAGCGCACGCGCCGATACGGCTTTCCGGCAGTTCGGCTACTTCGCCGAAGCGGTGAGCGAAGCCGCGCCGGGGCAAATCCTCACCACAGCCGCGTCGGGCGCGACGCCCGAGCGCATCGTCTTCGAGGGGCTGCGCGTGCAGCAGGCGCACGACGCAGGCGGCACGCACTCCTCGCGCCCGCTGCGCCTCGTCGCGCTGCTCGACCGGCTGCGCAGCCAGCATCCCGCCATCCCCACGTGGGCGCTCGTGGACGACACGAAACTATTCTTTGGCCGCGAGGCCATGCAGCGCGCCTATGCCCTCGCCCTCACGCGCGGCGTGCGCGGCATCGGCACGAACTTCCCCGCCACCGCCGGCGTGGAAAATATGCGCCCCGAGGCCGCGACGACGCAGGGCCAGCTCAACGCGTGGATGGAACGCTACGGCGGCGCTTACGCGGCGATGCTGCCCGAGGCGCCCATCGGTATCTTCGCCGGCGAGCGCGACGCGGTGGCCACCGAGGCGCTCTGGCTCTGCCACGCCGCGGGCTGGCCCGCGCGGCTCGTCACGTATCAAGAGATCGCCCGCGCTCCGCTCCCGCCCTCGATGCACGCGCTCATCTTCACCACGCGCGACGACGCCGCGCGCGCCACGCTCGAACCGATGCTGAAGCACTTCACCGAGCGCGGTGGACGCATCCTACGCGACGAGGACGCCGGCCTGCGCCTCGCCGATTACCCCGCTCCCGCGGAGCTCGATCCCACGCCGCTCCTGCTCGCGCGCAACGCGGACAACGTCGGCAAGCTGCGCGCCGCGCTCGACGATCTCGAGCCGCCCGCCGCCGTGAGTAGCGACCCGCTCGCGTGGGCCGTGCCGTCGCGGGTGAAGGACACGCTCTATATCACCGCGGTGAACTGGGCCTTCGCCGAGGGCGATGAAGCGAAGGAATATGTGCATCCCGCCGACCCGCGCGCCGCGCGGCCCGAGGTGTGGAAGACGAAGGCGAACGCCAGCCTCTATGTGAAGCCGCGCACCGCCACGCTGGCCTGGCACACCACGCGCCCGATCTACGACGTCCGCCAGCAGCGCCGACTGACCGCGGAGGAAGCGGCGCGCGTGGATTTCACGAAGGACGGTTTCCAGTGGTTCGCGCTGCCGCAGGCTGAGCCCGCAACCGTCACCCTCGCCGCCGCCGAGCCGGGACGCATGCTCGTGCAGGTGCTCGCAACCGATGGCTCGCCGCTGCGCGGCGTGCCGGTGGAGATCGCGGTCTTCCACGACGACGCGCCGCTCACGAAAATCTCCGCCGTGAGCGAGGACACCGTGCCGGTCGGCGCGCGCGGAGCGAACCGCGCGGTCGCCACCGAACTGCTCAGCGGCCTCGTCTCCGAGCCCGCCGCGACGCAGCCGGCGCCAGCACGCGCGCCCCGCTCGACCGATACCGCGCTCGAGAAGTTCGCCGCCCGGAAGACCCTGCCGCTCGTCGTCGCGCTCACCCCCGCGCAGGAAAAAGATCCCGCGCTCGTCGCAGCGGTGAAGCAGATCGTCGCGCGCTTCGAGAAGGCCGGGCGCAAGGCGCGGATCGGCCTCGCCGCGCCGGGCGGTGTCGTCGTGAGCCTCCAGCCGCTGCGCTCTCCGCACCGTTTTCCACAATGGAAGACTGTGCCCGCCGACCTCGTTCTCATCGGCACGCCGCAGAGCAACTTGCTCATCCTCGATCAGCTCCGCGGCGAGATTTTCCCACGCACCTTCGCCATCCCCGGGGCCGGCCAGGCCAGCGCCGTGATCACGAAGTCTGCCTTCGCCGGCGAGTGCGACGTGCTGAACCTCGTCGCCCGCGACGCCGCCGGAGTGCAGGCGTGGCTGGCGGCGTGGAAGTAAGGCGCCGCTCACCGCATGAGAACGATTCAGACCTTCACCAATCTCTCCGAGGCCGGTTTCGCGAGTTCGCTGCTCGAAGCCGCAGACATCCGCGCTTTCCTCGCCGATGAACACAGTTTTGCCCTCGGCTACGAGACCCCGGCGATCGGCATCCGTCTCCAGGTTGAAGATGCCGACTTCGATCGTGCACAGCGCGTCCTCACGTCGGGGCTCGATGCCGCCGGTCCGCCACCCGCACCCGTGGAGACGCCGCAAGTCGAGCGCGGCGGCGCCCCGAGCAGCCTCCTCTTCGTCATCATCGCCGGGGTCGCCGTGCTTGCGTTTGCCGGCTACTGGGCGCGGGAAAGCCAACGCACTGCGCGGAGTCGCGTCGCAGAGCAGACCTACGACATGGACTACAATTCCGACGGCAAGCCGGACCACTTTTCCACCTATCGGGGCGAGCGATTCGCGCACTCAGAGTCCGATCGCAACTTCGATGGCAAGCCTGACTGTTGGATGTTCGGCGGTCGCGATGGCATCGCCAAGCGCGACGAGGTGGACGAGAATTTCGACGGTAAGCCAGATCACTGGTTCGCCTATCGCAACGGCGTCGTCGCTACTTCCCGTGCGGATGTCGATTTCGACGGCCGCCCCGATTTCTTCACCCGCTACGAACACGGCGTCCCAGCCGAGACCAATGTCCGCCCCGGCGACACGTCCGTCGTCGTGCGCCGGTATCTCCTTAGCCACGGCATCCTGCGCGAGGAGTGGGTCGATGAAAACGCCGACGGCGTCTTCGACTACAAGATCATGAACGATCTCTTCGGCGCGCAGTCCGCACGCATCCCAATCGCGCCGGCGAAGTAAGGCTCGGAGCGCGCGCTCCCGCGTCACTTCAGTTCCGCGGGACGAGAATGAGGAACTCCGCGCCGTTCTTGTCGCGGAAGGATTGCCGCGCGACGAGGTCGGGGCGCTTGTCGGCGAACTTCTTCGCCTCCTTCCCGCGGGCGAGCACGGCCTGCGGGTGCGCGGGGATGTCTTCGAGAAATGGTGCGTAGGCGTAGCGCGAGCGGAGATAAAAGATCCACGCCTGATAGCCCGGGTCGTAGAGCGTGAGCGTGGCGCCGGCCGGCACGGCGGAGTCGATGTTCTTCGCCAGCGGGCGGAGATCGTCGCGGGCATTGAGTCGCGGCACGGCGAAGACGGCGTAGCCGATCGAGAGCACGCCGAGCGCGACACAGACGCGCAGCGGCCACTTCGCGAAGCGCGTCGGCTCAATCGCCACGGCGAGCACGAGCGCGATCGGGACACCCAGCGGCAGCACGTAGCGCGGGAGGATTCCGGGGATGAGCAGCAGCGCGAGGGACATCGCGGCGCTCGCGAGCAGGATGGCTTTGTCGAGCGGAGAGAGACGGGGGGGACGGCTCGCCGAGTCGTCCTCCTGCGTCGTCCCAAGGTCAGCAACCGGTTCGCCCGGCGCGCTCGGCGAGCGCGCCCTACCGCTGCGCACCAGCACCACCACGAAGAGCAGCCACGGCATCAAATCCCCCACCCCACGCGGGATGTTGCTCGCGTAGCTCTTCACGTCGAAGCGGTTCTCCGTCACGCGCGTGGTCATCTGGTCCTTCCACACCTTGCTCGCCTTGCTCGCCGCCTCGGTGCGGAAATACGGGACCGCCCATGCGGCGAAGATCGCGGCCATGAGCGCGATCGCCGCGAAGTGCGCGGGATGCAGCAGCGCGCGCATCCGCTTCTCCGCCCAGAGCACCGCGACGACGATGCCGTAGAAGAACAGGACGTGCAGCGGTCCCTTCGCCAGCGCCGCGAGACCGAGGAACACGGCGGGCATCAGCCACAGCCGCCACGGCGACGCGCCGCGCATCCACGCCGCGAGCCACGTCACGATCGCGATCCCGAAGAGAGCGACATACACGCCTTCGATCTCGGCGCCCGCAAAGCGCGCCTTCGCGAGCAGGCCGAAGCTGCTCATCGCCATCAGCGCGGCGGCGAGCGCGGTCTGTGGCGTAAGGTAGGGACGGCTGTCCCCAGCCGTCCGCGGACCGCTGGGGACAGCCGTCCCTACCATCGTGAGCCCGAGCGCGAGCACGGCGAGCGCGGAGGGAAGTCGCGCGGTCCATTCGTTGCGCACGCCGGTGGCATTGAAGCTGAGAGCGATGAGCCAGTTCATCAGCGGCGGTTTGCGCAGGAACGGCTTGCCGCCCACGTAAGGCACCACCCAGTTGCCCGTCTCCAGCATCGTCACCGCAGGCAGGATGCGCCGGCCTTCCTCACCCTTCAGTTCCGTCGCACCGAGGCCAGGAAGATAGATCGCTGCCCAAAGCGTGAGGACGATGAGGAGGGCGTGGAATCGGGTCATTCGCTCCGAACATCGCGGCTCGCGCAACGGGCGTCGAACATCGAATCCGGCACGCTCAACTGAATCGCTCCGCCACCTGCTCGCACAGGCCGATGAAAGTCTCCTCCGCCAGCGAGAGGCGGCGGCCGCGCCAGTGCAACACGCCCCAGCGGCGGCGCAGCTTGCGTTTGCCAAGCGGGAGCGTGACCAACGCGCGCGCTTCGATTTCCTTCCGGCACATCCACGCCGCGAGGATCGAGATGCCGAGGCCGAGCTTCACGAGTTCCTTGATCGCCTCCATCGAACCGAGGTCGATCGAGCTGTGCAGGACGATGTCTTCCTCGCGGAAGTAGCCCTCGATCATCTCCGCGGTGTAGCTGCGCTTGCCGTAGAGGATGTAGTGCTGCTTGGCGATCTGCGTGCGCTCGACGCGACCCGCGCGCGCCCATGGATGCGTGGGGCTGAGCACGAACGCCAGCTCGTCGGTGAAAAGCGGGCGGAAGGCCAGCGGTTCGTCGCGTCGTGGCTCGAGGTTCACGGCGAGATCGATGCGCCGATCGCGCAACGCGGCGATCATGTCGGGCGTGTCGCCGGGCTCGATCGAGATGATGCACTGCGGGAAGCTCTCGCGGAATTCGCGCAGCACCGTCGGCAGGATATGCGCACAGGCCGTCGCGCTCGCACCAAGGCGCAGCCGCGTCTGGCCCCACTTGCCGAGCTGATCGAGCTCCGCGCGCGCCAGCGACATCTCGGCGAGGATGCGCTCGACGTGGACGAGCAGCGCTTCGCCCGCCTCGGTGAGCACAACTTTTTTACCCATCTTGTCCAAAATCCTACAGCCGATCTCCCGCTCGAGCGCCTTCATCGAGTGGCTGATCGCGCTTTGCGTGAGGTGCAGTTCCTTCGCCGCGAGCGTAAAGCTGCCCGTGCGGGCGAGTGAGGCGAAGGCGCGGAGCTGCCGTGAATCAATTGGTTGCGACACGTATGAACGCCATTCATGCAACGGATGAAAACTTTCAAGCCGCTAATTCTGATTCGCCGCGCCCGGGTGGCACGAGCACGGCTAGACGCGCCGCTCGACAAAAACTTTGCAACACACCGTGCGCACCTTTCACCACTCTCGCCGTCAACCCATCAGACTCGGTTTCACCGCGCTGACGGATTGTGCTCCGCTCGTGATGGCCAAGCAACTCGGGCTCTTCGAGCGGCACGGCGTCGCCGTCACGCTCACGCGTGAAGTCGGCTGGGCGACGATCCGCGACAAAGTCATCTACGGAGAACTCGACGCTGCGCACGCACCGGCTGGGCTGCTCGTCGCCGTGCAGTGCGGCATCGGCGCGGTGCAGACCGACTGCCTCACGGGCCTCGTCATCAACCTGCATGGCAACGCGGTCACGCTCTCCCAAAAGCTGTGGCGTGAAGGCGTGCGCGATGGCGCGACGTTGCGCGATTACATCGCTGGCACCCCCGGTCGGTTGACGTTTGGCATCGTATATCAGCACTCCTCGCACAGCCTCATCCTGCGCAACTGGCTGCGTTCGCACCGCATCGACCCGGAGCGGGACGTGCAACTCGTGGTCGTCCCGCCGGCACAGGTTCACACGAACTTGAAGGCCGGTCATCTCGACGGCTACTGCGCGGGCGAGCCGTGGAATTCGCTCGCCGTCATGTCGGGCATGGGCTGGGTCGCCGCGACGAGCGCGGAACTCGAACCCGGGCATCCGGAGAAGGTGCTCATGGTCCGTCGCGATTTCGCGGAGCGGCACGAGGAGGAGCATCTCGCGCTGATCGGCGCGCTGGTCGAGGCGTGCCAATACTGCCAGTCGCCGGAGAACCGCGAGGACGTGATTGCGACGCTCGCGCAGCCGGAGTTCATCAACGCGCCAATGCGAGCTGTGCGCATGAGCCTCGGCAGCACGTTCGATTACGGCAATGGCCGGGTCGAGGAGACGGGAAGTCAGCACGTTTTCCACGGCGGCGACGCGAACGAACCGACCCACGCGAAGGCGCGATGGGTCATCGAGAACCTCGCCCGATCCGGCGCCGTTCCGGATCCCACGCTCATCGCAGCAGACACCGGCGCACGCTGCTTCCGCGCCGACATTTTTCACCAGGCACAACAACTCATCACACTATGACCAACACACACACCACTCGTCGCACCTTCCTCACCAAAGCCACCAAGGCCACTAGTCTCGCCGCATTGCTCGGCGGTTTGCCGAAGGGCTGGGTCGGCTCCGCCTTCGCGAGCGATGCACCGGAGACGGCGGACATGAAGTTCGGCATCATCGCGCTGACCGACTGCTCGCCGATCGTGATCGCTCACGAGAAGGGCTTCTTCAAAAAATACGGCATCAACGCGACAGTCGCGAAAGGCGCGAACTGGGCGGCGATCCGCGACTCGCTCAGCAACGGCGACAACCAGGCGACGCACATGCTCATCGGCATGCCGATCGCGAGCACGATGGGCCTCGGCGGTTCGCCGAAGAAGCCGATGGTCGTGCCGTGGCTGCTGAATCGGAACGGTCAATCGATCACGCTAAAGAAGGAACTGAAGGGCGTCGTGAAAGATGATCCGAAAGCGCTGAAGCCGCTCGCCGACAAGGCGAAGGCGGCGGGCACGCCGATGAGCTTCGCGATGACTTTCCCGCCCGGCACGCACGCGATGTGGATGCGCTACTACCTCGCCGCGGGCGGCATTCATCCGGGCGACGCGCAGGGCGGTGGCGGCGACATCTCGCTCATCACCATCCCGCCGCCACAGATGGTGGCAAACATGAAGGTCGGCAAGATGGACGGCTACTGCGTCGGCGAGCCGTGGAATGCGCGCGCCATCGCGGACGACATCGGTTTCACCTCGATCAACACGCAGGGAATCTGGAAGGATCACCCGGAGAAGGTGTGCGCGTTCACCGCGGAGTTTGCGGACAAGAATCCGAAGACGGTGAAGGCCGTGCTCAAGGGACTGCACGAGGCGAGCGTGTGGCTCGACAAGATGGAGAACCGGCCGGAGCAGGCGCAGATCGTCAGCGCGGCGACCTACATCAACTGCCCGCCGGAGATCATCCTCGGCCGCTTGCAGGGCAAATACGACATGGGCGACGGCCGGAAATTCCGCGACCCGAACTACATGATTTTCAGCGAGCGGAACTGCAACTACCCGCAGGCGAAGTTCTGCCAATGGTGGCTCACGCAGCTACGCCGCTGGGACTTCACCGAAGGCGCGCCGGACTACGCGGCGGTGACGAAGGAAGTCATGCGCACGGACATCTACGAGGAAGCGATGAAGGAGATCGGCTACGCACACGGCGGCGCCAGTGAGGCGCCGGAGAGCTTCTTCGATGGCACGACCTTCGATCCTAAGACGGACCTGGACGCATTCGCGAAGAGCTTCGCGATCAACAGCATCAAGGGCTGATCCATGAGCAAACTCAAACTCGACTCACTGCTGCTGCCATTGGTGGGGATCGCGTTCTGCGTGCTCCTCTGGTGGTCGATCGCCGGCAAATCCATCACCAAGCAGACGAAGGATGATTGGGGCGATGTCGTCACGGTCACGAAGCGCGTGGGGCTCTCCGCCGATCTGCCCACGCCGGGCGAGACGTGGAAGGCCAGCCGCGACTACATCGTGAAGCCTTTCGCGAAGCGCGGCGAACTCGATCAGGGCATCCTCGCGTTCACGTGGCTGTCGCTGAAACTGGTCGCGCAGGGATACCTGATCGCGCTGCTCATCGGCACGCCGCTCGGTTTCTGCCTCGGGCTGTCGAAGACGTTCACGAAAGTGTGCGATCCGATCATCCAGATCCTGCGCCCGGTTTCGCCGCTGGCGTGGCTGCCGCTCGGCATGGTGCTCTTCCTCAGCGCGAAGATTAACATTCCCGGCGTCGGCATCTACACGGCATCGGAACTCGCGGCGCTCTTCACCATCGCGATCTGCTCGATGTGGCCGACCGTGATGAACACCGCGGTCGGCGTGCGCGCGATTCCGCAGGACTATCTGAACGTGGCGCGCGTGCTGAAGCTCTCGAAGACCAAGACGCTCTTCAAGGTGCTCGTGCCTGCGACGCTGCCCTACATGTTCACCGGCTTCCGGCTCTCGCTCGGCATCGCGTGGCTGGTGATCGTCGCGGCGGAAATGCTCACCGGCAAACCGGGCGTCGGCGGCTTCCTCTGGCAGCAATACAACGCGCTCAGCTACGCGCATATCATCCTGTGCATCCTCACCATCGGTGTCGTCGGCTACGTGCTCGATCGGCTGATGTCGGTCGTCGAGGCGCGCTTCAAAACCATCTGATGGCATTCCTCGAAGCTCAAAACGTCAGCAAAGGTTACGGCCCGGCGTGGAATCGCAGCGAGGTCTTGCGCGACATCAACCTCACGATCGAGGAAGGCGAGTTCGTCGCCATCATCGGCTACTCCGGTGCGGGCAAGACGACGCTGATGTCGCTGCTCGCGGGGCTCATCACACCGGACACGGGCACGGTGAAACTCGAAGGCCGCGAGATCAAGGAACCCGGACCGGATCGCGGGATCGTTTTTCAAAACTACAGCCTGCTGCCGTGGCTCACGGTGTATGAAAACGTCGCGCTCGCCGTGGACCATATCTTCCCGCAGTGGACGGCGGAACAGCGACGCAAGCACGCGGAGAAATACATCCGCATGGTGAACCTTGAGCCGGCGATGCAGAAGGTGCCGAGCGAACTCTCCGGCGGCATGCGGCAGCGCGTTTCGGTCGCGCGCACGCTCTCGCTGGAGCCGCACATCCTGCTGCTCGACGAGCCGCTCAGCGCGCTGGACGCACTCACGCGGGCGACGTTGCAGGATGAGATCAGCCGCATCTGGCAGGAGACGCGCAAGACGGTCGTGCTCATCACCAACGATCCCGACGAAGCGCTGCTGCTCGCGGATCGCGTCATCCCGCTGAGCGCGGGACCGGGGGCGACGCTGCTCGATTCGATCGCCGTGCCGCTGGAACGGCCGCGCGATCGCAGGGCACTGCTCGAGTGCCGTGAGTTCAAGCGCCTGCGCAATGAGGTCGTCGATCGGCTCCTGGAGTCGAAGCGCAAGCCGACCACGGCGATCACGCGCAAGCTCGTGCTGCCGGACATTCAACCGGAGGACATCTCGATCACCACCTCACGCTTCGTCTTCGGCGCGAAGCGCAAACCGAAACGCCCGCATGAAGTGCAGCCCGTGAAAGTGGAGGTCGAGGTATGAGCGCCTACGTCGAAATTTCGCAGCTCAAGAAATCCTACCCGGCGCCCGGCGGCGGCGAGGCGGTGATCGTGAAGGACTTCAACCTCAAGATCGCCAATGGCGAGTTCGTGACCGTGATCGGCCACTCGGGCTGTGGGAAGTCCACGCAGCTCATGATGCTCGCTGGGCTCACCGAGATCACCGAGGGCGTCATCGTCATCGGCGGCAAGGAAATCACCGGCGCCGGTCCGGATCGCGGGATCGTCTTCCAGTCGCCGTCGCTGCTGCCGTGGATGACTGCCTTTGAAAACGTGATGCTCGGCGTCGAACAGGTTTTCTTCACCGCGACGAAGGAAGAGCGCCGGCAGATCGTCGAGTATTACCTCACCGTCGTCGGTCTCGGCGACGCGATGGACAAGCGGCCCGCGGAGCTTTCGCAAGGGATGCGGCAGCGCGTCGGCATCGCACGCGCCTTCGCGCTCAAGCCGAAGATGCTTCTGCTCGACGAGCCGTTCGGGATGCTCGATTCGCTCACGCGCTACGAACTCCAGGCGGTGCTGCTCCAGCTTTGGCGGAAGGAACGCATCACCGCGATGATGGTGACGCATGACGTGGATGAAGCGCTCTATCTCAGCGACCGCGTCGTCTGCATGACCAACGGTCCCGAGGCGACCGTCGGCGAAATCCTGAGCGTGCCCTTCGAGCGTCCGCGCGATCGCAAGACTGTGATGGAGCACCCTGACTACCCGCGCCTTCGCCACGAACTCATCAGCTTTCTCGAACACCGCTCCCACCGCTCGTCCCTCGGCGGCTATGGCGTGGCCGGTGTTCACGCCGTCGAGCCTGTGTCCGGCTCGGCGGCGACCGTTCCCGCCTGACAAACCAAAAACAAACAGCAACAACAACAACCCAACCACCACATGAAGAAACAACACCATCGAACCAAAAAAAGCGGAGCGCTGCTTGCGGCAGCGCTCCTGGTCAGCAACTCGTTTAGCTCCCTGGCAGGAGAAGTCGTCACCGACTCCAAAGTCGTCGTCGAACCGAAGAAGGAAAGCAATCCGCTTTGCTTCCTCGACGGCATGATCTGCTTTGACCTCGAAGAGCGCTTCCGTTGGGAAATCCGCGACAACAACTTCGACTTCAACGACGCGGTCAACGCTCCCACCGACGACAACTGGTTTCTCCAGCGCGCGCGCATCGGCATGAAGCTGACGCTCACCGATTGGCTGAAGGTCTATGCGCAGGCGCAGGACTCGCGAGAGATTAACTCCGACCGGGCCGACTTCCCCGGCCTCTTCGGTGCGGAAGGCGACGACGCGTTCGATCTGCGCCAGGCATGGGTCGAGTTCGGCAATCCGAAGTCGTTCCCGCTCACGCTCAAGGTCGGCCGCCAGATTCTGAGTTACGGCGACGAGCGGCTCATCGGCGCGTTCGACTGGAACAACATCGGCCGCACGTTCGACGCCGCGAAGCTGCGCTGGGAGGAGAAGAGCTGGTCGCTCGATGCCTTCGCCTCAGCGGTCGTGGTGCCCGAGCGCAGCCAATACAACCAGAGCGACTTCGTGAACGGCACTGAGACCGATCGCCAGCAGGTCTTCTCCGGCTTGTATTTCAGCACCACGGCGATCCCGGTGCAGACGACCGATCTCTACGTGCTGCACCTGCACGAAAACGACGGCCCCGACTACCAGGCGAACCCGCTCGGCGATACGAACTTCTTCACCCTCGGCGCGCGTGTGAAGTCCAAGCCCGGCGCCTTCGCCCCGCATGAGGACGAGGCGCTGAGCAAGGACGGCAAGGCCGTCGTCGCACCGAAACCGCCGAAGCCGATCGGCTTCGACTACGACGCCGAGTTCGCCTTCCAGACCGGCAACGTGCGCGGGCTCGACCTGACTGCGTTCGCCGTGCATGGCGGGATCGGCTACACGTTCGACACATCGTGGCTGCCGCGCCTCGGCCTCGCCTACAACTTCGGCACCGGCGATGACGATCCGGCCGATCGCAACATCCAGACATTCCAGAACCTCTTCCCGACAAACCACAAGTTCTACGGCCAGATGGACGTCTTCTCGTGGCAGAATATGCACGATATCGAGTTCAGCGTTAAGGTGCAGCCGGTCAAAGCGGTGACGATCAAAGCCGAATATCACGCCTTCTGGCTCGAGACGACGGAGGACTCGTGGTATCGCGCCAACGGCATCGCCACGGTGCGTCCGCTCAACACCGCCGCCCGTGACGCCGGCAACTACGCCGGGTCGGAAGCCGATCTCACGGTGACGTGGAACGTGAACAAGTATCTGCAAGTCGAAGGCGGCTACTCGCACTTCTTTGCCGGCGATTACCTCGCCGACACCGGCCCGAGCGACGACGCCGACTTCGGCTACGTGCAGGCGAAGCTGACGTTCTAAGATTCTGTCCTTGGTTGGTTCGGAGCGCCGTCCGGCGGTCAACCGGGCGGCGTTCTCCGTTTCCGGATCCGTCGCGAAACGCCCACGGATTTTGACCAACGTGTGCAATTCCCATCACCTCGTTGCCGCTTCGACCGATTCATTCGTGGATCGGCGCAGACGAAATGCGCAAGGCAGGCGAGCCGCACATGCGCCCCTCGGGACCGCATATACGGCTGAACCACAGAGACGTGGAGAGGACATGAATTGCATTCATCGTTTTTATGAAATCATTGAGAGTTCCGCATCTTGTCATGTGACGGGCTGTGGCACAGCGGCGGCTAAGTGGCGCGGGCGAACCCACACCGACAACCACTTGAAACTTTCCGATCTCAAAAACTCCGGCCACTGGCCGACGCTGGTCACCTCGTTTCTCTACTTCGATTACAGCTTCATGGTCTGGACGCTCCTCGGCGTCCTCGCCAACCAGATCGCCGCGCCGGAGTCGCTGAACCTCAGCGCGCAGCAGCGTTTCTTCATGGTCTCGGTGCCGATCCTTTTCGGCGGGGTCTTCCGGCTCGGCCTCGGCCTCCTCGTCGATCGGATCGGCGCGAAGCGCACGGGCATCCTCGCGCAGCTCGTGGTCATCACCGGCCTCGCGGTGGCGTGGTTCGTGGGCTTGAAAAGCTACGAGGCGACGCTCGCGATGGGAGCGGTGCTCGGCGTCGCCGGCGCGAGTTTCGCCGTGTCGCTGCCATTGGCGGGCCGGTGGTATCCGCCGAATATGCAGGGTCTCGTGATGGGCCTCGCCGGCGCGGGCAACATCGGCGTGGTGATCGACTCGCTCCTCGCGCCGCGTCTCGCGGCTGCATACGGCTGGGAAGCGGTGTTCGGCTTCGCGATCATCCCCGCGGTGTTCGTCCTCGCGGTTTTCCTCATCGTGGCGAAGGAGCCGCCCATGCAGGTCGTGCCGAAAAAGGTCGGCGACTATTTCCGCATGTTCCGCGACAAGGACGTTCACTGGTTCTGCTTCTTCTACACGGTCACGTTCGGCGGCTTCGTCGGGCTCGCCTACTCGCTCGGCATGTATTTCAAGGACCGTTTCGGCCTGACGCCCTCGCAAGCTGGCGACCTCGTGGCGCTCTGCACTGCCATCGGCGCGCTCGGGCGACCGATCGGCGGCGGCATCTCGGATCGCATCGGCGGCATCCGCTCGCTCTACGTCTATTACACCGTCGCATGCATCGCCCTCGTGCTCGGGGGAATCATCAACAACTTGTGGCTCAACGTCGCCGCGTTCTTCGTCGCGTGCGGTGCATTCGGCATGGGCAATGGCTCCGTCTTCCAGCTCCTCCCGCAGCGCTTCGGCAAGGATCTCGGCCTGATGACCGGCCTCGTCGGCTGCGGCGGCGGACTCGGCGGCTTCCTGCTCGCGAACATGATGGGCCAGAGCAAGCAGCACTTCGGCGCGTATCTGCCGGGGCTGCTCGTCTTCGCTAGCCTCTGCCTCCTCGCGCTCGTCGGCCTCAGCTTCGTGAAGACTCGCTGGCGCACCACGTGGGGCGCCGTCGCCGCTGCGCGCATCTGACCTCTTGAAAGTAAACCTGACCAGCTACGGCCTGCCCAAATCCACGGACGCGGAGTCCGAGGATTCCTTCGGCGTCAAAGCGTGGGGCGAGACCGTCATCGCCGTGCTCGCCGACGGCGCGGGCGGCGCACTCAAGGGCCGCGACGCGTCGTCGCGGATCGTGAAATCGCTGGTCAGCAACTACGAAGCCCGCCCGGCCGCGTGGAGCCCGCAGAAGGCGCTCGCGGAATTCACCAAGCTGCTCAACCGCACGCTCCACCAGGAGTCGCTCGCGCTCTACGCCGCGCCGGAGATGATCTCGACGCTCTCGGTCGCGGTGATCGAAGGCAACCGGCTCTTCGGCCTCAATGTCGGCGACTCGCGCATCTACCTCGCGCGCGGCGGCACCCTCACGCGGCTCTCGGAAGACCACGTCCACGACGGAATGGAGCACGTGCTCAGCCGCGCGATCGGGCTGGAGATCGATGTCGAGCCGCACTGCTTCGAGCGCGAACTGAGCGACGGCGACATTGCCTTCCTCTGCTCGGATGGAATCAGCAACGTGCTCAGCGAAGACGACCTCGCCGCGCGCCTCACGCATCACTCGGCGGCGCGCGCGATCGTGCAGCACGCACGCGAACTCGCCACCGAATTCAACCTCGACGACATGAGCGCGATTGTGGTCGAGGTCGCGAAGACGGGTAAGCTGCGAGCCGTGCGCGAACAGCCCCTCAGCATTCCCGAGTCACTCGCCAAGAGCGACGTGATCGACGGCTACGAACTCATCCGGCCCTTCACCGGCACGGATCGCGTGTGGCTCGCCGCAAAGGACGACCGGCGCTGGACGCTAAAGTTCGCGCCGATCGAAGCGCGCGACGACGAGACGATCCTCGAGCGTTTCGTAAAGGAAGCGTGGAACGCGAGCCGCATCGAAGGCGAACCATTTGTCGCCGCGTTCACGCCCGAGCGCGCGACGGTGCGCTTCTACGTGCAGGAGTTCGTCGAAGCGCCGAGCCTGAAGACGCTGCTCACCTCCCGCCGACTCGGCGTGGATGAGGCGGTGCGCCTCGGAAACTTCCTGGCCGACGCCGGCGCACGGCTGCTCGCGCTCGATCTCGTCCACGGCGACCTCAAGCCCGAGAACATCCTCGCCGTCGCCGACTACGATCGCGTGCGGTTCAAGCTCATCGACCTCGGCAGCAGCGCCGAAGTCTTCAGCGTCACGAGCCGCGCCGGCACGCCGAGCTACCTCGCGCCCGAGCGCTTCCACGGCGCGCCGATCAGCGAGCGCACTGAGATCTTCGCCATCGGCGTCACGCTTTACGAAGCGCTCACGCGCAAGTTTCCCTTCGGCGAGATCGAGCGGTTCCAGACGCCGGTCTTTCAACCGCCGAAGCGGCCCAGTGCGCTCAACGCGAACATCCCCGCGTGGCTCGACCACGTGATCCTGCGCGCGCTCTCTATCGACCCCGAGCGCCGCTACCAGCACTACAGCGAGTTGGCTTTCGACCTCGCGAACCCGGGGCGCGTCGAGCCGTTTTACCGAGCCGACGCGCCGCTGCTCGAACGCGATCCCCTCGCCTTCTACCGCACCGGATTCTGGCTGCTGTTCGCTGCCACACTCTTCCTGCTTTTCCGCCTGCTCACGCACTGATGCCACCGATCCCATTCATTCCCGACAACGCGCCATTCACCGCCGAGCAACGCCAGTGGCTCAACGGCTGGCTCGCCGGACTATTCTCGAATGCCGGCACCGCGCCCACACCGAACGCGCCCGCGGCACCGCGCAAGCCGCTCACGATCCTCTACGGCTCGCAAACTGGCACTTCCGAGGCGCTCGCGAAAAAGAACGCGAAGGCGGCAGAGGCCAAGGGCTTCGCGCCGAAGCTCGTGTGCATGGAGAAGTTCGACACCGTCGATCTCACGAAGGAGGAGCGCATGCTCGTCATCACCAGCACCTACGGCGACGGCGATCCGCCGGACAATGCGCAGCCATTCTGGAGTTGGCTGGTGAGCGATGCCGCGCCGCGGCTGGAGAAGACGAAGTTTTCCGTGCTCGCGCTCGGCGACACGAATTATCCGATGTTCTGCGAGTTCGGAAAAAAGTGCGACGCACGCCTCGAAGCCCTCGGCGCAAAGCGCGTGCATCCACGCGTGGATTGCGACGTGGACTACGAGACGGCGGCGAATGCGTGGAGCGAAGCGGCACTCGCGGCGCTCGCCGGTGCGAATGGGACTGTGACCGCGGCATCCGCAGAAGCTGCCACCATCGAGGCACCACCGATCACCACGCACGATCGGAAGCACCCCTTCGCCGCCCGCCTCGCGGCGAATCTGAAGCTCACCCGCGATGGCTCGGAAAAAGAGGTGCGCCATTTCGAGATCGCGCTCGCGGGTAGTGGCACCACTTACGAAGTCGGCGATGCGCTCGGTGTGATGCCGACAAACTGCCCGCAGCTCGTCGCCGATGTGCTCGCCGCGCTCGGGTGCGATGGCGAGGAGGCTGTGAAGACCGAGGCCGGCGAACTCCCATTGCGCCTCGCGCTCGCGCAGCACTTCGACATCGCGAAACCCTCGACCGATCTGCTCAAGGCCGCCGCCGCACGGAATCCCGACGGCGAACTCGCAGCGCTTCTCGATCCCGCGCGGCGCGAGGAGTTGAAGAAATTCCTGTGGGGCCGCGAGGTCATCGACTTCATCGCGGGGTTCAGCGCCACCGACCTCATCGCCGTGCTGAAGAAGCTCCAGCCGCGGCTATACTCCATCGCATCGAGCCTCGCGGCGCATCCCGACGAAGTGCATCTCACCGTCGGCTCCGTGCGCTACACTGCGCATGGCCGCGCTCGCAAAGGCGTGTGCTCCACCTTCCTCGCCGACCGCTGCGCCGCCGATACCGCGCTGCCCGTGTGGGTGCAGCCATCGCATGGCTTCAAGCTGCCCGCCGACGCGAGCCGCGACATCATCATGGTCGGGCCGGGCACGGGCATCGCGCCGTTCCGCGCATTCCTCGAAGAGCGCGAGATCGCCGGCGCGAATGGCCGCAACTGGCTCTTCTTCGGCGATCAGCGTCGCGCCCTCGACTACCTCTACGAAGACACGCTCGAAGCGTGGCGCACCGGCGGCCACCTCGCGCGGCTAGACCTCGCCTTCTCGCGCGACCAGGCGGAGAAAATCTACGTGCAGCAGCGGATGCTCGAGAGCGCCGCGGAGTTGTGGGCGTGGCTGGAGGGCGGCGCGCACTTCTATGTCTGCGGCGATGCCAGCCGCATGGCGAAGGACGTGGACGCCGCGCTGCACAAAGTCTGCGAGACCATCGGCGGCCTCAGCGCCGACGCGGCTGCCGAATACGTGAAGAAGCTGAAATCCGAAAAGCGCTATCAGCGCGACGTTTACTGACCATGAGCACCTCGACCCTGCCCATCGACTCGATCGCCGGCGCACCGCTGACGCCCGACCAAGCCAGCTACCTTACCGGGTTCTTCGCCGGCGCAGCCGCGCGCGGGCTGCGCTTCAGCGACGTGGAGGCGACACCACTGCCGAAGAAGACGGTGAACCTCGACGACCTCATCTTCGAGGAGCGCGTGAAGCACGAACTGCATCCGCTCGACACCTACCAGGACCTGCTCGACAACGCCGTCCACAACAAGGCGCCCGACAAGGAGGAGATCTTCCGCTTCAAGTGGAACGGCCTCTTCTTCCTCACGCCGAACAAGGAAGCCTTCATGGCGCGGCTGCGCATCCCCGGCGGGATCGTGAAGACCTACCAACTCCGCGAGCTCGCGCACATCGCGAAGGAGATTACGACCGGCTATGTGCAGATCACCACGCGGGCGAATTTCCAGATCCGGCTCATCGAGCCGAAGGACGCGCCGGAGTTTCTGCGCCGCGTGCAGTCGGTCGGCCTGCACACCCGCGGCGCGGGCGCGGACAACATCCGCAACCTCACGGGCAACCCGACCGCGGGCGTCGATCCGCAGGAGCTGATCGACGTGCGACCCTTCGTCGATGAACTCGCTCACATCATCATCAACGACCGCTCGTTCTACGACCTGCCGCGCAAGTTCAACATCGCCTACGACGGCGGCGGGCTGATCGGCTCCGTCGAAGACACGAACGACATCGGCGTGAAAGCGGTGAAGGGCGGCGACGACGTTTTCTTCCGCATCGCGGTCGGCGGCGCAACGGGGCACAAGGCGTTCGCGCGCGACCTCGGCGTGCTGGTGAAACCGGCGGAGATCAACAAGGTCGTCGTCGCGCTCGTGCGCGTTTTCATCGCGAACGGCAACCGCACCGACCGGAAGAAGGCGCGGCTCAAGCACCTGCTCGAGAAGTGGACGCTCGATCAGTATCTCGCCGAGACGGAGAAACTGCTCGGCTCCGAACTCCAGCGCGCGGCCTTCGATCCCGCGCAGATGATCTACCCGAGCCAGGAGCTGCCGCACTCCCACGTCGGTGTGTATGCACAGAAGCAGAAGGGGCTCAACTTCGTCGGCGTCGCCGTGCCGGTCGGGCAGATCACGGCGAAGCAGATGATCCGCATCGCCGAGATCGCCGATCTGTATGGCTCGGGCGAAGTGCGGCTGACGGTTTGGCAGAACTTCATTATCCCGAACGTGCCCGATGCCTACGTCGCGACCGTGAAGAAAGCGGTGTGCAAGCTCGGCTTCGACACGGAGCAGTCGAACCTCCGCAGCGGCATCATCGCCTGCACGGGCAACAGCTACTGTAAGTTCGCGCAGGCCGACACGAAGGGCCACGCGCTCGCGCTGAGCGCCTACCTCGACAAACGCGTGAAGCTCGACGCGCCGGTGAATATTCACCTCACCGGCTGCCCGAATTCGTGCGCGCAGCACTACATGGGCGACATCGGCCTGCTCGGCAAGAAGGTGAAGCGCGCGGGCGAAACGCTCGACGGCTACCACGTGTTCGTCGGCGGCGGCTTCGGGAAGAATCAGGCCGTGGGCCGGCAGGTCTTCGCGAGCATCCCGCACGATGAACTCGCGCCGCTGATGGAGAAGATGCTGCGCGGCTATCTGCGGCATCGCGCGGAAGGCGAAGGCTTTCAGGCCTTCACCGCGCGGCACGATGTGAACACGCTCCAGGGGATTTTCTCGAATGAGGAGTAGGTCCGCCGCGCTCATCGCCGGTGCGGCGCTCGTCCTCGCGACGCTCGCTGCCATCGCGATCGGATCGGGCGGGATGCGGCACTTCGATCCCGCGCTCACGGGCTACGCGCTCGGCTCGCTCATGGCGGCGTTCGCGGTGGGCTACCGTTTCACGGTCTGGGCGCAGCGACCGCCGTCGCGGATGTATTTCAAGCGCGGACTGCAACTGCTCTTCCGCCGCGCGGGGAAATCCGCACCAACCGAGAAGCCTGCGCCGATCCCCGTGCCTCACGGCGCCGGCACGCTCGGGTTTGCACTCGCGCGGAACTTCGTCGCGCAGGAATTCATCCGGCGCCGTGGTCTGGTTCGCTGGATGATGCACCTGTGCCTCTCGGGGGGCTGCACGCTGGCGTTTGCAATCACGTTCCCGCTTGTGTTCGGGTGGATTCATTTTGAGCCGCTAGGCGGCGATGCTGAGATGTATCGCGTCGTGGCACTCGGCGTGAACGTGGACAGCTTCAGCGTTCACAGCGTGAAGGCGTTCGTGATGTTCAACCTGCTGAATATCTCCGCCGTGCTCGTGCTCATCGGCCTCGTGATGGCGGCGTGGCGCCGCCTCACCGACGCGGGCGAGCGCGCGACGCAGACCTTCACCGAGGACATCGTGCCGCTGCTGCTCATCTTCGCCGTCACCGCGACAGGGCTCGCGCTCACGGTGAGCTACAAATTCCTCGCCGGTCGCGGACACGGCCTGTGGGCGATCGTGCACATGGTCGCCGTCGTTTCGCTGCTGCTCTACATTCCGTTCAGCAAGCTCTTCCACATGTTCCAGCGCACGTGCTCGCTGTGCGTGAGCCGCTACAAAAAAGTCGGCGCCACCGGCCCGCGCGCGCACTGCATCCGGTGCGGCGAAGACTTCGCGAGCCAGATGCACGTCGATGATCTCAAGACCGTGCTCGACGAACTCGGCTTCAACTACCGCTTCTCCGGCGCGCAGGGCGAAGTGCATTATCAGGACGTCTGCCCCGCGTGCCGGCGCGGCCTTCTCGCCCTCAACCAAGGCCGCACGATCGGTCGCTGACTTTCATGGCCACGCTCACGATTCCCGAGGAAAAATACATCGAACTCTACGGTCCGACGCCCGCGCACACGCCCTCCGGCGGCTGGGACAACGGCGAGCCGGACAAACTCGTGAAGACGCATTGCTGCTTCTGCGGCGTGCAATGCGGCATCCAGCTCAAGGTGAAAGACAACAAGGTCACGGGCTTCGAGCCGTGGGAGGAATTTCCGGTCAACCAAGGCAAGCTCTGTCCCAAGGGCGTGAAGCGCTACCTGCAGAACGATCACCCGGACCGCCTGCTCACACCGCTCATCCGCAGCGAAGACGGCTTTCGCGCGGCGGGCTGGTATGAGGCGATGCACAAGACCGCAGCGGCGATCAAAGACATCCAGGCGAAGCACGGGAAAGACGCCTTCGCCTTCCTTGGCGGCGCATCGATGACGAACGAGAAGGCGTATCTCAACGGGAAGTTCGCGCGCATCGCGCTCCAGACGGCGAACATCGATTACAACGGGCGGCTCTGCATGGTGAGCGCGGGCGCAGCGAATCGCATGGCGTTCGGCGTGGATCGCGCGGCGAATCCGTGGAGCGACATCCCGCTCGCGAAGGTCATCATCCTCACGGGCACGAACCTCGCGGAGTGCTTCCCGATTCTCACGGACTACGTGTGGCGGGCGCGCGATGCGGGCGCAAAGATCATCGTCATCGACCCGCGCATCACGCCGATCGCGCGCACGGCAGACCTCTTTCTCCCCGTGCGCCCGGGCCGCGACAGCGCGCTCGCGAATGGCATCCTGCACGTGATGATCGAGCGCGGGTGGACGGACGAGAAGTTCATCGCCGAGCACACGCACGACTTCGACAAGGTGCGCGAACTCGTGAAGCGCTACACGCCGGAGGTGACCGAGAAAATCACGGGCGTGCCGGCGGCGAGCATCATTAAGGCGGCGGAGATGTGGGGCCCGGCGGAGACCTCGATGCTGCTGCACGCGCGCGGCATCGAGCACCACACGAAGGGCGTCGAGAACGTGCTCACCTACATCAATCTCGTGCTCGCGACGGGCCGCATTGGCAAGCCGGGCAGCGGTTACGGGACGATCACTGGGCAAGGTAACGGGCAGGGCGGACGCGAGCACGGGCAGCGGTGCAATCAGCTCCCCGGCGGCCGCGACATCAACAAACCGGAGCATCGCGAGTTCATCGCGGACTTCTGGGGAATCCCCGAGCCGGAGCTGCCGAAGCAAGGGCTCACCGCATGCGAGATCATCGACGCGATCGAGCGCGGCGAGATCAAGGGCCTGCTCTCGATCAGCTTCAACCCGCTCGTCTCGATCCCCGATTCGAACCGCACGCGCGCCGCGCTCGAGAAGCTCGAGTTCTTCGGCTGCATCGATTTCTTCCTCAGCGAGACCGCGCGCTACGCGGACGTGGTGCTCGCGGGTTCATTGCAGGAGGAGGACGAAGGCACGGTGACGACCGGCGAGGGCCGCTGCGTGCGGCTGCGCAATTCGGTCTCGCCGCCGGAAAACGCGCGCGTGGACTGGAAGATCATCTGCGAACTCGCCGAGTTGCTTGGGAAAGAGAAGTTCTTCACATACAAAAATGCGGGCGAGATTTTCACCGAACTCACCGCGGCTTCGAAGGGCGGACCGATCGACTACAGCGGGATGACTTACGAGAAGATCGAGCAGAACATGGGAGTCTTCTGGCCGTGCCCGACGCCGGAGCATCCGGGCACGCCGCGGCTGTTCGAGGGCGGGAAGTTCCATCACCCCGACGGCAAGGCGAAGTTCCACGCCTACGAATATCGCCCGCCCGCCGAGGACGTGGACCCGGAGTTTCCGATCTTCTTCACGAGCGGCCGCGTCGTCTCCCAATACCTCAGCGGCACGCAGACGCGGCGCATCGGCGGGCTCGTGGATCAATACCCGGAGCCGCTGTGCGAAATGCACCCGCTCCTCGCCGAGCGGCTCGGGATCAAGGATCGCGACGTGGTGCGAGTCGTGACGCGGCGCGGCGACATCACGCTGCCGGCACAGGTCGTGAAGACCATCCGACCCGATACGGTCTTCATCCCGTATCACTGGGCAGGAAAGAAGGCGGCGAATCAGCTCACCAATCGCGCGCTCGATCCGATCTCGAAGATTCCCGAATACAAAGTCTGCGCGTGCCGCGTGGAGAAGGTGCGATGACCAACGGCGATCTCGAATTCTTCCTCGACCCCTCGCGCTGCATCGGCTGCCAGGCGTGCGTGCAGGCGTGCGCGGAATGTGGGACGCATCGCGGGCAGGCGATGATCCATCTCGAATACGTCCATCGTCCGACTGGCGTGCAAACGGCGCCGGTCGTCTGCATGCACTGCGAGGACCCGACGTGCGCGCGCGTGTGCCCGGCGGATGCGATCAAGCAGGACGACCACGGCATCGTCCACAGCGCCGCGAAGCCGCGCTGCGTGGCGTGCTCGAACTGCGTCATCGCGTGCCCCTTCGGCGTGCCGAAAATGAAGACCGAGCTCGACCTGATGATGAAGTGCGACATGTGCTACGACCGCACGAGCGTCGGGAAGAAGCCTATGTGCGCGACGGTCTGCCCGAGCGGCGCGCTCTACTACGGCCGGCGCGAGGACATCGCGGCGATGCGGCGCGAAACGCCGGTGAACGAGTTCCAGTTCGGCCGCCAGACGGTGCGCACGAAGGTGAACATGATGACTGCGCCTGATATGAGAGCGCTCCCGTTCGAGGTGCTCGATTTCCTGCCGTGGGAGGGGAAGGACTTCGATCCATTCGAACTCACGCGGGCCGGCGCGCCAGACGTGGCGGCGAGCGCTGTGTGGGAAGATTTTTTGCCTGCTTCCGAGGAAGCTCCAGCGCGCTGCGGAAGCCATTGCCAATGCCATCCATGAACCAACGAATGTTTGATCCTGAAACCTTCGTCCGTTTCTCCGACGAGAAGGCGACTGTAACCGAGATCGTCATCACTGAACATTCCAGCGTCGCGGTGTGGGGTCTGCGACCCGGCCAGGAAGTGCCCGCCCACCTTCATCCAGACGGACAGGACACATGGGTCATGCTCCGCGGCGCGCTCACGTATTACCTCGGCGATGGCGAGCGGAAGGCGATCCGCGCTGGGGAGTTCGATGTCGCGGATCACCACGAGGTGCATGGTGCGATCAACGAAGGCAGCGAGGATGCCGTGTTCCTCTCGATCTACTCGGCGCCGAAAATCGGCTACGCAGAAGCGAACCCATGAGTGACACCCCGGCACCCAACTGGAAGTCCACCTTCCCCATCCGCCAATCCGACGAGCACGACGTTTCGCGGCGGCAGTTTTGCAAAGTCGCGTGCTGCTCAGCGCTCGCGGTGGGCGGCGGATGGCTGGCGAAGGATAAACTTTTTCCACAGCCGAAAGCGACGGAGCCGAATCTCATCGCGCGCGTCGAGGAACTGCCGGTCGGCGGCTACAAGCTCTTCGCCTATCCGACCGAGCATCATCCGGCAATCCTTGTGCGGCTGAGCGAGAGCGAATTCGTGGCCTACAGCCAGAGCTGCACGCACCTGATGTGTCCGGTGCATTACCGGCACGAGAAGCGCGAGTTTTACTGCCCGTGCCACGAGGGATTTTTCAGCGCCGAAGACGGGCGTGTGCTCGCCGGGCCACCGCCACGGTCGCTGCCACGGTTTCCGGTGGAGATGCGCGGCGGAGAGATTTGGGTCACCCCGGCGTAACGTCACACCCGCTTCAACATGCAGGTAGCGCCGGCTTTCAGCGCCGATCGGCGCTCATGGAGCGCACGCCGCACCGCCGCGGCCCCATCTCACTCTGGTCACGGCTTGCTCACCTGCACCCGGTAAAAGCGCCCGGTGCCGCTCGCTGTCATATCCGTCAGCCATCTCAACACCCTCGACTGGAGTTCCGTCTGCCGGGCTTTGAAAAACCAACGCGCCACGCTCAAGAAATCACCCCTCACTGCCGAGGAATTGCTGGATACCATGGAAAAGCAGGGATTGCCGCTCACAGGTTCGCAGCTCCGGGCCTTGGCCGAATTGATCTGACTTTCGCCAAGACGCGGAATTTGGTCGGCGGCATTGCTTGGGAACATGCTGCACCGAGGAAAAAGCGATAATCAGCACGGCTTAGGAGGACTGATGTTTTGCTCGCTGGCTAAGGCGATAATCGCGACCCGCTTTCGGGGATAAATCCGTGCGGCAACGCTCCTCGCCCATGCAGCGCACGATTCCGTGTAGCAGTAAAAGAAGCGTTCTGCTGGATGCTCGACTTGAGCCAAATTCGCGATGGCCTTTTCGATGCGAGGCTTCAGCGTGCCCACAGCCTTGGTGACGGTGCTCGCCTCGACGACCACCAATAAATTCTGATCGCGCCAGCCCATGAGGTCAGCCTCGAAGTCACCGTGGGTCTGGTGTGGATGCCAATACCAATCCAATCCTTGAAATTCTGGTCGCTCCATGAGTTGTCTCTGCGCTTCGAGAAGTAGCGCCGCATGCGGCCGACGCAGCCGGGCATCTTGACGTAGGATGATGCGGATTTTGGTGGTTGCGCTTCGTGGAGCATTGCGGGTGATGACGTGAGCAGAGGCGCTAGAATTTGATGCTCCAACGACACGACTGGTATTCCGCTTTTGTCTGAATCGAAACCGATATGTCGTTTGTAACAACAGGATGGTAAGCGTTTTACGTATGACAGAGGCGAACCAATAGGGACTCATGTGGACACAGCATGACCGACCGAAGTGAAAACTTTTTTGCGTGCTTGAGCGGGAAGGAGATGCCGTCGGAGCGTGCCCCGCCTTAGCGCCCCGACATGTGGGCTGCGCCAGAGACTGGATGATTCGACTTTGCTCTCGTCTCTCAACTCACTTGCGAAACCGCTCGTATTCGCGATCGGGATCGCTGCGCTCGGCATATTTTTGCGACTTGCTTTGCTGAGCGCGCCGGATGTGCCGGTCGCCGGTCATCTGCCGTTTCTTGCGGCTAGCGCGGAGCTTCTCGATCTCCTCTTCCAGCTTCCGGTAACCCTCGAAACGCGCAGCGTCCATCTTCCCGGCAGCCACCGCCACGCGGATCGCGCAGCCTGCATCCGTGCCATGTTTGCAGTCGTGGAATTTGCACTGCGAAGCCAGGTCCTCGATGTCGGAAAATCGCTCGCGCAATGTGGTCTCGTCTGTCCACATGTGGACCTCGCGGATGCCGGGGTTGTCGATCAGGATGCCGCCGCCGGGCAGGACGATCAGCTCGCGCGCGGTGGTGCTGTGCCGGCCTTTGCCAGTCGTTTCGTTGACCTCATTGGTCCATTGGAAGTCCTCGCCGACGAGATAGTTCGTCACCGACGATTTTCCGACGCCGCTGGAACCCACGAGGGTCATCGAGACGCCGCGCTTTAGATATTGTCGCAGCACCTTCAGGCTCGTCCCTTTCTCCGCGCTGGTGATGTGGACATCCGCCTTCGGATTGAGCGCGCGGATCGAGTTCGCTGCTTCCTGATTTTTTTGGTCCGGAAACAGATCGGACTTGTTCACCAGCACCACGGCTTTCGCCCCGCTTTTGCCGATGATGGCGAAGTAGCGCTCCATGCGCCGGAGGCTGAGATCGGCACCGGCATCCGTCACGACCACGACGACCGAGACATTGGCCGCGATCACTTGTTCCTCGGTGCTCCGCCCGGACATCTTGCGCGAGAGGCAAGTTTGTCGCGTGAGTCGCGCGCGGATCATCGTCTCGCCATCGCCACCGCCGTGTTCCAGCGCCACCCAGTCGCCAACTGCGGGAAGCTCGGCGTCGGTCTCGGCATCGTGATAGATCTTGCCGCTCATCGTAACTTCCAACTCCTCGCCACCTTCCAATAGTGCGCCGTAAGTGATCTTATTGTCCCGAATCAAGCGGGCCGGTTTCCAGCCCTGCGTGCGGTAAGGAGCGAACTCCTCCTCGAACGCCGCATTCCAGCCAAGGGCTTCCAGCGTCATCGGCTCATGGCTTTGCGACAGGCGCGGTTAGTTCCATCCCAACGTGTGCTCGATGATTTGAAAGGTCGCTGAGCGGATGTTCATTCGTGGTGGAGGTGTGGAGTCTAATCGTGATCGCTGTGTTTGGAAACGTCCGGCTTCCCTAGCGGGACAGATTTACTCAACCGCTAGTGTAGTGCTTCGCAATTAGCGTGACGTTTGTTTGCGTGGGAGCTTTTTCCGGGCGCGGGCCACTTTGGCGAGGATGTCGTTGGCTTTGGCTGTCCAGATAAACG
>VFJQ01000025.1 GCA_009885995.1 Verrucomicrobiota bacterium
CACTACAACGCCAAACGCACTCCACCTCACACCGTTCCAAGAGAAGCATTCCTTTTAACCACCCTCATAATACCCGAAAGGCTGGGTCAACTGTCGAACTTGGGGTAGCCCCGGGTGCCAACCCGGGGTTCCCATCCCCAAACGTCATCCGCCCTGAAGGGGCGGGAGAACGGGTCCTCCCGGCTCCGACTTTTCTGGCACCCCTTCAGGGTGCGTTCCCTTTTGGCCCGATACCCCGGGCTGACGCCCGGGGCTAGTCTCGCTTCGTCCCTCCGGGACGCCCCGCCGCGGCACGGCACCCGTATTTTCGCGCTCATCTGCGCGCCTCCTCAAGCCGCGACGTAATTCCCTGCGGGCAGGGTGCGGGCCTGGCCGAGGCTGGCGAGGGTTTCGAGGAGGTCTTCGATGCGGTCGGCTTTGCCGCTCTTAAAGGTTCCGGCCAGCGTCGCGGCATCGGCGGGGGCGGCGAAGGTGGTGAGGGCGGTGCGGACGGCGAGGGCTTGTTCGGCGAAGGTTTTCGGCCAGGCGAGTTTGCCGGTGGGTTTGCCGGTGGGTTTGCCGGCGGGGGCGGTGGCGTTGGTCGCGTCGGTGCCGTCCAGGCCTTCGCCGGTGGCGAGGGTGGTTTGCGTGGCGGTGCTGGCGGGGTTTTGGAAGGCGGGGCGCAGGTAGCGGATGGTGCCGGCGCGTTCTTCGGCGGCGCGTTGGGCGTTGAGGGCGCAGAGGTGGGTGAGGATGGCTTCGTCGCTGGCGGTGGGCGGGAGGGCGTAGGCGGAGGCGACGGCGGCGTCGAGGTCGTCGTGGAGCTGGCGGAGGACGGTGACGAGGCCGTGCTCGTGGATCACGCGTTCCTTCGCGGTGAGGGCGAGGCTGGAGGGCACCGCGCCGTCGGTGCCCCGCTCCCCGGCATCGACGGCGCGATGCCCTCCAGCGCTCCGCAGCTTTTCGAGCACGTTGTAGCAATCGGTCAGCGTCAGCTTCGGGTGCTGGGCTTGCTGGCGTTTGCGGTGGGTGTCGAGGCGCTCGGCGAGGTCGCGGATATGCGTTTGCTGCGCTTCGGTCGCGGTGGGGAATGGGAACTTTTCGAGGCAGTCGGAGTGGTTGTAGGTGGAGTCGTTGCCGACGCCGAGCCAGCCGCCAGCGCCCGTGCGATCCGTCTCAGCGTCGCCGCCTGCCGCTTGGCGCTGAGCGCGCATTCCCAAACGCGCACGACCCGCCACCCCGCCGCGCGCAACGCGCGGCTCACAGCGCGGTCGCGGGATTTGTTGCGCGTGAGCTTCGGAACCCAGTAGTCGCGCCGCGAATCCGGCACGCGGCCATGACGGGGGCAGGCATGCCAGAAACAGCCATCGACAAACACGGCGAGCTTCGCCGCGCGAAAGACAAAATCTGGACTGCCCAGCAGCCGCACGCCGCGTCGCCAAAGCGCAGCGCAGCGAAGTCATGTCGCTCATCCGCTCCCGAGGCCAGCGGCACCGAACTGCTCATGGTTGCGCTGCTGCGCGCGCGTCAACTTACCGGCTGGAGGGCATGGCGCATCTTTTCCAACGCCCCTGCCGGGGCGCACGTCAGTCAGTCGCGAACTAATGCCACCGCTGGCGAGGCTTCGACGTCCAGATCTTGCGAATCCCAATTGTAGGTATCGAGTTCGGGTTTGTAGCTTTGCTGCCAAAGCTCGTAGGCCAGCGCCACATCTTCTTGAACGAGCGCCGCCCGGATGGCGTCTGCCTCGGAGGAATCAATGTCGCAGATGGCCGATTCGATGACGCCACGGAAGAAAGCGAACCAATCGCCCTCAGAGCCGAACACTTGGCAATCGGTGCCGGAATCAGTATCCCACGAAAGCGTCCAAACGGTTGTGCGGAGTTTCATTGCGAGGGTCGTGGTTAGTAGCCGATGAGCAAGATGCCGTGGAGCGGAAGACGGATACGATTGGCAACGTAGAGCGTTTCGATGAAGACGGCGATGCGCTCGAAAGTATGAGTGCCACGATAGTGGTTCCGCACAGCAATGACGAGATACTCGACCCCACACATGAGGCTGGCTTGAAAGATGTCCTTTAGGAACTGGTAGTTGTCCAAGGCGCGCCCGGCTTCGATTTCCACGACGATCTTGCCGTCTGCGCTGATGGCGTCAGCGTCGAAGAACTTATCAATGCTGTTGTTCAGCCCGAACAGCACAGGCACCTTGATTTTCTGATCTCGGTTCTTTCCAGTCTCCACCCGGTAGCCCGCTGTTTCGAGATAGGGCCGAAGCACGCGGAGCACACCGTCGCTGGATAGTTTATGGTCAGGTGAGGAGATTTGCTGCGTCGCTTTGCGGAAGCATTCGACCACCGTTGCAATCGGTTCAGTGAGGCCCACGGACCGTGGAAAGAATTGGAACTGAATCATGCAGCTAAGAGCGAAAGCATCCCCGGCTCATTCTCGATGAGCAGCGTCTTCGGCTGAAACTCGTCGAGGAAACGAATGTAGTGTTTGAACAGGCTGTTGCGCGGGTCTTCGAGGAATCGCTCCGGCGCGTTGATTGAGAAACCTTGGCATGGCGGCCCACCAACGAGCACGTCGAGTTGCCCGGGCTGGAGATCGAGAGAGCGGCGCAGCGCCGCCGCGTCCACTTTCTCAACCGGGCGGTTATCCGCCGTCGTGTTCGGATGATTTGCGCGAAATGTTTCTACCGCCCAGTGATTGATGTCGTTCGCGTAGAAGCACGAGAAGCCTGCCCGCCGAAAACCTTCGGTGATGCCCCCAGCGCCACAAAACAAGTCGATCGTTGTGTGAGCGATTGCCTCAACCCGGCATTGCGGTGTCCCGTATTTCGCCGGGTCTTCGCGGACCACCGAGAGCTTAGCTTTGCTGGCAGCCCGCGGACTGAGCGGTTTCTTCCGCACAAGCGGCTTTTTGCGATAAAGCGGTGTTGGCTTTTTCTGAGCGGGTTTCTTTTTCATCGCGGCGAACGCGGCGCGCATGGTGTCAGAACCGGCGATGATTGCCAGAATCAACCCGAACGGATTTCGCTCTGCGCGCCCGCGCGCTTTGGTGCAGCAGGTGCGCGAATGAGGCGGGTTCTCGGATTTCCACGCGGGTCGTCTAGCAGAGGGCCGCGCGGGACGGAACGAAGAACCGCAGGCACGCCGATCGTGTCGGGCTTCACGCGCAATGATTTGCCCCGGCCCACGCAGGTGCCTACAAGTGCGCGCCCATGACTTTCGCTCCCGACGACTACCTCGATCTCAATCACACCGAGCACCGGATGCTCTTCGAGAACGCGACGAACGCGTGGGACGCGCTCAAGCAAATCCAGAGCTACCTCCAGTTCCGGCTCAAGCCGCAGATCCTCGCGCGCCTGGTCGGCAAGCCGTTTGTGAGCAACGCCGTCTATGTCGGCAAAGGCACGGTGATCGAGCAGGGCGCGATGGTGAAGGGGCCGGCGTGGATCGGCGAGGGCTGCGAGATCCGCAACGGGGCCTACATCCGCGAGAACGTGATCATCGGCGAGGGCTGCGTGATCGGGAACTCGTGCGAGTTCAAGAACTGCATCGTCTTCAACGAGGCGCAGGTGCCGCACTTCAACTACGTGGGCGACTCGATCGTCGGCTACCGCGCGCACCTCGGTGCGGGCGTGATCCTTTCCAATGTGAAGCTCGACCGCGGCGAGATCACCGTGCCGTTCGAGGGCTCGTTCGTGCCGACAGGGCTGAAGAAGTTCGGCGCGGTCGTGGGCGACTTCGCGGAGATCGGATGCAACTCGGTGATCAACCCCGGTTCGCTCATCGGCCGCCGCTCGATCGTGTATCCCGGCACGGTCTGGCGCGGCGTGGTGCCGGCGGATTCGGTGGTGAAGACCAAGCAGACGCACGAGGTGATCGCGCGGCGGGACTAACCGCTTGCGCCACGCGGGGACCTCTGGAAACGTCGCCGCCCCATGGCCAGCCCCGCCGAGACATCACAGCAACCGACTTCGCCCACTCCCGAGGAGCAGCATTTCGATCCGATCGAGTTTTGGTATCTGCACAAGACGAAGATCCTCGCGTTCGTCGTGCTGCTCGTCGTCGGGCTGACGGGCTATACGATCTTCACGTTCAGCGAACGCAGCGCGCGGGAGTCGGCTGAGAACGCATTCGCTGGGGCGAAGACCATCGAGGACTTCAAGCGCGTGATCGCCGAGCACCCCGGCCAGATCGCCGCGGCCAACGCGCAACTCAAGCTCGCCGCGCTCCAGCGCGACGATGGCAAGCTCGACGATGCGAACGCGACCCTGCGCGGCTTCATCGATAAGAGCCCGCAGCATCCGCTGATCGGCGGCGCATGGCTCAGCCTCGCGCAGAATGCGGAGGCAGGCGGGAAGAATGACGAAGCGCTCACCGGTTTCCAGAAAGTCACGACCTCCTACCCCGGCAGCTACGCCGCGCCGATCGCGCTGCTCGGCCAGGCGCGCATCCAGCGGCTCAAAGGCCAGACCGATCAAGCCAAGAGCATCTACGAGCAGATCCTCGCGCAGCATCAGAACACGCCGTTCCAGATGGAGGCGATGCGCGAGCTCGCCGAACTGAACAAGCTCACTGCTCCGGCCCCCAAAGCGCCCGCGCCCGCGCCGCCCAAGCCAGCAGCGGCAACTCCGGCACCCGCCACCCCGGCACCCGCGACTCCGGCACCCGCGACTCCGGCACCTGCGACTCCGGCACCTGCGACTCCGGCACCTGCGACTCCTGCGCCCGCAGCACCGGCTTCAACCGCACCCGCTGAACCTGCACCCGCACCCGCGCCAGCGCCTGCGCCCGCAGACGCCAAGCCGCCGGGGAACTAACGCGCGACGGCGCGCGGATGCCGTGTTTGCAATGCCGCGCAACGCTCCTACGATCCCCGGCTCATGAGTGATCTGAACCGTCTTCTCCTCAGCGCCAAGGCAGCAGGGCAACTCCTCGCCAGCACCGTCCAGAATATCGAGACGACGCTGGCGCGATCGAGTTCGCCAGTCGTCCAGCAAGCCATCGGTGAGCTCGTCTCGCAAGGCGAGTGGGCCGAACTGAATGATCGCTTTTTCAAGACGCTCGCCTTTGGCACCGGCGGTCTGCGCGGGCGCAGCATCGGCAAGGTGGTCACCGCTGCGGAGCGCGGCACGCCGCAGGCGCTCGACCGGCCGGAGTTTCCCTGCGTCGGCACGAACGCGATGAACTACACCAACGTGAGCCGCGCCACGCAGGGGCTCGTCGCGTATTGCAAAGAGTGGTTCGCGAAAGGTGGAAGCGGCGCCTCGCCGCTTTCTCACGAGCAAGCGGCGGGGGCGCCGCTTCCACTTCGGCCGAAGATCGTCGTCGCTCACGACACGCGGCATTTCTCACGCGAGTTCGCGGAGCTGGCTGCGCGCGTCGCGGCGGACTTGGGTTGCGATGCGGCGCTCTTCGAGGGACCGCGCTCGACGCCGCAGCTTTCCTTCGCCGTGCGCCATCTCGGGGCCAGTGCCGGCATCGTCGTCACCGCCAGCCACAACCCCTCGCATGACAACGGCTACAAGGTCTATTTCTCCGACGGCGCGCAAGTCGTCGAGCCGCACGCCAGCGGCATCATCGCGAAGGTCAACGCCGTCGAGTCCGATGTCTTCGAGCCGGTCGCCGACCGTGGGACGATCGAGACGCTCGGTGCGGAAAATGACGCGGTCTACATGGCGCGGCTCGAGACGCTGCTGCTCGACCGCCCGATGGTCGATGCCGCCGCGAAAGCAGGGCTCAAGATCGTCTTCACGAACATCCATGGCGTCGGCGGAGTCATCTCGATGCCGATGCTGAAACGGCTCGGCTTCACCGCGCTGACGGTCGCCGAGCAGGAGCCTTTCGACGGCCGCTTCCCGACTGTGAAATCGCCGAACCCCGAGAACGCCGAGGCGCTCACGCTCGCCATCGCCCTGGCGAAAAAGGAGAGCGCCGACCTCGTCATCGCGACCGATCCCGACTGCGACCGGATGGGCGTGGCGGTCCGCAATCGCGCCGGCGACCTCGAACTTCTCAGCGGCAACCAGATCGGCTCGCTCATGGCCGCCTACCGTGTGCGCAAGCTCATCGATCAGGGCGTCATCACGCCCGAGAACGCGTGGCGCTGCGTCATCATTAAGACGCTCGTCACCACCGGGCTGCAAAACGCCATCGCCGCTGCGCACGGGATGCACTGCGTCGAGACGCTCACCGGCTTCAAATACATCGGCGAGAAGCTCGGCAAATACGAAGCCGCCACCGGTCTCAGCTCCGCCGAGTATCGCGCGAAGAGCGAGGACGAGACGCGCGCGCTGCGGCTCGCGAAGTCGCACTTCTATGTCTGCGGTGGCGAGGAGAGCTACGGCTACAGCGCCGCCGACTTCGTGCGCGACAAGGACGGCAACGGTGCCGTCGTCGTCTTCGCCGAAGTCGCCGCCTACGCGAAGTCGCGCGGCCTCACGCTCCCCGAGGTGCTCGACGAGGTCTTCGCTGAGTATGGCTTCTACCTTGAGAAGGGCGGCAACCTCACGTTCGAGGGAGCCGAGGGTGCGGCGAAGATCGCGCGCCTCGTCGCCAGCTACGCCACGCAGCAGCCGCAGCAGATCAATGGCGCCGCCGTCACCGCCGTGCGCAACCACGCCGAGGAAGACATCCGCGACAGCGAGGGCGACCTGATGCCGCGCGAGAAGATGCTCATGATCGAACTCGCCGACGGCGGTCGCGTCGCCATCCGGCCCAGCGGCACCGAGCCGAAGATCAAATTCTACATGTTCGCCCGGCGCACTCCCGCGCCCGGCGCAAAATTCACCCCTGCCGAACTCGCGCGGATCAAAGCCGAAGTCGCCGCCGCGCTCGATGCGCTCTGGGCCTGGATCCAGCGCGACGTCGAGGCGCGCCTCACCTGAACCATGGCCAGGGGCGGCGACATCAATCTCGACGGTTCGGAAGTCTCCTTGCTCAAGGCCATTGGCCTCATGGGCTCGGGAGTGGACGGCGCGACGCTGGAGACTCGGCTCGGCGACATGCTCCCCGCCGAAATCATCGACGCCCTCCGCGCCCTCGTCGCGGTCGGTTACGTCGAGGCGGACAAGACTTCGTTTCACAACGCGGAGGAATTTCGGAAGACGAACTTCAACGTGAATTCCGGCTACGCGCGCGACCTCAAGGAGGCGATGGACCCGCGCGAGGAGCCGAAGAAGAGCAAGCGCGTGCGGCGTGAGTGAGGACGGTTCGCGCCGACAGGCTGCGCGACTGCTGATCGCCCGCATCTGGCCGTGGGCCGCTGCGCTCGGCAGCGGTGTGCTGCTCGCCCTGTGCTACGCGCCTTGGGATCGCGGAGGATTCATCTGGTTTGCGCTCACGCCGCTCATCTGCGCGGTGTGGTTCGGCACGAAGCGCCCGTTCCTCATCGGCTACATCGCGGGCCTCGTGTTCTTCACCATTACTTTCCAATGGCTGCACGCGCTCGGAGAGCTCTTTGAAGCCCCGGCGCTGATCGGGTTGCCGCTGCTGCTCGGCGCGTATCTCGCGCTTTACCCAGCTCTGTGGACGTGGTTCCTCGCGCGAATCACGCCGGCGACATGGATCAATTCCTGGCGCAACCTCGCCACCGGCGCACTCGCTGCCAGCGCATGGACCGCGCTCGAATGGGTGCGCGGTTGGATGCTCAGCGGCTTCGGCTGGAACGGCCTCGGCGTCGCCCTGCACCGCGACTTGCCCATGATCCAGATCGCTGAGATCACCGGCACGCTCGGCCTCACGTGGCTCGTCGCGTTCGTGAACGTGATGATCGTCATCGTGGTCCGGCGCATCGTGGGAGAAATGGGTCCCGGCTTCCTCCGCCGCATCCGCTGGGAATTCAGCATCAGCGTCGCGCTGGTCGTGGTCGTCTTCAGCTACGGGCTGCGCCAACTCGTCCGCCCGCAAGCTCCCGCGCGCACGACGCTGCAGATCGCCGCGATCCAGCCGAACATCCCGCAGCAACAAAAGTTCGACCCGACAGCCGAGGACGAGATGCTCGCGACGCTCGAGCGCCTCACGCTCATGGCCGCGGCGATGCAACCCGACGTGATCCTCTGGCCGGAAGCCGCGACGCCGCGCGGAGTCTTCGCCGACCAGGCCTTGTTCGATCGCTTCGAGAAGCTCCGCGCCGCTGTCCCGTGCCCCATGCTCGTCGGCACGGTGGAACAAACGCTCGAAGCCAACACGCCCCGCGTTTTCAATTCAGCGTTCCTTCTTCCTCCCGGCCCCGAGCCGCTGCGCGAACCGCCGCCGACCTACCGAAAGATCCACCTCGTCCCCTTCGGCGAGTTTCTCCCGCTGCGTCCGCTGCTGAACCCGATCGCCGGCGATCTCGTTCCCGGCGACATCGACCCCGGGCATGAGCGCACGATCTTCCCGCTGCGCGACGCGAAATTCTGTGCGCTCATCTGCTTCGAGGACACGCTCGGCGATCTCACCCGTCGCTTCGTGCAAGACGGTGCGAACCTGCTCGTGAACATCACCAACGATGGCTGGTTCCTGCGCACCTGCGGCGCCGAGACGCACCTCGCGAACTCCGTGCTGCGCGCCGTCGAGAATCGCCGCCCACTCGTGCGCTGCGGCAATGGAGGCGTCACCGCGCTGGTCCGCCCGACCGGCCACGTCGAGCGCTGGCTCGAACCGCATCGCGAAGGATTCGCGGTGCGGGGTGTCCCGCTCGCGGACGGACCGCAGACATTTTACACCCAGCGGGGCGACTGGCTCGCGTGGCTGTGCGCGGCCGTGTCCGTCGGAGCGGTCACCTTCCGCAGACGGAAATGAGAGCGCTGGTCGTCTCGCTTCACGATGTTTCGCCGCTCACGCGCGAGCGCTGCGAGCGCATCGTCGAAGACTTGGCGGCTCTGGGCGCGGTGCGGCTCTCGTTACTCGTGATCCCGGATCACCACGGGCGCGGGCGGGTGGGCGAAGACGCGGCGCTGTGCGGGTGGTTGCGGGCGCGGGCGGCGGAGGGCCACGAGATTGTCACGCATGGATACTTTCATCGCCGGGCGCGGCGAGGGCAGGAATCGCTCGTGCAGAAATTCACGACACGCGTCTATACCGCCGGCGAAGGCGAGTTCTACGACCTCGATTCGGGAGAAGCCGCTGAACTCATCTCCCGAGGGAACGCGGAGCTGCGTGAACTCGGGCTCGATCCGCGCGGATTCATCGCGCCGGCTTGGCTGCTGAGTGTGGGTGCGGAGAAGGCGTTGCGGGATCTCGGGTGCGAATACACGACGCGGCTTCGCACCGTGAGCGACTTGCGGACAGGCGAGGAATGCGAGACGCAGTCGCTCTGCTGGAGCGTGCGCGCGGGGTGGCGTCGAGCGGTGAGTCTCGCGTGGAACGCCGTCCTCAATAGCCGGCTGGAAGAGGCCGATCTTCTACGCATCTCGGTGCATCCGCCGGATATCGAACACGGCGCGATCTGGCGGCAGATCCGGAGCTTCATCACGGATGCGATGCGCACTCGCGAGGGCATGACTTATCTCGACTGGATCACGCGGTCGCGTGAGCATCCGCGCGCCTCTTGAAAGCCGACCTCCACATCCACTCGAAATACTCCGCGCGGGCGCCGGAGTGGTTCTTCCGAAAGATCGGGCTCGCCGATAGCTACTCGGAGCCGCGGGCGCTTTACGATCGACTCCGCGTGGCGGGGATGGATTGCGTGACTTTCACCGATCACAACCGCATCGAGGGCTGTCTCGAGATCGCCGGCATGCCGGGCGCGTTCACGAGCGTGCAGGTGAGCACGCGCTTTCCGGAGGATCGCGCGAAGATTCACCTGCTCGTCTGGGGAATCACCGAGACGCAGCACGCGGAGATGCAGGAGTTGCGCGAAAACATTTACGACATGCAGCGCTACCTCGCGCAGCACGACCTCGCGCACGCGGTGGCGCATCCGTTTTACCGGCCGTCGGAGCCGCTGCCGATCGGACATGTCGAGCGGCTCGTGTTGCTGTTCCGGCACTTCGAGGGCTTGAACGGCCTGCGCGATCGATTGCTCGGCGAGGTGACGCGCTTCGTCTTCGGCGCGCTGACGCCTGACAGGATCGACGAGTTCGCGAACAGGCACGGGCTCGCGCCCACGCACGCCGACGCGTGGCGCAAGGTGCTCATCGGCGGCTCGGACGATCATGGCGGGCTGCGGCCTGCGCGGGCTTTTACCGAGACGCCGGCGGCGGCGGACTCGGCGGAGTTTCTCGCGCACGTGCGCGCGGGTCGCTGCGAGGCGCGAGGCGAAGGCGGCACGCCGCTCACCGTTTCACATGGGCTCTATAGCAATCTGCGGCACTTCGCCGGGATGAGGTTCGGCGGCGCGAGCACGACAGGTCTCGTCGGGAAGATGTTCTCGCGATTCATGGAGGGCGAAGACCCGACCGAATTCTCATGGACGGAGAAACTCGGCTTTCTCGCGGAAGGGATCGCATCGGGCCAGATCTTCGAGCTGGCGAAGCCGGCCAACGCTTCGATGTGGCGCCACTTCGCGACGCATTTTTCGCAGACGGCGGTGAAGAAGCGGCTCGCGGAACAGACCGAGGGTATCGTCGAGCCGGAGCGGCGCGCGTTCGTGATCGCGAACTTTTTCGCCAGCCAGTTGGCGTTCCATTTCTTCACGAGCTTCGTCGAGAAGGTGTCGCGCGGGAACCCGCTCGAGGCGCTCCAGGAAGCGGCGATGCTCGCGCCGGTGCTCGCGCCGCTGGCGCCGTATGCGTATGCGTTCAAGAGTCAGGCGCCCGATCGCCCATGGCTCGCCGAGGTCTCCCGCGCGCTGGCTGGCGAGGTCGCCCCAGCGCTGCGCAATACGAAACGCGCGTGGTTCACCGACACGCTCGAGGACGTGAACGGCGTGGCGAACACCATTCGCCGGCTCACCGCCGCCTGCCGTGCGGAGGGGCACGATCTCGTGGTGGTCACGTCGCGCTCGGAGATCACGATCACGGATATTCCGATCAAGAACTTCGCGCCGATCGGCGAGTTCGAGCTGCCCGAATACGAACTGCAGAAGCTCAGCTTCCCGCCGATTTTGCAGATGATCGAATACATCCAGCGCGAAGGTTTCACCGAGCTGATCATCTCGACGCCGGGCCCGATCGGCCTCACGGCGCTGCTCGCGGCCAAGCTCCTCGGGCTGCGTGCGTGCGGGATTTATCACACCGACTTCCCGCAATACATCCGCATCCTGACCGACGATTCATTCCTCGAGACGTTGACGTGGAGTTACATGAAGTGGTTCTACGACGCGCTCGATGTGCTCTACGTGAACAGCGAAGGCTATCGTCGCGCGTGGCGCGAACGCGGGATCGCGGAGGAGAAGTTACGCATCCTCCCGCGCGGGCTCGACACGGCGCTCTTTCATCCGTCGCGGCGCGATGCGGAGTTTTGGACAAAGCGCGGCGTGTCGCGTGGCGCGACGGTGCTGCTCTACGTCGGGCGCGTGTCGAAGGAGAAGGATCTCGACGTGATCGCACAGGCGTGGGCGAAGCTCCGGCGCGACGGGTTCGCGCTCGCCTTCGTCGGGGACGGACCGTATCGCGCAGAGTTGCAGCGGCAGTTGCCGGATGCCGTCTTCACCGGTGTGCTCGCGGGGCGCGAACTCGCGACGGCGTATGCGAGCGCCGATGTCTTCCTGTTCCCGAGCACCACGGACACGTTCGGCAATGTGATCCTCGAAGCGCTCGCGAGCGGTGTGCCGTGCGTAGTGTCGGATCAAGGGGGCCCGAAGGACCTGGTCGAATCGGGTCGCACCGGCTTCATCACGCGAGCGCTCGATGTGGAGGATTTCGCACGCGGCGTCGCACAGGCGGTCGAGCAGGTTGCGGGAGGATCGATCCGCACCGCCGCTCGTGCTTCCGTGGAAAATCGCGACTGGAGCGAGGCGGGGCGGGAGTTCTGGGCCGGAGCCTAGCTGCGCTTGCGGTTGAAGTTCGCCGCTTCGCGATCCGTCTCGCGCTTCACCGCGCGGGTCTTGAGGTCGGCCCGCTGGTCGCGCTGCTCCTTGCCCTTGCCGACGCCGAGTTCGAGCTTCACGCGCGAGTCTTTCCAGTAGAGCCGTAGGGCGACGATCGCTAGGCCCTTGATGTGGGTCTTGATGAAGAGCTTCTCGATCTCACCCCGATGGATGAGGAGACGGCGCTGGCGCTTTGGCTCGTGCTGGGTGTGGCTGGCTTTTTCGTAAGCCTGCACGTCCATGTCGTAGAGCCAGGCCTGTCCGTTTTCGATCCGCCCAAATGCACCGCTGATATTGCAGCGACCAGCGCGAATGGACTTCACCTCGGTGCCCTTGAGTTCGAGCCCAGCTTCGAGCCTTTCGAGGATTTGGTAATCCCGAAGTGCCTTCCGGTTGACGCTGATTTCGCGCACGACTGTGCGCGAATCGCCCGGGCTAGCCGCCCTTGGCGCTGTCCGCCGGGGCGAACTCATACTTGAGCTTGCCTTCGATGATTTCCCTGAGGGCAATGTCGGCCCAGCCTTCGCGCGGGCCGTATTCGACGAGCGGACGGTGCCCCGTGGTAAGCTGCCGGACCCGCTTGGAGACGAGGTTCACGAGCAATTGCTGGTTTGGGACGACCTTCTGCGCTTCTTCGAGGAGTTGGCTGGACATATGGCGGTAAGACACGGCGATCTGTGGGGAAAAGGGGCGCGCAGAGTGGTGGGCATCCGCAGATGCGTCAAATGGTATTTACGCCTTACGCCTGCGGCCCGCGGGACAGTGGCGTGATCCGTTTCCGAAGGGTGATGCGCTTGAACGGGGTGTGGTCGGGTGGGCTCCAGGTAGTGATTTCCGGGTCGCTCTCGAAGGCGTGATGGACGATGCGGCGCTCGTAGGCGTTCATCGGCTCGAGTTGGAAAGAGCGGCCGGTGTTCCTGACGATTTCGGCGAGTTGCCGGACCTGCTGCACGAGTTGGTCTTCCTTCATTTCCCGCCAATGCTCGACATCGACGATCACTTTCCGCCCTTCCTTGTGCTTCGCGGTCAGCACGCGATTGAGGAGAAACTGGAGGTCGTCGAGCGTCTCACCGTGGCGACCGATGAGCCGATCCTTCTCGGCGGTGTAGATTTGCAGCGTGAGGGCGCCGTCCTCGTGGGGGAACTCCTTGATGTCGCAGAAGAAGCCGAGCAGACCGAGCATGGAGTCGAGGGTCTCCTTCGGGTCGAGAACGGCTGCTTCTTCGCTCATGTTTTTCGTTTGGATTTCTTCGGAGGCGGGATGACTTCGACGAGTGTGGGCTGCGCACCCGGTTTGTCGCGCGTGACGTAGAGCTGGACGATGCTGAAAACGTTTTGCACGGACCAGTAGAGCGCCAGCGCCGCCGCGTAGTTATAACAGAGCGCGATGAAGATCAACGGCATGAACATCATGATCCGCTGCTGCATCGGGTCGCCGGCTTTCGGGGTGAGCTGCATCTGCACGACCATCGTGCCGGCCATGACGAGCGGCAGGGGGTTGAGCGGGAAGCCGAAGAGGTGGGCGATGGTGTCGGGCTGCGAGAGATCCTGCACCCAGAGGAAGCCGTTGTTCCGCAGCTCCACGGCTCTGTTGAGCATGTTGTAGAAGCCGAAGAAGATCGGGATCTGCACGAGCATCGGCAGGCAGCCGCCGAGCGGGTTGATGCCGTATTGTTTCCACAGCTTGCCGGTCTCCTGCTGGAGGCGCATCGGGTCGTCCTTGTAGCGCTCCTGGAGTTCTTTGAGCTTCGGCGAGAGCGCGGACATCTTTTTCGCGGTCTGCGTCGCGCGATTCTGCAGCGGCCACATCGCGGAGCGAATGACGACCGTGAGCACCATGATGGCCGCCCAATAGCTGCCGAGCAGGGACTTCAGCCAGTTGAGCGAGTTGAGCAGGCCCTTGCTGATCCAGCCGAACATTCCGAAGTCGAGGATCTCGGTCTCCTGATTCTCAAACTGCTTTAAGCGGCGGTATTCCGCCGGTCCGGCGAGGACTTGAAAGCCGCGCGTGGCCGTGGCGCCGGGCTCCAGCGTGAAGCCGCTCATCTGCAACGCGCCATCGATGGTGTGAAGTTCGGTCGAGCCGGCGGCTGCCCGCCCGGGCTTCGTCCACTGCTCGGGCGTGATCGCTGTGCGGCGCGCCCACACGCCGATTCCGCGCTGCGCGAGCTGGACATCGCTGGTGGCCTTCGTATCGACCGTGGGCTCGACGAGCGTGCAGAAATACTGGTTCGCGACAGCCGCCCAGCGAACGTCTTTCAACGGCTCCGGCTGTTCGGGATAGAACAGCTTCCCCGAATGCGACCAGAAGAGCATCCCGCCCGGTGCGAACCAGCTCAGGTTGATGAAGTGATTCTTGCCGATCCCGAAGGAGCCCTCGCCACGCAGGTAGTTCAGGCCGATGTAGAGCGGTGCGTCATTGGCGTGCAGCGGAGCCGCCGATCCGAGATGCACCCAATACGGCGGCACCGCGAGCGGCTGAGCGCTGCGATTGGTGAAAGTCAGGTCGAGTTTGAGCAGGAATTCTTCGCGCAGTTGCTCGCTCTTCTTCAGCCCGTCGAATTTCGGCAGCGTGAACTTTTTCGTCAGTGCGAGCTGCTTCTCGTCCACCCGGTCGAAGGTGATCGTCCCGCCTGCCGTATCCGCCCGGGCCGTGAACGGGGCGTTGGCTTTCTCGCCAGCCTTGTCGGAGATGGCGCCGATCGGGATCGCTCCGAATTCGTTCAGCACGACCCTCGCCCCGCCTGACTTGTCCACGACGTGATCATCGAGCGTCACCCGGGACAATCCACCGTCGAGATTGGTGAAGATGTATTCCGCCGACTTGGTCCGGAGCTTCTCGAGGCTTTCGGGCACTTTTGGCGCAGCAGGCGCAGTCGCGGGCGCTGCGGCAGTTGCTTCGAGTGGCGTGGAAGCCGGAGTCTTGGCAGGACCGGTAGCCGGTTTCGCCGCTTCGACTTTAGCCATCTCGGCGTCGTAAGCCGCCTTGGCCGCCTGATACGCCTGCATCTGTCTGCTCTGGTGAAACTGCCAGGCGACGAGACCGATGACGGCGAAGATGATGCCGATGATGCCTTTCTTATCCATGAATCACTGTGTGCAACGGGTGAACGCCGGGCGCGCCTTCGAGGCGCGCGGCGGCACGGGGTCGAAGCCAGCGGTGCCCCACGGATGGCAACGCGCGATCCGCTTCAGGCCGAGCCAGCCGCCCCGGGCGACTCCATGCACCTCACAGGCTCCGAGAAAGTAACTCGAGCAGCCCGGCGTGTGGCGGCAGCCTGCCCCCGGGCCACCCAGCGCCAGCAGGAGCGGGCGGAGCAGGGCCTGATAAAGGCGAATGACAATTCGGATGAGCACGAGCATCAGCCGGGGAGGACTAACAGCCCGGCGCGTTTTGCCAAGCGGCGCCATTCGTCCCGCAACACCTCGAAGGTCGCTTCCGCCGCTCGCGCCCGTGCGATGAGCACCACCCAGCAACCCGCGATCAACAGCGCCCGATCCTGCCGCACCGCCTCGCGCAACCGTCGCCGCACGCGATTCCTCACCACCGCGGGACCGACGCGAGCCGAGGTGATGAATCCCACGCGGGGAGCCGCTTCGCCGCCCACTTGCACGACACTGCACACCATGAATCGACCGTGCTCCGAGCGCCCTTCGGCTCGGACTCGAGCGAACTCGGCGACGCGTGTGAGACGCGCACTGCGGGGAAGGTGAAGGCGCGTCATCAATGCTGGAAAGTGGAACGGCCCGGCGGAGCAGGTGCCTCGCCGGGCCGGTCAAATCACTCGGGAACAACGGGGCGCCTCAAGCCGCCGCCACCGCCGCCGTATCCACGACCTTGCGACGGACGACCTTGATCGTCTTCCAATCGCGTCCCTCGGTAACAGCCTTGATGCGTTCCTGACGACGTCGGAGCCGGACCGCTTTACGGCGGTTCAGTTGCTTGAGCTTGCGATTGTGCTGATCCGTGTGGCGGGGGTATTTCACATCCGCGCCCTTCGGCAGAAGCCGCTTGCGGCCTTGCCGGCGGCGGCGTTGGAGCGTCGCGCGACCGTTCTTGGTCTTCATGCGAGCGCGAAACCCGTGCTGGTTGACGCGTGTGCGCTTGGAAGGTTGGTAAGTGCGTTTCATGTGTCCGAGGCTTTGGTGAAAAGGGGCGCGAGGGTAACGGTGACGGAAGCGCTGTCAACGGTGGCGTCGAAAAAACCCCGATCCCCTTCGCGATCCCCGCACGTCATACGCAAGCAATCGTCTTGCTGCTCTGGGCGTCAGCGTTACTTTCCGCCCCTTTTTCCACACGCAAGATGACCGACATCCCGCCGAATTACGCCGCCGTCCGCCAGGGCCTCATCCCGCTCACGCCGCAGGAGAAGATGAAGCTCGAGAAGGACGGCCTCGACGTCATCCACGACATTTATCGCTACGCGAAGACCGGCTTCGCCTCGATCCACCCGGACGACTTCGACCGGATGAAGTGGTATGGCGTCTATCGGCAGAAGCCGAAAGAGTCGGGCTACTTCATGATGCGCCTGAAGCTCCCCGGCGGCCAGCTCACTGCCGCGCAGGCGCGCACCGTGCAAAGCATCGCCGACCGCTACGCCCACGGCTTCTGCGACATCACCACGCGGCAGACCTTCCAGTTCCACTGGCTCACGATCGAAGACATCCCCGCGATCTTCAGCGAGCTCGCCGCCGTCGGTATCGCCACCAGCGGCGCGTGCGGCGACATCACGCGCAACGTTGTCGGCTGCCCGGTCGCAGGCATCGACCCGGAGGCGCTCATCGACGCCACCCCGCAGCTGCTCGAAGTCTCCGCGGGACTCAGCGACACCAAGGAGTTCTCGAACTTCCCGCGCAAATACAAAGTCAGCATCGCCGGTTGCTGCATCCACTGCGCGCAGCCCGACATCAACTGTCTCGCCTTCTTCGGCGTCCGCCGCGGCGATGAAGTCGGCTACGGGCTCAAGGTCGGCGGCGGGCTCAGCTCCGCGCCGAAGCTCTCTGTCCACGTCCCGGTCTTCGTGAAGCCCGAGCAAGTGTGGCCCGTCGCGCGCGCTGTCAGCATCATTTACCGCGACAACGGCTATCGCCACACGCGCACGCGTGCCCGGTTGAAGTTCCTCGCCGCGGACTGGGGCGCCGAGAAGCTGCGCGAGGAGATCGAAGCCATCCTCGGCTACAAGCTCGACAGCCATAGCGAGTGGAATTTTCCGCGCGATCCGGAGACCGATCACATCGGCATCCACAAGCAGAAGCAGGGCGATCTTTATTGGGTCGGCGTCTGCTTCCCTGGCGGTCGTATCCGCGACAGCCACCTCGCGCATCTCGCCGACCTCGCGGAGAAATACGCCGCGCCCGGCCAGGACGCGCTCCGCTGCACGAACAAGCAAAACCTTCTCCTGCTCAACATCCCCGAGGCGAACCTCGACGCCCTCAAGCGCGACCTCGACGCGCTCGGCCTCGACTACGCGCCGAGCAACTTCCGCAAAGGCTGCGTGAGCTGCACTGGCATCGAGTTCTGCAACCTCGCCGTCGCCGAGACGAAGAACCGCATGATCCGCCTCGTCGAACAGCTCGAAGCGCAGAGCGGCTGGTATAAAGGAAAAATCCGCATCCACTTCTCCGGCTGCCCATCGAGCTGTGGCCAGCACCAGATCGCCGACATCGGCTTCCGCGGCGCGAAGACCAAAGTCGGCACCGAACTCGTGGACGCCTACGACTGCTTCATCGGCGGCCGCCTCGGCGCCACGCGCCGTTTCAACGAACTGCTCAAAGGCAAGATCATCGCCGAGGACGTGCATCTCTTCATCGACAAGCTCCTGCGCGTTTACGACTCGCTGAAGCAAGGCGACGAGACCTTCGCCGAGTTCACCGACCGGGTGAAAAAGGACGAAATCCTCAAGGCACTCGGCTGACGCGCCCCGAACCGGCGCGAAGTCGCCGCTTCCAAGCCATGCGCGGCTGTGCGATAAACGCGGAGCACATGAGCGACGACGCCGTCATCGAACAAGCCACGCTGGAGGATCTGCCGCAGATGGTGGATCTGCTCCACGAGTTGTTCACGATCGAGGGCGATTTCGTGCCGAACCGCGCCAAGCAAATGCGCGGTTTGCGCCTGATCCTCGAGCAGCCAAACCGAGGCCGCATCTTCGTGCTGCGCAAGGACGGGCTCATCCTCGGGATGATCAACCTGCTCTTCACCATCAGCACCGCGGAGGGCGGCTTCGTCATCTTGCTCGAAGACGTGATCGTGCATCACGACTTCCGGCACCGCGGCTACGGCGACAAGCTGCTCACGCATGTGATCGAATACGCGCGGAAGAAGGACTTCCTGCGCATCACGCTTCTGACCGACCGGCTCAACGAGCAAGGCCAGCAGTTCTTCGAGAAGCACGGGTTCTTTAGATCGAAGATGATTCCGATGCGCTACGTCTTCGGCGGGGACGAAGCGGGGCAGAGCTAGCCCTTACGGCTGCGCCTCGGGGTCGAGCGTCCAGCAGACTTTTCCCTCGCCTCCATGCTGTGGGAGTTGGGGATAGTAGGGCGCGCCGTTGCTGGAGATCACGTATTTGAGAGCTAGGCTTTCGGCGTGGCCGTCGGCGAAGAGCAGGTTCGTCGATGCCTCGCGGAGGTCGTTCGGGTTCTTGCTGCTCGGGCGCTTGTAGCGGGCGGCGACGTTACGCGGGCTGCCTTCGCTGCCGCCATTGTAGGAGCCGCTGCTTTGGCCGGGGAGGGGATCCTCGCCGGGGATGCCCGTCTCGAGGAAGATGATGGTCACCGATGGTGCGCCGATATTGGCGAGGCGCACGGCGCTGTCCGGCACATCCGGGCCGCGGAGCAGGGAGTTCATCGCGATGGCAAAGAGCGGGGAGTTGGGGTTCGGAGGATACTCCGCCGCAGGGACGTAGAGGGGGTTGGACTTTTTGTAGAAGTCGCGTGCGTTTGAGAAATCGCGCACCCCACGAGCGCCGGCCATCTTCGGCACGACATTATACCAAGCCTCGGCCTCCGTGTCCGCGTCGCCGCTGCCGAAATTCGGCTGCTTGCTGCCGGCTCCGGGGAGCTGGCCATCGTGCGAGCCGGTGTAGTTCATGAACCCCGCGCCGAGCTGCTTCATGTTGTTCATGGCCTGCGTCATCTGCGCTGTCCGCTGGAACGGCCCGGCGACCACGGCGACCATGATGGCGAGGATCGCGATGATGGCGATGACGGTGAGCAGTTCGATGAGGGTGAAGGCGCGGGATGATTTCATGGGTCCGGGGTGGGTGAGGTGGTCGCGTGCGGCGAACATATGAGTGTGCCCTGCATTTTCGCAACCCCCTTGCACCTTCCCGCTGCGTGAGCCACTGGCGCAAGGAGCATGTCCATCGTCTTCCGCGTCTTCGCCTACCTCCGCCGCTACCCGTGGTATGCGCTGGGCACGATCGCCTTTGCGGTGCTCTCCACGGCGATGCTGATGGTCTTCCCGAAGGTGACACAGCTCGTCATCGACGAGGTCGGTGCGGGCCGGCGCGAGAATCTGATCACCTACTCGTTGTTCGCGCTCGGGGCGTTCTTCCTCCGCGATCTCGGCAATGCGCTGCGCATCGTGCTGAACAACACCTTCGAGCAAAAGGTGATCTTCGACCTGCGCAGCGATCTTTACGCGCACATTCAGCAGTTGCCGCTCCGGTGGTTCGACAATCGGGCGACGGGAGATGTGATGACGCGCCTGCTCGAGGACGTGACGGCGGTCGAGCGCGTGCTCATCGACGGCATCGAGCAAGGCACGATCGCCGTGCTGCAAGTGCTCATCGTGGCCGCGCTGATGTTCACGACGAATTCGAAGCTCGCCGCGCTCGCGCTCGTGCCGATCCCGCTGCTCGTCGCCGGGGCGCTCGCCTACACGCTCACCGCGCACCGGCGTTACCGGCTCCAGCGCAAGGCGTCGTCGGCGATGAATTCGCTGCTGCACGACAACCTCGCGGGCATCCGGCAAATCAAGACTTACGTCCGCGAGCGCGAGGAACACTCGCGCTTCAACTCGGTGTCGAACCAACTCCGCGAGGCGACGCTCGTGGTGATGCGCGCATGGGCGATCTACAATCCAGCGATGAGTTTCTTCGCCGCGGTGGGGCTCGTGCTCGTGGTGGGTTTCGGCGGCCACGCCGTCCTCGATGGCGCGATGAGCCGGGGTGAACTCGTCGGCTTCCTCATGCTCGCGAGCCTGCTCTACGAGCCGATCGGCCGGCTCCATTCGCTCAACCAGATGATTCAGAGCGGCCGCGCTGCGGGGGAGCGCATCTTTGAGATCCTCGACGAGCCGATCGAAGCCGACGAAGCCGCGCGCGAAGACGAGCCGACCGATGTGCTGGGCGACGTGCGACTGGTCGATGTGAGTTTCAGCTACGACGATTCGGTGCCCGTGCTGCACCACATCTCGCTGCACGCGCGCCCGGGCGAGACCGTGGCGCTCGTCGGTCACACGGGTGCTGGGAAATCGACGCTCGTGCATCTGCTCACTCGCTTTTACGAATACGACATGGGCGACATCCTGATCGACGGGCGCTCGATCCGCGACTTGCCGAAAGGCGCGCTGCGCAGCGCGATCGGCATGGTTACGCAGGAGAGCTTCCTTTTTAACGGTAACGTCCGCGACAACCTCCGGCTCGGGCATCCCGATGCGAACGACGACGAGTTGTGGGCCGCGCTCGAAGCAGCGAACGCGCGCGATTTCGTAGAGCGCATGCCGCAGCAACTCGACACGTTGGTGGGGGAACGTGGGGTGAAACTCAGCGTGGGCGAGAAGCAGCGCGTCTCGATCGCCCGCGCGCTGCTCAAGGATCCGCCAATCCTGATCCTCGACGAGGCGACCGCGAGCGTGGACACGCAGACCGAGCGGCTCATCCAGGGCGCGCTCGACCGGCTCATGGCGGAGCGCACAAGCTTTGTCATCGCGCACCGGCTCTCGACGGTGCGGCACGCGGACCAGATTCTCGTGATGGATCGCGGTCGGATCGTCGAGCGGGGCCGTCACGATGAGCTGCTTGCCCTCGGCGGACGCTACGCAAAACTCTGCGAGAACAACTTCCTCGCCGCCGCCGCAGACTCGCCGGAAGTCGCAGTGAAGTAGGCGGGCCGAGCGGTCGAGCTTCCGCCGCAAAAATCGTCGAACTTTTTGCGTCTATAGCATTGACGTTGGTGGGTGAGGGTGGGACAACGTGGGCCGCAGTGGAGGAACAGGGTTTGTTTTTCCACGCAGTCCGCATGTCTCAACCAAGCCAGCAGCCCCAACTCTTTTCCAGCGAGTCGCGTCATGCCCTCGATGAGAAAATGCGCGTCACGATCCCGGCGCGCTGGCGCCGTTCCGAGGAAGGCGGACAGGAGTTTTATCTGAGCGTGGACCGTGCGGGCTCATGCGTTCGGGCCATGCCGCTGGAAGAGTTCGCCGCCGCAGTGGGGCGTCTCGCGGCGCAGTCCGGCATCACGCAAAAGGACATCTCGCAGTTCCAGCGGATGTTTTACGCCAAGTCGCGCCCGGTCACGGCCGACAAGCAGGGACGGATCATCCTCCCGGCGGACTACGCGGCGGCGGCCGGCATCAAAAAAGAGGTGGTGCTGGTCGGAGCCGGCACGAAGTTCGAAATCTACCATCCCGATTCATGGGATCGGGTCCAACAAGCGGAGGCGGCGAGTTACGACAGGCTCGCTGAACTGGCGGGCGTATGATCGTCCTCGCGCCTCCCATTCCGCGCAGCCGCGCCTATCGAACCGTGAAAGCTCCACGACCCACTTACCACGAGCCGGTGATGCTCGAAGAAACCCTTCGTTTTCTCGCACCCGCGCCCGGCAGGGTGATCGTCGATTGCACGCTCGGTGGGGGCGGACATACGGCGGCTCTGCTGGGTGCCGGCGCGGAAGTCATCGGCATCGACCAGGATCCCGACGCAATCGCGCACAACGAACGCAAACTCGCCGACTGGACCGGGCAATTTCGCCCGGTCCGGGGAAACTTCGCCGACGCTGGTTCGCTGCTCGATTCGATCGGCGTGAGCACCATCGACGCGGCGCTGCTCGATCTCGGCGTGTCGTCGCACCAACTCGACACGGCAGCCCGCGGCTTCAGCTTCCAGGAAGACGGCCCGCTCGACATGCGGATGGATCCGTCCGGATTGATCTCCGCCGCAGACCTCGTGAACGCGATGTCTGCGGAGCAACTTGAACGCATCTTCCGCGACTACGGCGAAGAGCCACACGCTCGAAAGATCGCCTTGCGCATCGCACGTGACCGCCTGATCCGGCCGCTCAAGACCACGCGCGATCTCGCCGAGATGATCGAGGCGATCATCCCGCGCCGCGGCCACACGCATCCCGGGACGCGCGTCTTCCAGGCGCTGCGGATCGCCGTGAACCGCGAACTCGAAGTGCTCGAGCGCGGGCTCGCGGAACTCACCTCGCTCCTCGCACCTGGCGGCGTGCTCGTTGTGATCACCTTCCATTCACTGGAAGACCGCATCGTAAAGAACTTCTTCAAGCACCGCTGTGCCGAATGGCTCGACCGGCCCGAGTGGCCCGAACCCCGCCGCAATCCCGACTACCTTTTCCGCGCGCTCACTCGCAAGCCGCTCACAGCCAGCGATGCGGAGCAGCGCCGCAACCCGCGGTCGCGCAGCGCCAAGCTTCGCGCCGTCCAACGCCTCACCGAGTAAGCCATGTCTGCCAACCATCGCCGCCACGGAAACGTAGTCCCCGTTGCCTCGATCGTGACCTCGTTTGTGATTGCCGCGTTCATCCTTGCCGCCGGCATGGGCTACGTGTCGCTGAAGAATCAACTCCATCATGGCGCCGACGAGATCAAGAATCTCGAACGCGAACTCGAGCAGGTGGCGATGCGGATCACCGTCGTGAAGAGCGAAACACAGAAACTGTCGTCCCTCGATGCGCTCAAGCGGCGCTTTGACGGAGACAAGAGCCGACTGGGCGGGCTCGTAGAGATTCCGCCGGACCGGATCGTCTGGATGGACCGCCCACTGCCGGTCGCGGCGCTGGACGTGCCGGATATCCAGCCAACCTCCAACTCCAAACGGTGATGCGGGGCCCGAAGATTCGTTCGCTATGCGCCACTGTGCTGCTCGCGGCAGTCTTCACCGGTCTCTCGTGGCGGCTGATCGAGATCCAGGTCGCGGGGCACGAGCACTACTCCGAACTCGCAGCGCGCAAGAATGTCGAGCGCCGGCCGATCTACGCGAAGCGCGGCGTGATTCTGACCGCCGACGGCGAATCGGTGGCTCAAAATGAGCCCGTGAAATCCGTGATCGCCGACGGATTCCTGCTCACCGACCACGGCGCCGTCGCTGACATCCTCGCGCCGGTGCTCGAGATTCCGCGGGGCGAACTCATCACGAAGTTCCAGCGCAAGATCACCTCCGAGTCCGGGATCGAGGTGGCCTGCCGCTACATCGTCTTGAAGAAGGAAGTGCCCGAACTGCTCGCGCGAAAGCTCGGCGATGCGCTCAGCGCGGCGAAGTTGCGCGGCATCTTCTTCGAGCAGGGCTTCCGCCGCATCTATCCGAACGGCCGGATGCTCAGCCACGTCGTTGGCTACGCGAATAGCCAGAACTTGGGAGTCGCGGGCATCGAGCAGACAATGGAGCAATACCTCCACGCCGAAGATGGCTATCGCTACTTCGAGCATGATCGCACCGGCAAGGAGTTGGTGCTTTACCGTGGGCAGGAGCGCGCGCCGCGTCACGGCCAGAGCGTCCGGCTCACAGTTGACATCGGTCTGCAGAAGATCGTCGAGGCCGAACTCGATGAGGCGATGCTTCAATTCAAACCGAAGTTTGCCGTCGCAATGCTCCAGCGGCCAGACACAGGTGAGATCCTAGCGATCGCAAGCCGGCCGACGTTTGATCCAAACGACATTCCCAAGAACGTCGATAACGAGGGCGACGGATACACGAACCCGCTCATCAATCGCGCGATCGCCGCCAGTTACGAGCCCGGATCGACGTTCAAGATCGTCGCTGCCGGCGGTTCGCTCACTGAGCGGCTCACTACGCCAGAGACAGCTATCCAGTGCGAGAATGGCTACTTCGCGCGCTACAAACTCAAAGATCATCACCCTTACGGAGCGCTCTCGGTCAACGACATCCTCGTCAAGTCGAGCAACATCGGGGTCTGCAAGCTCGCGATCCAACTTGGCGAACAGCGGTTCTATGAATACGTGCGCAAGTTTGGCTTCGGCGAAAAGACCGGCATCGTCCTCCCTGGCGAAGAAAACGGTCTGCTCGAACCTCCGCACCGGTGGACGAAGCTCTACTCGATCAGCCGCATCCCGATGGGCCACGAGATCGCCGTCACGCCGATTCAAAGCGTCAGTTCGATGTCGGTCATCGCGAACGGCGGCCGACTCATGGTGCCGCAGATCGTGCGCGAGATCCTGGACTCCGACGGGCGCGTGATTGAAACCGTGCGTCCCCAACCGGTGCGCACGGTGCTATCAGCGAGCGCCGCCGAGGCGCTTCGCAGTGCGTTGACGCAGGTTGTCAGCATCAAAGGCACAGCGCGACTGGCCGCGGTGAAGGGATTCAATGTCGCCGGCAAGACGGGAACCGCGCAGGTCTATAACAAGGACGGAAGCGTCTCGCGCGAGAAGCACCGGGTTTCTTTCGTCGGCTTCATGCCTGCGGAAGCGCCTGCGTTCACCGGAATTGTCATGCTCGAGCAGCCGCAAACCGCGCACGGTCAGGATATGGGCGGACTCGTGGCTGCGCCAATCTTCTCCCGCATCGCAGAGCGCGCAGCGCGTTACCTGGGCCTTCAGCCAGAACCCGAACTGCTGACCGGCGATGTGGTGACGCAGAATGACAAGGTTCGGACGCGTTGACAATGCACCTCGAAAACCTGCTCAAAGCCATACAGCCCCTGAAGGTGGAAGGTCCGCTGGATCGAGAGATTCGCGCGATCGCATACGACTCGCGTCGAGTCGGCCCCGGGACGCTCTTCGTCGCACTCAAGGGCGAAAAGGTCGATGGGGCGCAGTTCATCCCAACCGCCATCGGCGCCGGCGCCGAGGCGATCGTGAGTGGGACAGACGCCATCGCCGGTCGCGCGACTGGCGTGTGGGTGAAGGACGCACGGGAAGCGCTCGCCGATCTAGCCGCCGAGTTTCACGGTCACCCGGATCGGGAACTTAAAATCGCCGGCGTAACAGGCACGAACGGGAAAACGACCACGACCTTTCTGCTCAAGCACATCTGCGAACACTTCCTCTGGCGGTGCGGATTGATCGGCACCGTTCAGTATCAGGTCGGCGAGCGCGTGATCCCGGCCTCGCGCACGACCCCAGAGTCGCTCGATGTGCAGGATCTCCTCCGGCAAATGATCAACGAAGGTTGCAAGGCCGCGGCCTTGGAAGTGTCCTCGCACGCGCTCACGCAGTTCCGCGTGCGTGGTGTCGAGTTCGATGTTGCTGTATTCACCAACCTGACGCAGGACCATCTCGACTATCACAAGACGATGGAGGCTTACTTCGAGGCCAAAGCATCACTTTTCACTGGCCTCGCGGCGCAGCAGAAGCCCGCGAAGGCGGTAATCAACATTGATGATCGCTACGGCCAGAGGCTCGTGCAGTCGCTCGGAAATTGCGTGCCGATACTGACCTATGGACAAGGTGTCCGCGCGAACTTCCGGGCGAGCAATATTCGAATCGATTTCAACGGCACCAGCTATCAACTCGATGCCAACGGCAAGAGCTACCTTGTGCGCCTGCCGCTCATCGGCGCGTTCAACGTCTACAACTCACTCGCAGCCATCGCCGCAGCGTGGGCATTGAACATCAATGTGCGCCAGAGTTTGCTCGCCCTCGCCGATGCGCCGCCTGTGCCGGGTCGACTAGAACCGGTTGCCGCCCAACGTGCTTTCAAGGTGTTCGTGGACTACGCGCATACGGACGACGCGCTGCTCAATGTCATCAAGACCTGCCGCGAATTAAAACCTGCGCGACTCATTGTGGTGTTCGGCTGTGGAGGGAATCGCGATCGCGGGAAGCGCCCGCGGATGGGGGCTGTCGTCGATGCCAATGCAGACTTTGCCATCGTGACCAGCGACAACCCGCGAAAGGAAAAGCCAGAAACGATCATCGACGAAATTCTGCCAGCAATGCCACGCCGGCAATACGAGGCGATCGTGGATCGCCGAAAAGCGATTTATCGTGCGATCGATCTCGCGCGCGAACGAGACATCGTGCTCATTGCGGGCAAGGGTCACGAAACCTATCAGGAGTTCGCCGAGAGCACGATCCCGTTCGATGATGCTGCGATCGCGGCGTCAGCCATCGCCGACAAGAGAGCAGCGCCGCGCCAGTAATGGAAGCGACGAAACTCGAACTCATCGCTCGTTGGTGTGGCGGTAGTCTCATCGCCGGCGACCCCGGCGACCCCGGCGCCACCGTCACTAGTGTCTGCACCGATTCGCGTGCTCTCAAGGTTGGGGATCTGTTCATTGCCCTGCGCGGTGTCAGTTTCGATGGTCATAAGTTCGTCGCCGAGGCTGCTGCTCGGGGCGCCGTCGGTGCGGTGGTCGAGCACGTTCCGTCCGATCTTCCGGCCGAGTTTGCTGTCATTCAGGTCGATGACACGCTTCGTGCGCTACAGCAGATCGCCACTGGATACCGCCGATCAATGCCCGCGCAAATCGTCTGCGTCACTGGCAGCAATGGTAAGACAAGCACCAAGGATCTCATTGCCGCCGTCCTTCGCGAGCGTTTCCAAGTCACGAAGACCGAAGGCAATTTCAACAATCACATCGGGCTTCCGCTGACGATGCTGCGCCTGCGTGCCGCCGACCGCGTGGGCGTGTTGGAAATCGGCATGAATCACCCGGGCGAAATCGCCGCCCTCGCAGCGTTGGCGCAACCGGACGTGGGCGTCATCACAAATATTGGCATCGCGCATATCGAGCACCTTGGCAGTCGCGAAGCTATTGCGCAGGAAAAAGGGATGCTCGCGGAAGCGCTCCAACCGAGCGGCACGGTGATCCTGAATGTCGATGATGAATTTACGGCTGCGATCGCCGTGAAAACAAAAGCCGATGTCTTGCTATGCGGTCTTGGCGAAGGCGCACAGATTCGCGCCACGGATCTGCGCCAGGAGTTTTCCGGAATGAAGTTCACGCTTCACGCGTTCGGCCGCTCGGTCGAGGCACAGCTACCCGTGCCAGGAGTGCACATGGTGAGCAATGCCACGCTGGCTGTCGGCGTCGGGCATGTATTCGGGATGACGCTCGATGAGTGTGCACTCGGTCTGCCGAATCTCCAACTCACCAAGGGCCGCCTTGAGATGAAAGTGGTGCGCGGCATCCAGGTGATCGATGACAGTTACAACGCCAACCCGGACTCGATGAAGGCCGCGTTGCTCACGCTATCGCAAATGAGCGTTAACGGGCGGCGCATCGCGGTGCTCGGACGGATGGGTGAATTGGGTGCCGAAAGCGAGCGCGGCCACCGCAGCGTCGGGCAGGCGGCGTCCGATCTCGGGCTTGACTGCGTGATTAGCGTTGGCGATGAAGCTCAACTTATCGCCGAGGAGGCGTGGCGTGGCGGCGTCGAGAAGGTTGTGAAGTCTGCAGATTTGGATGAGGCGGTTAGAGCACTGCGTGAGTTTGCGCATGCGGGTGATCTCGTGCTCATCAAGGGAAGTCGTTCAGCAAAAATGGAGCGCATCGTGGAGGGTCTCGCGTCGCCATGATGTATCTGCTCCATCATTTCGCAGAGGGTGCGACGAACGACTTTCTCAAGGCGCTGAATGTCTTTCAATACATCACATTCCGCGCCGTCGCCGCTGCCACTACCGCATTCCTGCTCTCGTTGATCTGTGGAAACTGGGTCATCCGTCGTCTCATTTCCCTGAAGCTCGGACAGCCCATTCGCACGAAGGAAGAAGTCCACAAACTCTACGAACTCCACGGGCAAAAGGCCGGCACGCCGACCATGGGCGGCGTGCTCATCCTCGGCTCAGTCGTCGTGTCGTCGCTCTTGTGGGCGCGGCCCGACAACACAGCCGTGTGGTTGCTCCTATTCACTCTGATCTACAGCGGCGCGTTGGGTTTCTGGGACGACTACCTCAAGGTTGCGAAGAAGAACTCCACCGGCATCAGCGAGCGCACGAAGCTTATCGGCCAAGGCATTCTCGCGGCCATCATCGCAGCCTACTTTCTCACGAATCCCGCGATCGAAGTGCAGGCGCGTGCGTTGTTCGTGCCGTTTTCGAAAGCTCCGTTACTATGGAATCTTGGAGCATTCACCGCTGTGTTCTTTGCGATCGTAATCATGGGCGCATCGAACGCTGTCAACCTCACCGACGGCCTAGATGGTCTCGCTGCGGGATGCACGGTCACAGCATCCTTTGCCTATGCCGTGCTTTGCTACGTTGCCGGGCACATTCGGATCGCGGAGTATTTGCAGATTCCGTATTACCCCTTCGTCGGCGAACTCACCGTGATCTGCATGGCCGTGACCGGTGCCGCTTTCGGGTTCCTTTGGTGGAACTGCCACCCGGCAAAAGTATTCATGGGTGACACCGGTTCGCTTGCGATCGGCGGATTCCTTGGAGTCGTTGCGATCTGCTGCAAACAGGAGTTGCTGCTGGTTGTCGTCGGCGGCGTCTTCGTAGTCGAAGCAGGGTCAGTTCTGATCCAGCGCGCGTGGTTCAAGATCACGAAACGCATCTACGGCGAAGGCCGGCGCGTGTTTTTGATGTCGCCGATCCATCACCATTTCGAGCTCAAGGGCTGGAAAGAGAACACCGTGATCGTGCGGTTCTGGATCCTGTCTGTCATGTGCGCCCTGCTCGGGCTCGCCACTCTCAAACTCCGCTGAATGTGCCTTACGCAAACCAATCCATCGCAGTGCTCGGCGCCGGTGAAAGCGGCGAGGCTGCTGCACAACTGCTAGCCAACCTAGGAGCCATGATCACAGTCCTCGACACCGCAGAGATCGAAAAGCTTCGCAAGAAGATCGACGTGATGGGCCCGCTCGGGATTCGCGTCATCGCCGGTCTCGCCGCCGAACACGCAGCGGAGCGCGAGCATTTCGACCGTGCCATCCTCAGCCCCGGGATCGACCCCGCGGTGCCGCTCGTCCAGCATTTCATCCGGCGCCGGATCGATATGATCGGCGAACTCGAACTGGCCTATGAGATGTGCCGCTGTCCGATCATCGGCATCACGGGCACCAATGGTAAGACGACGACGACGCAACTCGTCGAAAAGATGCTTACGGGCTGCGGTGTGAGGACGGTCGCAGCTGGAAACATCGGCCCGGCCTTCTCCGCGCGAGTGCGGCAGAGCGCGGCACTCGACGTGATGACGCTCGAGATCAGCTCGTTTCAACTCGAGGCGATTCGAAAGTTTCACGCGCACACCGCCGTCTGGCTTGGCTTTGCACACGACCATCTCGATCGCTACCGTTCGATGGAAGAATACTACGCGGCCAAGATTCGGATCTTCGAGAACCAGACCGCCGACGATTGGGCTGTGGTGAACTTTCGCGACAAGCTGCCGGATCTCCGAGCGAGGAAGATCACGTTCAGTGCCTTCGCGCAGGGGGGCGATTTAGATCTCCGCGCCGGAGTCATCCACTTTCACGGCGAGCCCGTCCTCGCAATGCGTGAAACGCAACTGCGTGGCGCGCACAACGCGGAAAACCTCATGGCCGCGCTCGGGGTCGGGCATGCACACGGTCTCGACTTCGAGGCGATGCGCTCGCCGCTCTGTGCATACAAGCCCTTGCCGCACCGGTGCGAACCGGTTCGCATGCTCGACGAAGTCGAGTGGGTGAATGACTCGAAAGGCACCAATCCCGACGCGGTCGAGAAAGCGTTGATGGGCGAAACGCGACCCGTCGTGTTGATCGCAGGAGGAAAGGACAAGGGCTTTGAGTATTCGCTACTCACCGACATCGTCGCGCAGAAATGCCGCTGTGTGATCACCCTTGGCGAGATGGCCGACTCGATCGAAACCATCTGGCGCGACCGTCTGACCGTTCACAACGCAGGCTGGTCGCTGGCTCGCGCGGTCGCGCTAGCCCGGGAGCACGCGCGCTCCGGAGATGTGGTCCTTTTCAGTCCTGGCACCTCTTCCTTCGACATGTTCAAGAACTACGCCGATCGCGGAAATCAATTCCGCGCGCTCGTCCAAGCCCTGAGTTAAACAAACCATGAAACTACTGCGCATCCCGAAACTCCCGAAGTTCAAGCTTACGCGCTCGCGCAAGCAGCCACCGCAGAAGCTGGAAGCCCGCCTGCGCGCCTCCAGCGCGACGGCCGTCGATGCTTACGACGACGAGGAACCACCGGCGAAACTCACCGGCGCACTCATCGTTGTGGCGTTGCTGCACGTCGTCGCCGTCGGCGGAATCTACGCATTTAACCAAATCAAAGCATCGCGCCGCGGAACTGAGCCGGACTTGCAGCCTCCCGCGAAGACAGTCTCTCAGCAACAGGCGGCGCCCGTGCCGGTCGTCCAGCAACCTAACCAACCCAAGCCGGTCGCGAGCCAACCCGCGCCGTCGGTGGCACCCGCCGCGCCGATCCTCAAGCAGCGTGTCTATAACGTGAAGCTAGGCGACACGCTGACCGGTATCGCAACGAGCCTCAACGTGACCGTCGCTGACCTGAAGGCCGCGAACAGCATGGGCAGTGACTCGATCCGCATCGGGCAGGTGCTTAATCTTCCCGCCGCAAAATCGCCGGCGGAGACCCCGGTTGTGGCGGCGAAACCGGTAGAACATTCGGACGCGAAAGTCAGCACCAAGACCTACACGGTGAAGAGCGGTGACAGACTCATCTTCATCGCGAAGAAGTTTGGCGTCAGCCAGGAAGACCTTGTCGCCTTCAACCGGATCAAGGATCCCGCGAAGTTGCAGATCGGCCAGACGATCAAGATCCCCGCCAAGAAAACTAACTGACCGGAATGCACCGCAAGAGCGTCTATCTCCTGCTCGCAGCGATCGGCACGCTCATCGTGATCGGCTGCGTGATGCTCTTCTCCACCAGTGCATTCGCGTTGGATCACCGCGGCGATCCGGGATTCTTCATCCGCCGCCAATTGATCTGGCTCAGCATCGGCTTGGCTGGGTGCGTGGCTGCGTCCATTCTCGACTACAATTTCTGGCGAAAGAATTGCCGATGGATATTCGTGGTTTCGCTCATCTCACTGGCGCTGTGTTTCGTCCCGCATATTGGGATGAAGATCAACGGATCGCGGCGGTGGTTGAACCTCGGCGTCGCCTCTTTTCAGCCAAGCGAGATCGCCAAGTTTGCCACGGTCATTGCACTCGCGGCGTGGTATGCGCGCAAAGACGTGGATGAGCGGAGTTTCCTCCGCGGGTTCGTCATGCCGTGCTGCATTGTGGCACTACCACTCACGTTGATCGCGCCGGAGGTGGATATGGGCGCGACGGCTCTGATCGGAGCGACGGCATTTGGCGTGATGTTCGTTGCCGGTGCGCGCTTGGGATTCCTCATGCCAGTGGTCGCGGGAGTCGTCTCTGCCGGATACTATGTCGCGACGCACATTCCCGAGCGACTGGGCCGACTGATGGCCTTTCGCGACCTCGAGAAATACAAGCTGGATGCTGGCTTGCAGCAGTATCAGGCGCTCATCGCGTTCGGGTCTGGGGGAGCTGAAGGACTCGGTCTCGGTAATAGCCGCCAGAAGCTCGCTTATCTGCCGGAAGCACACACCGATTTCATCTTCCCTGTCGTCGGTGAGGAACTCGGGTTGCGAATCACCCTGCTCGTGGTGGCGTGCTACCTTGTCGTGATCCTCTGTGGTGTGCTGATCTCGATGAACTCGCGCGAGCGCTTCGGCATGTTGCTGGGCTTCGGACTCGTGCTCGTCATTGCGCTCCAGGCCGCGGTGAATATCGGCGTGACGACAGCGCTCCTGCCGAACAAGGGGCTGCCGTTACCGTTCGTGAGCTACGGCGGATCGAACCTGGCTTTCTGCCTGCTCTGCGCGGGCGTCCTCATCAATATCTACCGACAGGGCCTCAACGAGAAAGAGACCACCTCGCGCACGACCGTGCTCGCGGCTCGCACGCGGTCAAAGCGCCGCTCAGTTCGCATCTGAACCACCGATGAACTTCGCAATCGCAGCAGGGGGAACCGGCGGACATTTGTTCCCAGGACTCGCCGTCGGCGAGGTGCTCCGCGCGCGCGGTCACGAAGTCATGCTCATCGTTTCCGAGAAGGAGATCGATGCCATCGCGACGCAAGGCCGGGTTGAGTTTCGCGTCGAGAGAGTCCATGGGATCGGTCTCCAAGGAAGGTCGCCCGTCGCGTTGTTGAAGTTCGCGCTCAAATTCTACGCAGGTCTTCGCCAGTGCCGCGCGCTCTTCGCGGCGTTTCGACCCGCCGCCGTGCTCGGCATGGGAGGCTTCACGTCACTAGCGCCGATCCTCGCGGGACGAAAACGCAAGGTGCCGACGTTTGTGCATGACTCGAACGCGGTCCCCGGGAAGGCGAACAAAATTAACGCGCACTTCTGCACTGCGGTGCTGCTCGGCTTCGCGGAATGCGTGCAGCATTTTCCGAAACAGGAGTGCATCGTCACCGGCACGCCGGTGCGCAGTTCGCTAGCCCAGTCGGTGGATCGCGCACAGGCGCTCGAATCATTCGGACTGGATCTTACATCGAAGACTCTGCTCGTGATGGGTGGGAGCCAAGGCGCGCATGGCCTCAACATCGCCGTGTGCAGAGCGCTCGCTGCGATGAAGGCAGGTGAGCTTCAAGTCATCCATCTCGCGGGTCAGCAGGACGAAGAGATGGTCCGCGCCGCATACGCGAAGGCCGGCATGCGGGCATACGTCGCGCCGTTCTTCAACCGTATGGAGAACGCTTATGGGGCCGCGGATTTCGCGATCGCGCGAAGCGGCGCGGCGAGCCTCACGGAACTGTCTCACTTCTCGCTCCCGTCGATTTTGATCCCGTATCCGTTTGCAGCGGAGGATCACCAGACGCTCAACGCGAAAATCTTCGAGCGCGCCGAAGCGGGTGTGCTCCTGCCCGAGCGCGAAGCAACTCCCGAGGTGCTCGCGCAAATAATCCGCGCGCTTCTCGATGAACCCGCCCGGCTAGCCGAGATGTCCGCGCGTGCCGGCGAACTGGCGCCGCGCGACGCCGCCGCGCGCGTGGCCGACGTCATCCTTTCCCACGCCACGCGATGAAAGACACCGGGCAGATCCTCGCTGATATCCTCGTGGCAGGTGAGTTAAAGATTCACCTGATCGGTGTCGCCGGTTCAGGCATGAGCGGTATCGCCGGCCTGCTGCTTGCACTGGGGCATCACGTGAGCGGCTCGGACAAGGCGGCAACGGTCGAGACGGCGCGGCTCGCGTCGCTTGGGCTGCGCTTCCACCAAGGCCACGATGCGGCGAATGTGGCCGACGCGGACCTCGTGATCTTCTCCTCGGCGATCCGACCTGGAAATGTGGAATACGACGAAGCGGCGCGCAGTGGTCGCAACATGGCCCGGCGTGCCGACGCGCTCGCGGCGGTGATGAACTGCAAAAAAGGGGTCGTGGTCTGCGGGATGCACGGCAAGACGACGACGTCATCCATGGCCGCGCATATTTTGCGAGTGGGCGGTCTGCATCCGTCGCATTACGTCGGTGCGGAGATTCCGATCCTCGGGACGAATGCGCTGTGGGATCCGGAGGGTGAATACTTTGTGGCCGAAGGTGATGAGAGCGACGGCACGCTCGCGCTGTATCACGCCGAGCACGCGATCGTGCTGAACATCGAGGAGGAGCATCTCGACTACTACGAGAACATCGATGCGATCGATACGGTCTATCGCCAGCTTTGCTCGCAGACGCGCAGGAACATCTTCTACTGCGCGGATGATGAGGGCGCGGTCCGCGTGTGCGCTGCGCTGCCGCGTGCGATCGGCTACGGCGAAAGCCATGCAGCCCGGTATCGTTTCGACGACGTTCATGCGAAGGACTTCCAATCGAGCTTCCGTGTCCTGTGCGACGGCGAGCCGCTCGGCGCGATCACGCTCAACGTGCCCGGCAAACACAACGTGAGCAACGCACTCGGCGCCATCGCGCTCGCGACGGAGCTCGGCGTGCCCTTCGCGACGATCGCCGAGGCGCTCGAGTCCTTCCGCGGCGCGCGGCGGCGCTTCGAGATCAAGTATCGCAGTGAGCGCTACATGATCGTGGACGACTACGGCCACCACCCGAGCGAGATCCGCGCAACGCTCGCCACGGCGAAGAACACCGGGCGCAGACGAGTGCTCTGCATGTTCCAGCCGCATCGCTACACGCGGACGCTGAAGCTGAAGGATGAGTTCGGCCGTGCGTTTCACGACGCCGATGTCGTCGTCGTCGCCGACGTGTATCCTGCGAGCGAGCCGCCGATTCCCGGCGTGAGCGGGCAGACGATCGTGGACGAAGCGGTGCGCGACGGGCATGACGACATTTCATTCCAGCCGGACCGGAAAAAACTCGCGCTGGACCTCGGTCGCCGGATCGAGCCCGGCGATTGCGTGATCAGCCTCGGTGCTGGCAACATCCATGAAGCCGGCACGGCTCTCGCGAAAGACGCCGCACTGCTCGATGAAATCCAGACGGTGATGGGCGCCGGCATCGCGAGGCTATACGAGCCGTTGGCGAAGCACACGACGATGCGCATCGGCGGGCCCGCGCAGTTTTGGATTGAGCCGGAAACTGAAGAAGGGTTCGCGCGACTAGTGAGGTTCACGACCGAGCGGGCGATCCCGATATTCGTGATCGGACGCGGATCGAATCTGCTCGTGCGAGACGGCGGGATAAGGGGCGTCGTCGCACATCTTTGTCGTGGCGAATTTAAGAAAATAGAAGTGCGCGATGGGCACATCACGGTCGGCGTGGGCGTGAAGCAGAAGGAACTCGCCTACGCTGCGCGTGATGCACAGATCGGTGGGTTCGAGTGGCTCGAAGGAATCCCGGGGGATGTCGGCGGCGCACTGCGGATGAATGCGGGAGCGATGGGTGGCGAAACTTTCCGGCAAGTCGTGAGCGTGCGCTTCATCGATTCGCAGGGAGAGTTTCACATGAAAACTCCGGCAGAGATGGACGTGCGCTATCGCCACTGCGGCACGCTGGCGAAGAACTATGCGATTTCCGCTACGTTTGTCGGCAGCCCGAGCTCAGCGGAGGAGATCGAGAGAAGGCTCGCGGAGTCGATGCACAAGCGCCGCACGTCGCAGCCGAAGGAGTCGAGCGCCGGCTGCATTTTCAAGAACCCGGAGATGTGCCCGGCTGGAAAACTCATCGACGAGCTTGATCTCAAGGGCAGCCGCGTCGGCGGTGTGAAGGTGAGTGAAGTTCATGGCAACTTCATCGTGAACGATGAACACGGCACAGCTGCGGACGTGCTCGCTTTAATCGAGCGGATCAAGGCCGAGGCGCTCGCGAAGCGTGGCATCCAACTCGAAACCGAAGTGCAGATCGTCGGAGAAGAAAGGGGACTGCATGAGTGACCGGCGCGCCGTTTTGGTGAAAGATCGCGCCGTGCCGCTCGTATGGGTGGCGATGAAACCAATCTCGATCAACATGTCTCTCGATCTAACAAACAAGAAAATCGCGGTGCTGATGGGCGGTCCGGGCTCAGAGCGCAAAGTCTCGCTCAAGTCTGGTGAGGGTGTCGTCGAAGCGCTGCGATCGCTTGGCGCGGATTCCATTTCCGTCATCGTGGATGACGCGACCTTCGTGGTGCCGGTGGGCGTCGAACTCGCCTTCAACGTCATTCATGGCACGTTCGGCGAAGACGGACAGGTGCAGCGCATTCTCGAATCGCGCGGGATTCCCTACACGGGCGAAGGTGTCGCCGGTAGCGAAGTGGCCATCGACAAGATCGCGACGAAGCGCCGCTTCCAGGCGTGCGGCGTGCCGACCGCGGCGTTTGAGGTGATCGCCGCGACCGCGCGACCGACGCTGCCGTTGCCGTTTGTGATCAAGGCGCCGCGTGAGGGGTCGAGCGTGGGCGTGTATGTCGTGAAGGACGAAACGACGCTCGCGGAGTCATTGGCGGACGCCGTGAAATACAGCGGCGAGTTGCTCGTGGAGGACTACGTCGAAGGTCGCGAACTGACGGTTGGGATCGTCGGCGGGGAAGCGCTGCCGATCATCGAGATTCGGCCGAAGAAGGCGGGCGAGTTCTATGACTTCGCAAACAAATACAACTTCCTCGCTCCGCAAGCTGCGGGCGCCGATCACATTTGCCCGGCGCCGCTTCCGGACGAAGTCACGAAGCGCGTCCAGCAAGCGGCACTCGCGGCGCATCGCGCGCTTGGGCTTGAGGTTTATTCGCGTGTGGACGTGCTGCTCGCGGTCGATGGCACGCCGTTCGTTCTCGAGATCAATACGATCCCCGGCATGACTCCCGTCAGCCTGCTGCCCGAGGCCGCAAAGGCCGCGGGCATTTCGTATCCGGAACTTTGTCGCCGCATCATCGAACTCTCACTCACTCGCTTCGCTCGAAACCCATGAACGGAAAGATTCGCAATCAACGCCTGTCCAGCAACCGCATGCGCAAGCAGCAGCATTTGCTCGAGGTCTCCGTGCGCGCAGGGAAGGCACGATCGATCCGCAACCGGGCGATCGCATCGATCACGTGCAAGACGATCTTCTTTGTCGGGCTTGCACTCGGCGCGTGGATCGGCGGGCAGGAGGCGCTGCGCCGGTTCGTGTGGGAGAATCCAGAACTCGCTCTGAGCGATATCCGCGTTTCGACCGACGGTGCGTTGCAGCGCGATCAGATCCTGCAGGCGGGTGGCGTGTGGGCTGGGGTGAACATCTTTAAAGTGGACACGGATCGTGCGCGTGAGGGGATCGACAAGTTGCCACAAGTGGAGCGTGTAGAGATTCAGATCGTCCGACCTAACCGTGTGGATATCACCGTCACCGAGCGACGACCGATCGCATGGGTGACGGAACGCGCCGATGAGATTCCCACCGCGAGCGAAAAGTCGTGGCTCATCGATGCCCGCGGCGTGGTGATGAAGACCAAGCGAATGCTCGAAGAGTATTTCCATCTGCCGCACATCAGCGGTGTGCCGGTGGCGGACTTTGTCGCGGGACAGCGCGTGAATACGGTCGAGATGCAAGCTGCACTTGAGATCGTGCGACTCGACGCCGACAACACGCGCTGGCAGGCGAGAAACCTCGATCTTTCCAAGGGCTACTGTGTCATCGTCACCGACCAGAACCACGCGAAGATCACGTTTGGACTCGACGAGATCGACCAGCAAATCGACCGGCTATTGCGATACCTTGATCGAGCCGATGCGGAGAAAAAGGAAATCCAGACTGTGAACCTGCTCGTGCGGAAGAATACGCCGGTGACATTCCACGTGCCGGAAGAAGACGCACTGCCAACCGCGCCTGCTCCGCCCGTTCCGCCGCCGGAAGAGAAACTCAAATCAAGAGAAACGCCCGTCGCGAAACCGGTGATCCCAGTGGCGAAAGCCGTGCCGGTTGCGACGCCTGCGTCCGCGAAAACGAAGAGTGACAATCGGTCTTCGTCCCGCGCTAAATCCACCCCGGTGTCAGTCCGCAAACCATTCCGCCGCTAATGCCAAACGAAGACTTCATCGTCGGTCTCGAAATCGGAACTTCGAAGGTATGCGCTGTCGTCGCCGAAGGGCGACCAGACGGCACGGTCAAGATCAACGGCGTCGGCTATGCGCCATCGCGCGGGGTGCGCAAGGGCGAGATCGTGGACTTCGAAACCGCAGGCAAGTGCGTGCGCGAGGCGCTCGCCGACGCGGAGGAGAAGAGCGACATCATGATCGGCAGCGTGTATCTCGCGGTGAGCGGTGGACACATCGAGAGCTTCAATAATCGCGGCTTGGTGAACATCCCGCCGGAACGGGAGGAGATTTGTGAAGACGATTTCGAGGAAGTGCAGGCCGCGGCGCGAGAAGTGAGCATTCCGCCGCCGAACCAGTTTCTGCATTCCGTTCTGCAGCACTACTATGTTGATGGGCAGGATGGTGTCTTGAACCCGATCGGCATGATGGGGACTGCGCTCGAGGCGGACTTCCACATCATCCACGGTGTCGGCACGCGGATTAAGAATAGCATCCGTTGCGTGAAGGAACTCGATATCGAAGTTGAGGATGTCGTCTTCGGCCCGCTCGCGAGCGCGCAGGTGGTGTTGGATATGGATCAGAAGAACCAAGGTGCGCTCGTCATCGATGTGGGCGCAGGGACGACGGGCTATGTCGTCTATGCCGACGGCGCAGTGAAACACAGCGGCTGCCTCGCTGTAGGTGGGGACCACATCACGAACGACCTTTCACTTGGCTTGCGTATCCCGATGGCGCGCGCGGAGAAATTGAAGACTGAAGAGGGCAGCGTGCGGCTCGGGCGATCGTCGCCTGGCGAGCGGGTCGTGCTAAAGGACGAGACGGGATTTGCGGGCAAGGAGATCGAGCGCGAGATGCTCAATACGATCATCCACTGCCGGGTGCGCGAGACATTTGAGTTGGTGAAGAAGCGGCTCGACGAGAGTGGCGCGAGCATGGATTTTTTGGGTGCGGGCGTGCAACTCACGGGCGGTAGTTCAACGATGGTGGGCATCGATGAACTGGCGCAGGAGATCTTCGGTCTGCCTGTCCACCTCACGTGTGTGAAGGGCACGATGTCCGGACCCACCAATGCCTTCGACAATCCGCAGTATTCTTGCGCCATCGGTGTCGTGAAATATGCGCACGCAATGACTGCGGGGATCCGGCGACCTGGCTTGTTCCGTCGCATCGCGCGGCGAATTCCGTTTTTCAACAACCTCCTCTAGCCCATCCACTCCATGATCGAACTGCCTCGCTCCACTCCGTCGAATTCCGAACTGAACATCAAGGTCATCGGGTTGGGCGGTGCTGGCGCAAACGTCGCCGACCGCCTCCAACTCGATGGGTTGGATGGCGCCGAGTTGATCGCGATGAACACTGACACCCAATCGCTCGTGGGAAGCGTCGCGTCGGTGAAGGTGCAGCTCGGTCGTGACACGACGCGCGGTCTTGGCGCCGGCGGCGATCCGGAACTCGGCTACGCTGCGGCGGACGAATCGGCGGACGAGATCAAAGCGGCGCTTGAAGGCGCGTCGATGGTGTTCATCTGCGCCGGGCTCGGTGGTGGCACCGGCTCCGGCGCGGCGCCGCTGATTGCAAATTTCGCGCGGCAACAACGCGCACTCGTCGTCGCCTTTGTGACGATGCCGTTCACTTTCGAGGGCCGTCGTCGTATGGCGCAGGCTGAAGAAGCGCTCGAGTCTCTCCGGCAGCAGGCGGACGTGATAATCTGCTTCGAGAACGATCGAATGGGCGATGCGGTAAATCCTCGCGCTGGCATCCAGGACGCATTCGTTGCTGCCGATCAGACCATCGTTAGTGGCGTGCGCGCGATCGCGGGGATCCTCCGGCGGCGCGGCTTGATCCACGCTGGGCTCGACGAGATCGCGACCGTATTGCGCACGCAAAATTCGCGGAGTCTTTTCGGCTTTGGCGAAGCAGACGGCGACAACCGCGCGCATGTCGCGATCGAGCGGGCGCTGCGAAACCCGTTGATGGATCGAGGGCGGTTGCTGGCGGACGTGCAGAGCATCCTCGTCCACGTCGCTGGTGGTCCATCGATGACGCTAAACGAGGTGACGCTGCTCATGGAAGAGTTGAATCGTCATGTTAGCGACAGCACGCGGCTCTTGTTCAGCACGGCGGTCGATCCGCAACTTGGCGGCAAGATGTGCGTCGCGATCCTCGGTGCGCTCGGCGCGTTCGAGCGGCTTCCGGAGTCGGTGCCGCGCCCTGCGAAGGCGCTCCCGCCTCCTGTTATGGCGCCGGTGCCCGAACGTGAATGGATCGCGGTCGCGCCTCCGCCAAAGCTTGAGGAATGTCCGAAAACTGAACCCGATGGAGCCGTTGCGGAGCCGGTCGCTGCAGTAGCGCCGCGCGTCGCACGCGTGGGCAGGAGCGGGCTGCAGCAAAAGCCGACGCGCGAGCAGAAGCAGGAGCAGATGACCTTTGAGCCGGTGAATCGCGGGCGATTTGAAAAAAGCGAGCCGACAATCGTGGATGGTCAGGATCTCGATGTGCCGGCGTTCATGCGGATGAATGTTCGTGTGAAATAGTCCGTCAAGGGAGCCAGAAATTTACCACTAATCGCCATGCAAACTCGCACGCTTCTCTTCGCTATCGCCGGCATCCTTTCCGCAACGGCCAATTCCCACGCGCAGGTCAAAGTGATCAGCGCCTACTACGGTCGGCAGAGCCCGGAAAAGAGCATCGATGTGAAGGAACTCATGCAAAAGAAGTTCGATCTGGGTTTGTATCAGTTCCGGTTGGAGCCGTCCGTTCTCGGTGTGAACCCAAACCCGAAGCGCCAGAACGCGCTCATCGTCCAATACAGCTACGGTGGGCAGAAGGCCTTCGCGCAGGCTAAGGATGGGGAAGTCTTCGCCCTGCCCGGGTTGGGTGCACCGCGCCCGTCAGCAGGGACGCCGTTGAGATTCCAGAACGGCTCCGCGCGCGTGACCTACGTGTATGAATTGAATCGCTGGGGAGCGTGGCAGTGGAAGGCACAACTCGATCCCGGGTCTGTTTACGCAGCTCGCGGTCAGGCTGGTGACAACTGGATTGTGACCGATCGCAATGGCCGTGTGCTTCGCCAAGTCCGAGTCTCAGCAGGGATGGCCCCAATCTATTTGCGATAGCGTTTACCAGCGGTTCACGACGCTTCTCAGATCTTCGAGCAAGGTCTCGATCCGCTTGAGATCACGACGGCGAGCCTTCTCGGGCTTGATATTGAGCGAGCGCATCAAGAGCAGCATATCCCGCAGGTCGTGGGTTCGTTCGCGGGGGTGATCGTGCTGCTCGGCCTTGCTGGAAACCAGAGTCGAGACATGAGCGATCTCGCTTTCGATCGCTGCGGTGTAGCGCTTCACCAACTCACGGAAGGCGCGCCGGATGGACGCCAACTCATCAAGCACCGGCTTGATTGGGAGCGTGTCTTTGGCTCGGGATCTGGAGCTCGATTTCACGCGAGCAGTGGCGCACTTCAGCCCACTTGCAGTCAACCACGTGAATGCAACATCTGCGTGGCAAGGGCGCGACTCGACTTGCGAGCCGCCGGTGCTCATCCGGCCACATTCAGCGAATGTTACAGGACTGTGAAATTAGCATTCGGAGCGAGCATGACTTTGACTTTCCGGCTCAGGTGCTGATTTGATCAGCCCATGAAGCGATATCGCACCGGCTGGATCTCGGATGTCCATCTGGGCACTCGTGGGAGCAAAGCCGCAGCGCTCCTGCATTTCCTCCGCGTCCATGAGTTCGACACGCTCTACGTCGTCGGCGATCTCATCGATGTGTGGTCGCTTCGCCGGGGTATCTACTGGCCACAGGCGCACAATGACGTGATCCAGAAACTGCTTCGCGCCGGGCGAAAGGGAACGCGTGTCATCTACATTCCGGGCAATCACGACGAGTTCATCGCCGGGTTTCATGGACACTACGGCGCCGTCGAAGTGATGCCACGGGTGATCCACCAGACGGCCGACGGGAGGAAACTCCTCGTCATCCACGGTCACGAACTCGACACCGTGGTGCAGAACATCCGGTGGCTCGCCTTCATCGGCGACATGGGGTATCAATTGCTGCTGAAACTCAACGGCCCGGTGAATCGTGTGCGGCAGATGCTCGGCCGAGAGTTCTGGTCCCTCAGCGCGCACGTGAAGAAAAGCGTAAAAGAAGCCGTCAGCTTCATCGGCGCATTTGAGGAAGGCGTCGTGCGCCTTGCGCGGCTGGACGGCGTCGATGGTGTCGTCTGCGGCCACATCCACACGCCGGTGATTCGCGAGATCCAAGGGATGCCCTATTACAACACCGGGGACTGGGTTGAGAGCACGTCCGCGCTCGTCGAGGACTTCGAGGGACGCATGGAGTTGATCACGCATTTCGAGGCGCAGGTGGATGCAAACCAGGTGCAGGCGTTTGCGGAGGAATCGCCTGATCCATCGCTGACGCCAGCGCAACCCTAGGCCGAGATGCAGCAAGCTGGTCGCATCGCCCGGATCGGCAACTTGGTGTTTCCCCGGCGGCTCTGGATCGGCCTCACCGTGGTTGGCCTCGCCGCATTCGTGGTGGAGCCGCGGTTGATGTTTGGCCGGCACCAGGCGCTTGGGACAGTCGGCTCGCTCGCGCTGGTCATCGCCGGCTTGCTCGGCCGGGCATGGGCCGCCGGCTGTGCCGGGCGGCATACACGCGAGGCGCGCATCGAGGCGCCCGCGCTCATCACCGGCGGCCCATACGCGTATGTGCGCAATCCAATCTACCTCGCAAGCATCGTGCTCGGATTCGGGATGGTAGGGCTCATCGGCGACCCGTGGCTGTTTGCGATGCACGTGGGCGTGTGCGTCCTGCTCTACGCGGCGATCGTGCCGGCGGAAGAGAGCTTCCTCGCGGGAAAATTTGGCGCCGACTATGCGCGCTACTGCATGAACGTGCCGCGGCTGTGGCCCCGCTGGCGTGCCTGGTCCGGTGCGAAGCCGGCGACGTTCGATCCCCGTGCGCTACTCGATCAGGTGTGGCTCGGATTCGTGCTCGCCGCCATTTACGCCGGCCTTCACTTCGCTGCGTGGTTGCGGGGCTGAGGGTGGCGCAGGAACGCGCGTCGGCAGCGAGACAGTCATCGTCGTCCCTTTCCCATAAGTGCTCTCGGCGCGGATCGTGCCGCCGTGAAGCTGGGCGATGTGCTTGACGATCGAGAGCCCGAGTCCGGTGCCGCCCTGTTCGCGGGTGCGGGCCTTGTCCGCACGATAGAATCGCTCGAAAATATGCGGCAGATCCTGCGGCGGGATGCCGGTGCCCGTGTCCTCCACACGCAACTCAACGCCCCCGGGCCCCGGCGCGATCCGCAGCCGGACGATTCCGTCCGCGTCGGTATATTTGATCGCGTTCTCCACGAGATTGCTAAGCACCTGCTCGACCCGAAACGCATCCGCTTCAAACACCGGCGCGCCCTCGTCGCACTCAACCGAGAGGTGAATTCCTTTCGCCTTCGCATGGAGATTCCAATCCGCAGCCACATTCGCCACGAGCGAGCGGGGATCCACCGGCTCAAGCCGAAGCGATTCCGCTCGGGATTCGAGCCGCGCGAGTTCGAGCAAATCTTCGACCAGCGCATTGAGCCGGGTCGAGTGGCGCTTGAGGATCTCCAGCACTTCGACCAGCGCCTCGCGCGCTACGTCGGGATTGTCGAGCAGGTTCTCCAGGTAGCCCTGGAAGATCGCCAGCGGAGTGCGCAGTTCGTGAGAAACATTTGCCACAAACTCCCGGCGCACGTCCTCGAGCTGCTTCAGCCGCGTGATGTCGCGGCAAATCACCAGCACCGCGATCTTGCCGGAAGATTCCCGGATTGGTGTCGCTTCCAGCGCGAGATGCCGGGCCGGCCTCACGTGGGCGAGCAAGACCTCGGCTTGCTGGGGCACTCCGCTGGCCAGGGACTCGGTGACGATTTCCTCGAACGAAATATCGCGCACGCTCTGCAGCACCGACTGCCCCGAGGGATCGGCGCGAAGCTCGAGCAGATCGACCAGCGAGCGATTGGCCAGGTGGATGATGTGCGCCCCGTCCACCAGCATCACGCCCTCGGTCATGCTCGCGAGGATGGATCGCAGGTTCGCAGCCTCGGCGTTTTGGCCGCGGCGGAGCTGTTCGAGTTCTGCGGAAAGCCGGAGGATCTCGCGCTGACTCGCAGTTCGTCGTGAACGTTCCTGCCACCAAAAACCACCGAGCACGGCGGCGACGAGCAGCGCGACGAGCCAGCCCATCACGCGTCCAGCATCCGGTAGCCGAAGCCCCGGATCGTCTCGATGCAGTCCGCGGTCTTGCCGAGTTTTTCGCGCAGTCGGCGGATGTGCGTGTCCACCGTGCGGGTGTCGATCATGCTCTCATAGCCCCACACGTCGTTGAGCAGCGTGTCGCGGCTCTGCACGCGGCCCCGGCGCTCCATCAGCACGGTCAGTAACTTGAATTCCGTCGCGGTGAACTCGACCGACTTGCCGCGGATCTGCACCTCGTAGCGGGCACGATCGACCTGGATGTCGCCGTGGCGCAGCACGTCGCTGGTTTCGCTGCTGGTATTCGCGCGGCGCAGGACGGACCGCGCGCGCAACACGAGTTCGCGCGGGCTGAACGGCTTGGTCACGTAATCGTCCGCACCCAATTCGAGCCCGACGATCCGATCGACCTCCTCGGCCTTGGCCGTGAGCATGATGATCGGGATGGATCGCGTCGCCGCGTCGGACTTGAGCACGCGGCAGACTTCGAGCCCGCTCATGCCGGGCAGCATCAAGTCTAGGACGATTAGCGAGGGGAGCGCGCTGCGTGCCTGTTCGAGCGCCGATTCGCCGTCGGCAGCTTGCAGCACTTGGAAACCGGCAATCTTGAGATTGCTGACGACGAGCGCCAGCACATCCGGCTCGTCCTCGGCGACGAGGATCTTTTTGATCGCGGCTTTCTGGCTCATGAAAACGTGGACAGTAGAGGCATCCTTCCATCGGACAATAGGGCTTCTGTGACAATCCCGTAACGTGAGCGCTCATGGGCAACACCGGGCGAGCTGCGGGATGGGATGGCTCGCCAAACACACTTTCGCGAGCTGGATCGACGGTGTGGATAACTGTTGGAAAGCGGTGCCTGGGCGCTGATCGCGGTGCAACGGGTCGTTTTCCGGTGAACTCCGTCGTTTGCTGATGAAATGGGGTCATTCGCCGGGTGAAGACTGACCCGCCAAGCCGGCCGCCGCGCATTCGCCCTCTCCAAATGGCCGTTTCCCGATTCCAAACGACCGCGCGCCGGGAACCAGGCGCCACGGGAAGCTCTTCAAACTGAAACACGCCCGCCTGCACAGTAGCATCCGTGCTGCCCTTGCCTTTTGGGCCCATCCATCTGCGGCACCCGGGGTATCCTCGCGGCTTTCCCCTAATTCACCAGGCCC
>VFJQ01000046.1 GCA_009885995.1 Verrucomicrobiota bacterium
CTTGCTCGGGTCCTTGTGATCCCGGCTGCTCGGCTGCTCGGTCCGGTCCCCTGCCAGGAACGCCCAGTTCTGCGGCCGGTAGTAGTGGAACCACAGCCGGTTCTTGGCGGCGATGAGCTGGCGGATCTTCTCGTCGTCGCTGTTGGGAGCGGCCTCCCCTTGCCGCGGCAGCCCGGCCAACCTCGGCATCCGCACTTCGACGTCCGGGTAAGGCCGCCCTGTCTTCGGATCGGGAACCGTGGAATGAACGATCGTCTGCGTGAGGAAACTGGTGGCGAATGCACTCGCCAACTCGACCTGTCCCTTCGCGGAGAGATGCGTGCCATCGTCCCGCCACGCTCCTCGATTCAAAGAGAAGTAAATCTTCCGAACCGGCAGCGTTCTGATCGCTCGTGCATATTCGGACACGGCAGACACTTTCTTCTTGTCGGGAAAGCTGCTCGGGTCGGCGACCGCCACCCGCCGCTTCCCTGCCCCGACCCGCTCGATCAACTTCTCATACGCCTTGATGAACTCCGGCAGCTTGCTGGTGCCGGCGAGGCTTTCCATCTGGCCGAACTGCATGATCACCACCGTCGCGCCGACTTCCTCGAGCTGCGCTTCGAGCGTCGGGTAGTTCAAGTCGCGCGGCTGCTCGAAGACCGTGTCGCCTTCCCACGCGAGGCTGCGCACTTTCAAATGGTGCCCCGGCAGCGCGCGCTGGAGCAGCAGCTCGAGGTAGCCGTATTCGCTCGCCGCCATCATGTCCTCCCCTCCCACCAGCGCGATCACGTCGTTGGGTTTCAGAAAAAGTTCGTCTGCGCGCACCACGGGCGCGCAGACGAGGAGAAGAGCGAGGAGGAGCTTCATCGGAGAAGTGGGCACGGCGATGATTCGCAGCCCGCGCGAATCTTTGCGAGCGTCTCATGGTGGAACGCGACCTCCGGGCGCGTTTGCTTCGATGCCCGGGCGTCAGCCCGCCATTCACCGGCTACCGCCGGCAGGAAAGAAAACGCGCCCGGAGGTCGCGTTCCACCGTCACCTCACTTGGTCGTGACCCACTTCACCGCGTTCGCGATGAGGTCGAGGTAACGGGCGTCACCGACGGTGTCGTTGTTGTGACCGATGGTGGTCGAGAAGACGCGCGTCTTCTTCGGGCCGTATTCGTTCGTCCACGCGACGACCGTCTCGACGTCTTTCTTCTCGCCGGTCTTCTTGTCCGTCACGGTCTGCTTGCCCTTGGCGATCGCGTGCGAGGTGAGCAGCGCGATGTTGTTGTAGAGCTCTTCCTTGATCGTCGTCCAATCGCCGAGGCCCTTGGTGATCGCGTGCTCCTTGTCCACGAAGCTGATCGCGATCGGCTCCTGCGGGCCGTGGCCGGTGGACTGGAGGCCGATGTAGTCGAACCACAGCGCGTCCGGCGACCCGGTCGTGACGGGCTCGCGGAACTGGCCCACGCGGTAGCAGTGCATGGCGCAGTGGAGATTGATGCCCGGCACGCCGTTGCGATGCGCGGCGACGATGCGCTCGACGGTCGGCACGTCCTTCACGTCGGCGCTGCACTCGTCGTGGATGACGACGTCGTAGCCCGCCGCCCAGTCGTCCTTCGCGTAGCGCTCAAACGACGCCTTGGTGCTCTTGTCCGGATTGTAGTCGATATCGACGGCGATGTTCAGCCGCGCTTCCAGCCCGGCCTTGAGTAGGTCTTTCTGCGTCGCGTAGTCGTGGCAGCAACCGCCGAGGATGAGCAGCGCCTTGAGCTTCGGCGCATCGGCGGCGAAGGAGACGGAAGCGATGGCGAGGAGGATGGAGGTGATGAGTTTCATGCGAGTGGTGGGTGAGAAGTCGGATTACTGCGCGGTCTTAGGAGCGGGTGTGGCCTTCGGCGGCGGCGGCGCGACGTAAGGCGGGTTCTGCGCCCAGCCCGGCGCGGCCTTGTCGAGGTTCGGAGTGAGGTCGGCCTTGGCATCGCCGAGCGCGAACTTGATGCCGCCGATGAGCACGTCCTGAAAGATCGGGTTCGTCCACACATCCTCGCGATGGCCCATCGAGGTGTAGAAGATGCGGCCTTTGCCGTGCGCCTTTGCCCAGGTTGCGGGATAAGGGGGGCGTTTGTATTCCGCGTCCGGCATGCCCTCGGTTTCCTGGACGAGCAGCACGTGGATGTCGCTCGTGAAGTCCTTCAGCGAATACCACTCCTCGGGGAAGGCGAAGCCGGCCGCGTATTTCTCCAGCCCCGGGAACTTCGGATCGACGCAGGTCATCTTCGCCGACTGCTGCTTGCCGTGCTTGATGAATTCCCCGCCGAGGAAGCGCACGTAGGCGTCCGCGTCCGCGCCATGGTTCTTGTAGCGATCGGGGCCTTTGTCCTTCTCGTTGGCCGTGTGGAAGGTGTCGCTCGCGCTGTGCGTGCCGACGAAGCCCTTGCCGCTCGCCACGTAGTCGAAGAGCGCCTGCTTGCCCTCCGCGCTCATCGGCGGCTGCTTGTCGGTGCCTTCTTCGAGCAGGTCGCCCGTGGTGTAGAAAAACACCGTGTCGAACTGCGCGAGGTAGTCCTTGGAAAACTTCGAGCCGTCCTTACTGAAGGTGAACTCCCAGCCCTGCTTCGCGCCGATCTCGCTGAGGATCTTTTCCGCGTAAGACGGCTGGCCGGTCTTGTAGCTGATCACCGAGTGCTCGAAGCCGCTCGATTTGGAGAAGAAGAGGATCTTGCGCTTCGGCGCATCCGCCGCAAACGCGGCGACACCGAGGGTGAGGAAGGCGGAGAGGAACGTGCGGAGGTGCATAAAAGAGCGCGGACAGTCCGCAGGCGCCTGTGGGTTGTCGAGCCGCGAAGTTGTGCAGGCGCATCGCTGTCTGGTAAGGACGCCGCCCGTGCGCCGTTGCGTCCTTTTCGTCCCACTCCTCCTCGCTGCCTGCTCGCCCGAACCCGCGCGAGAGCAGACCCGACCCGAGTGGCTCGCCACCCTCGGCGCCGACATCCCCGAAGGCGGCGACGTCGGCCCGCCGTGCGCGGTCGCCTCGGATGAGCGCTCCGTCTTCCTCGGCTGGCGCGTGGCCCGCGAGGGGCACGAAGTCGTCGCCATCGAGCCCGGTGGACGCGTGCTGTGGACGCATCACCACGGCCCCGGCGAGAGCGGCGTGCGCGCACTCGCCGCGGATGCCGGCGTCGTCTTCGTCCTCGCCGACGCCGACGGCACAAAGCTCTACCGCCTCGACGCCGCCACCGGCGCGCCGCTCCCGTGGGAAGGCCGCACCGAGCGCGACCTCGCGATCACTTCGCTGTGGAGTGACCCCGCTTCGAAGCTCGACCGTGCCGACCACCTCGCCGCGAACCATGGCCGGCTCTACGTCACCTTCGCCGCAGAGCAGTTCGCCGCCGTGCTCGACGCGAAGACCGGCGCCTACGTCATCACGCTCACCGCCCCCCAGCCGGGACCGATGACCTTTTCCACCACGCCGATGCTCGACCCGCAGACCGGCGCGCAGAAGGTCATCGACTTCGGCGTCGCCGCGATCGCCGGAAATGGGCTCGCCTACTTCCTCATGGAGCACGACCCCGCGTGGGTGATGATGAGCACCACGCGCTGGCTCGGAGAAGACGAACGCATCACCGCCCTCACGCTCACCGGCGACGCGATGAAGACCGACAAGCTCACCATCTTCACCGCACTCGGCGCGCCGCAGCACCAGGTGCAGCTCCGCCCCGCCGAGGCCGCGGAAGGTTTCGCCACCGCCGTCGGCGCACCCGGCGGCCGCACCGATGGCCCGTGGAAACCGGAGGCGCTCCGCGACGTGCGCGCCCTCGCCGTCGATGCGCTCGGCCAGCTCTGGATCGCGGAAGGCGACGAGCATTTCGGCCGCTTCACCGTGTGGAAGACCGACGGGAAACAAGGCACGCTCGTGCGCGAAATCTTCGGCCCGCTCGACCCCGCCACGCTCGCCGTCGATCCCGCCGATCCGCTCACCGTCACGCTCGGCAGGCTGCGCTGGCGGGTGGAAAACGGACGCGCGACCTGTATCGAGCAACTCGCGTCTTCTCCCCCGCCCCCGCGCACCACACGCAAGCTCCGCGACTCGCGCGGCAGGCTCGTGTGGGTCGCCCCGGAAGGCTGGAGCGTGCATCGCACGAAAGACGGCCGCGCCTTCGCCTGGCAGCGCGGAAGCGGCGCGACGCTCTTCGCCTTGCCAGCACCACCGCGGCAGCCCTAGCTCCGCGGATGCCCTTCCACGATTTCATCCGCGACGCCGACGGCTGGCAGACGCACGCCAGCGAGGCGCTTTTCGACAACCCGCACCTCAGCGTGCATCGCGTCACCGTCAGCTCGCCGACACGGCCCGCACCGTTCAAATGGCTCGTATGCCACCGCAAGAGCGCGGTGGTGATCGCGCCGCAGACCGCCGACGGGCGCTTCCTGCTCGTGCGCCAGGAGCGCGTGCCGATCCGCGCGACGATCTGGGAATTCCCCGCCGGGCAGATCGACGACACCGCCGAGCCCGAGGCGATCCGCGCCACCGCCGCGCGCGAACTGCGCGAGGAAGCCGGCTACGAACTCGCGCCCGGCGGCGAGATCATCCCGCTCGGCCACTTCTTCCCGAGCTGCGGCTTCACCGACGAACACTCGCACCTCTTCCTCGCCCGCCCCGTCGTGCCGCACCCGCTCGGCCACGAGCACGACCCCGGCGAAGCGATCACCGAGTGCCGCGCCTTCGCGCCGGCCGAGCTGCGCGCGATGATCGCGAGCGGTGAGATCGCCGATGCGAACACGCTGGCCGCGTTCGCGCGGATGAGCGCGATGGGGCTGTTGTAGGGCAAGCGCTCCGCTTGCCACCTCGCACCCCGGCAGGCGGAGCGCCTACCCTACAGCCAAGCCGCCTTGCGTGAATCGAGAAATTCCCTTTCCCCTCGCCCCCCGCTCGCCGATATCCGCGCCCCGCGACCGAACCCGGCGGCTAACGTCCCGGCCCGCGCGCGATTGCCCGACTGATGCTTTTCAACATCCTCACCAAACTCTTCAAACTCCGCGAGAACCGCCCCGGCGATCAGCGCGACGAGCACGGCGACATCGTGAAGCCGTTCCTCGATCACATGGAGGACCTGCGGTGGGTGATCGTGAAGGTGCTCGCGGTGCTGGTGACGGCGATGGTCGCGGCGTTCTGGAACCGGCAGGAACTCATGCACCTGCTCCAGCAGCCGCTGCACATCGCCGACCCGACCGGTGAGCTGGCGAAGACGCTGCGCAGCGACAACGTGATCGATTCGTTCATGATCAGCTTCAAGATGGCCTTCTACGTGGGCATCATCATGGCGCTGCCGTTCATCCTCTATTTCATCGCCGACTTCGTGCTCCCGGCGCTCACGAAGAGAGAGAAGCGCATCCTCATCCCCGGCTTCGCGGTCGGCGTCGTCTTCTTCATGGCCGGCGCGAGTGCGTCCTACCTGTATATCACGCCGCACACGCTCGACTTTTTCTGGAAGGACGCCGCGAGCATCGGCATCCAGACGCTCTGGACCTGGAGGAGCTACATCAGCTTCTTTACGTGGCTGACGATTGGCTTCGGCCTCATGTGCGAAGTGCCGCTCATCGTCATGCTGCTCGCCGGCTTCGGCATCGTGAACTACAAGTTCCTCTCGAACACGCGGAACTACGCGTATGTGATCATCTTCGTCCTCGCCGCCGTGGTCGCGCCGACGCCGGACCCGATTACCTTCCTCATCCTCGCCGCGCCGATCATCGTCATGTATGAAGCGTGCATCTGGATCGTCTGGGGGCTGGAGGGGCGTCGGCGGAAGCGGGACGCGGCGGCAGCGATCGATGACCTGGTCGGCTGACGGCGCGCGCCTAAGAACCGGTGGCCGCGGCCCGTATCCGGGATAAGAACACCCGCATGGCCGCACCCGACGCGTCCGACATCGCCCAGCTCCTCGAACGCTACGAGCGCCCGCTCGTGCGTTACGCCATGAGTATCACCGGCGAACTCGAAAGCGCCCGCGACGCCGTGCAGGACACTTTCATCCGCTACGTGCGCGATGCCGCCGCGCCGCGTGGGGCGGGCTCGGAAAAGCACATCGAAGCCTGGCTCTTCACGGTCGCCCGTCACCGCGCCATCGATCACCAGCGCAAGAACTCGCGCATCATCCCCATGCCGCTCCCCGAAGACCGCCCGGCCGAGTCGCCCGGCCCCGACGCGCAAGCCGAAGGGCACGACACCGAGAGCGCGCTGCTGCGGCTGCTCGATGGGCTCACCCAAAACCAGCGCGACGTGATCCGGCTCAAATTCCAAAACGACCTCAGCTACCGCGAGATCTCCACGATCACCGGGCTGAGCGAAACCAACGTCGGCTTCCTGCTCCACACCGGCCTCAAAAAGCTGCGCGACCTCGTGCGCGCCGAGCCGGACTTCGCCGACTACACCGCCCGCCACTCCGCATGAACGCCACCGATCCACGCCTCACCGCCCACGCCCTCGGCGAAGCCGACTCCGAGAGCGCCGACCTCATCGCGCGCGACACCGCACTCACCGCCGAGGCTGCGCAAATCAAGCGCTTCGCCGCGGACCTCCGCGCGGAACTCCACGCCGAACCTGCGCACCCGCTGCGCGCCGAGCAGCGCGCCGCCGTGCTCGCGGCAGCGAGCGTCGCCGCTGGACCAGCGCTCTGGTGGCAGCGCAACACGGCCATTGGCGCCGCTGCTGCGTGCGTGGCGCTCGCGCTCGGCGCGGCGATCTATTTCCAAGCCCGCCACCTCAGCGCTCTGCGCCCCGTCGCCGGAGCGGACAAAGCCGCCCCGCAAAGTGTCACCGTGCGCTGGGCCGACGAGAGCGGCCAGCCACGCGTCGAGCCGGTGCTCGCACCGCGAGCGCCGGTGGTCGAGGCACGCCCGAGCTACCCGAGCCCCGCGCCCGCACTCGTCCGCGCGACCGAACCAGCGAAACTTCCGCCTGCCAAACCGGCGCTGGAAAACCTGCCGACACTCGTCGCCGGCAGCACGCCCGCACCGATCAAAGTGGACCCCGCCACCGTGCCGATGAACGGCCGCCTTCCCGCCGATCCTGAGTCCACGAATGCCGCGCCGCTGCGCGTCGGCACAAAGCCTCCGGCCAGGTAGGGACCGCACTGCCGAAGGCAGGTCGAGGCGGAAACACGGCGACAATCCCCAGCGGTCCGGAGTGGGCGCATTCAGCACGGACGCTTGGGGAGAGCCATCCCTGCACCGCTGGAGCCCGACCGTGTGCCAGGCGGTCTTCATCTCGACGGTGTCGAGAATCCAGAACGGGCAGAGCTACGATACACCAGCCGCACGCCGTCCACGACCACGCGGCCGTCGGTGCGCGAAAAACACGCACCGAAACCTACGGCACCGACGTCACCACGATCGCCGACGCGCCAGCGGCGAACCCCGCGCGCCACGCCACGAGCGCCGCATGGTTAAATGACCGCGTCACCCCCGCACTCCCGCGCACCGCATTCAGCACGGTGAACGTCTTCACCGTCTCCTCCCCGACCGGATCGCCTTCGCGGAAGAGCAGCCGCAGCGTCCCCGCCGAATCCACGCCCCACACGCCCGCGTCATTCCCCGCTTTCACCCCGCCCGCACCACGCGCGAGCGTGGCGCGGAAGACCGGCCCGGTGCTGCCGCCGGGCAGCGCGAGTGACGTGAAGCTCTTCCACTTCGCTCCCGCCAGCGTCCCCGGTGGCTGGCCGCCTTCGCGGGCGATCGCTCGCAGCGGCGCGCCTTCGGGTTGGTAGAAGATCGCACGATCATTCCCGGCGCGGACGCCCTCGCCTCGCAACGCCGCCGGAAACGCCACCGACGCCGCGCCTGGCGCAAGCACCGGATCGAGGAAAGCCTTGAAGCTCGCGCCCGAAATCTCCGGCACCGGGTCCGACACCCGCGCCACCGGC
>VFJQ01000038.1 GCA_009885995.1 Verrucomicrobiota bacterium
CTTGCTCGGGTCCTTGTGATCCCGGCTGCTCGGCTGCTCGGTCCGGTCCCCTGCCAGGAACGCCCAGTTCTGCGGCCGGTAGTAGTGGAACCACAGCCGGTTCTTGGCGCGGATAAGTTCGACGATACGCCGCTCTTCGGTCTTTAACTGATCTTCTCGTAACCGATCCACATGATGACCAACCAACTCGCCAGTGAGTGAGGCAGCCCGATTGGCTTGGCCGAACTCGTTCTCGTGAACTCCGTCACCAGTCACAGCCGCATCCGGCGGCGGCGGAGACGATACGAAGGTCCGGCCGGATTGCTTTCCCACGCTTCGCACCGCCATCGAGTAGTCGACCGAACCGTGATGTGTCGCGCTCAACTGCCGAAGCACCGGATCAGACCACCGCACCGGACGAATACCGGGTCCAGATTCGAAGCTCGGTGGCGCCATCACCACCACCCTCCGCTTCCCCCCCGCGCTCACCCGCTCGATCAACTTCTCATACGCCTTGATGAACTCCGGCAGCTTGCTGGTGCCGGCGAGGCTTTCCATCTGGCCGAACTGCATGATGACGACCGTCGCGCCGACTTCGTCGAGCTGCGCTTCGAGCGTCGGGTAATTGAGGTCGCGCGGCTGCTCGAAGACCGTGTCGCCTTCCCACGCCAGGCTGCGCACTTTCAAATGATGCCCCGGCAGCGCGCGCTGGAGCAGCAACTCGAGGTAGCCGTATTCGCTCGCCGCCATCATGTCCTCCCCGCCCACCAGCGCGATCACGTCGTTCGGCTTGAGGAAAGGCTCGGCGGCGCGGACGAAGTTCAACGCAAAGGCGCAAAGGAACGCAAAGGACGCAAAGCGGGTGGACATGGGGCGTGGAGATTCAGCGTCAACGATTCCGCCACCCAGCCAAATCTTTGCGCCCTTCGCGTTCCTTTGCGCCTTTGCGTTTGCCTGCCCGGTGAGCCGCGCTTCACTCCGCCGCCATGCTCCGCCGCTTCCTTCCCCTGCTCCTCGCCACCGTCGCCTTCGCCGACGACATCCCCGCGAACCTCACCGTGGAAAGTCTGCCGCCGATCGCGGCGAAGACGCGCGCGGAGGTGGGGCGGTATCTGGAGTTCCGCTCGGCCAGCTTTTCCGGCTGGGTGCCCGGCACGCGCACAATGCTGGTGACCACGCGCTTCGCCGACACCGCGCAGGTGCATCTGGTGAAGATGCCCGGCGGCGCGCGGCGTCAGCTCACCTTCGGACGCGAGCCGATCGGCGGCGTGCTCATGCTGCCGAAGGTGGCGAAGTCTTTCGTTTTCAGCCAGGACACCGGCGGCGGCGAAGACTACCAGCTTCATCGCTACGACTTCGCCGACGGCCGCAGCACGCTGCTCACCGACGGCAAATCGCGCAACACCGGCGCCGAGCCGTCGCGCGACGGGAAGCTCGTCGCCTACACCTCCACGCGCCGGAACGGGAAGGACAACGACGTGCGCATCGCCGATCCCTTCGCGCCGGAGAAGGATCGCGAAGTCTTCCAGGTGAGCGGCGGCGGCTGGAGCGTGGCGAACTGGTCGCACGACGCGAAGAAGCTGCTGTTGCACGAATACATCTCCGCCAACGAAAGCCGCCTGCACGTGCTCGACCTCGCCAGCGGGAAGACCGAGTGCATCAGCGATGGTGGAACGCGACCTCCGGGCGCGTTATCGAGCGCACCACCAAACGCGCCCGGAGGTCGCGTTCCACCTTCCGTCGAGAAAGTCGCGTGGGGCAAGGCGGTCTTCGGCCCGGACGATACGTTCGCCTTCGCGGTGACCGATGGCGGGAGCGAGTTCATGCGGCTCGTGCGGATCGAACTCGCGACGAAGGCTGTGCGCGTCCTCACGCCCGAGGTGGCCGGCAACATCGAGGACTTCGCGCTTTCACCCGACGACCAGCGCATCGCGACGGTGACGAACGAGGAAGGGATCAGCGTGCTGCGCATCCTCGACGCGCAGACCGGCGCCGTGCTCGTGCAGCCGAAGCTCCCGCTCGGCGTGCTCGGCGGCCTCGAGTGGAATCGCAACGGCGTGGAGCTGGGCTTTTCGCTGAACAGCGCCCGCTCGCCGACCGACGCGTGGAGTTACCACGTCGTCACCGGCCAGCTCACGCGCTGGACCGAGAGCGAAACGGGCGGGCTCGATCCCGCGACCTTCGCCGAGCCCGAGCTGGTGCGGATCGCGAGCTTCGACGGCACGAAGATGAGCGGCTTCCTCTACCGCCCCGACGCGAAACGCTGGCCCGGCAAACGTCCGTGCCTCGTGAACATCCACGGCGGCCCCGAGGGCCAGTCGCTCCCGATTTTCCAAGGCCGCAACAACCACCTCATCAACGAACTCGGCATCGCGATCTTTTACCCGAACGTGCGCGGCTCCGATGGCTACGGGAAGACCTTCCTGACGCTGGATAACGGCTTCAAACGCGAGGAGAGCGTGCGCGACATCGGCGCCTTCCTCGACGCGCTCGGCAAGGACGAGCGGCTCGACGCGGCGCGCTTCGGGGTGATCGGCGGCAGCTACGGCGGCTACATGGTGCTCGCCTCGATGATCCATCACGGCGCCCGCCTGCGCTGCGGCATCGACGTGGTCGGCATCTCGAACTTTCTCACCTTCCTCAAGAACACGAGCGAATACCGCCGCGACCTGCGCCGCCCGGAATACGGCGACGAGCGCGACGCTGCGATGGCAGCGCACCTCGAGAAGATTTCACCGACGAAGCGCGCCGCGGAGATCAGGAAACCGCTCTTCATCGTGCAGGGCAAAAACGATCCGCGAGTCCCCGCCACCGAAGCCCGCCAGATGGCTGAAGCGGTGCGCAAAGCCGGCGGCACGGTCGCGTATCTCGAAGCGAGCGACGAAGGCCACGGCTTCGCGAAAAAGCCGAACGCGGATTTTCAGTTCCTCGCGACGGTGGAGTTCCTGCGCGAGCACTTGCTGAAGTAACTTCTCATCAGCATGTCATCCTGAGCGGAGCGCCGCTTCGCGCAGCGAAAGGCGCGGAGTCGAAGAACCCCGTCGCAAGTCGAACAATGTCGCAACGAGAGTCGCTCGGACTTCCACGGGATCCTTCGACTCCGCTCAGGATGACCGCGAATGGAGGACTTTTCGCCCTCGCCCGCTCGCGACGACATCGAACCCGCGCGTCGCGTCCGCGATCACCCACGACGCTGACGGCTTCCGCCCGATCGCCTTCCACGCGAGCGTCGAGCACGCATCCCACGCCTCGGCGAGCGTCGCGCCGGTGAAGGCGACGGTGTTCGCCAGCGCGCGGTCCATGGTGAGCGAGGAGCCGGCGAAGTTCGGCGAGCCCGGCACGCGCACCACCCCGTCGCGCCCGACTTCCACCACCATGTCGCTGATCGTGTAACGCCCCGGTGGCGCACCTGCGGCGGCCATCGAGTCGGTCACGATCACGCAATTCCCCTCGCCCTTCGCGCGCCAGTAGATGTGCAGCACTTCCGGCGGAAGATGGATGCCGTCCGCGATGAGGCACGCCGCGAGCCGGTCCTCGCCGAGCTGCGCCATGACGGGATTCGTGTGCCGGTGCATGACCTGCGGGCAGCCATTGCCGAGGTGCGTGGACATCGCCGCGCCCGCCTCCGCCGCGTCGGCGATCTGCGCACGCGTGGCCATGGTGTGCGCGATGGCGATGGCGACGCCTTCCGAGCGCAGCTTGCGGATGAAGGGGATCGCGCCCTTCCACTCCGGCGCGAGCGTGTGCAGCACGATCTTCCCCTCCGCCGCCCGCTGCACCTCGCGCCAGACGTTCAGCTTCGGCGCCTGCACGTGCGCCAGCGGATGCGCCCCGCGCGCGCCATCGACCGGGCTGATGAACGGCCCCTCGAGGTGAAACCCCGGGATGCTCGCGCCCACATCGGCGTCGCTTTCCATCGCCTCGACGAAGATGCGAAAGAGTCCGCTCAACCGCTCCGGCGCCGCGGTGATGAGCGTCGGCAGCACATCGGTGCAGCCCTGCCGCCACATCGCACGCACGCCTTCGCAAAACATGTCCGGCGTGAGCTCCGGGTGATTGAAGTCGATCCCCGCGTAGCCGTTGTTTTGCAGGTCGAAGAGCCCCGGGCCGAAGACCAGCTTCGCCTTCCCGCGGCGCGCGCTCTTGCTGACGACGCGCCCGTCTTCGAGCACGAACTCAAATGTCGCACCCGTCCGGTAATGCGCGGCGAGCAGCTTCACGCCTCAGCGATCCAGCGCTGGAGATGCGACATGCAGATACGGCTCGCCGGTTCGGCATTCGCCGAGAAGCCGTAGCCCGCCGGCAGATGCTGCGTCTCCGCGTCGAGCGGCACGGTGCGCCAGTGGGTCTCGAGCGCGACCCAGGAGCTGTAGCCGCGCGCCTTGAGCATCGAGAGCTGCGTGGGGAAATCGATCGCGCCGGTGCCGAGTTCGAGGCAGGTCGGCGCGGGCTCGCCGCTATCCGGCCGGCGCGCGTCCTTGAAATGCACGTGACCGACGCGATCGGCGATCATCGGGAAGTCGTCCTTCACCGGGTCGTTCGTGCCGGGGACGTAGAGGACATTGCACGGATCCCAGACGACGGTGAGCTGCGGATGCGGCGGCAGGTGGCTGAGGAATTCCTTCGTCTCCGCGCCGGTCGCGACGACGCAGCTCGCTTCGTTTTCCAAGCCCACGCGGATGCCCGTGCCCTCCACGATGTCGAGCAGCTTGCCGAAGTGCGACGCCGCGCGCTTGAGATCGTCGGAGGTCGCCGGATGCGTGCGGCGGAGGAAGGCAAACACGCGCACGATGTCCGTGCCGAGCAACTGCGCGGCCTCGACGCTGCGCTTGAAGAGATCGACGTGATCCGCGATCTGCGTCGGAGAATCGAGGTCGCACTTGAACACCGGCGATGCCGCGCCCGCGATGGCGAACCCCGCGTCGCTCGCGCCCTTGGCGATCTCGGTGAGATCGTCCTTCGTGAGATCCTTGAACGCGCGCCCGAAGAGGCTGCGCACTTCGATGCCATCGAGCTGAAACTCCTGGGCAAAGCGGATAACGGTGTCGAGGTCCTGGGAGACTTCGTCGGTGATGATGGCGAGTTTGCACCAGCGGGTCATAGCGTATGTGTGTTCGAGTTTTGTGCGGTGTGGGAGGGGTCGCCATGGAAAGCCGCGACCGTGCATCGCGCAATCGTTTTTGCCTGACGCCCGTTCGCGAGGCTTCGCCCCTTCTAGGGTCGAGCACGAAAGTATCGGAACCCGTCATGCGTCGCATAGCTGGCTGTTGTCAGATCGCGTAAGCACCGATCTCCATGCGCCGACTCGTTCTCTTCCCGCTACTCGTCACGTCCGTCTTCGCTCAGCTCGGCGACAAACCCGGCGAGGCGCAGGCGCCACTCGTGCCAGTGGATCGCATCCCGCCTTCGCCTGCACTTTCAGCCGAAGACGAAGCGAAGACTTTCCAGATCGCGCCCGGCTTTCGCATCGAACTCGTCGCAGCCGAGCCGCTCGTGGGCGACCCCGTCGCCGCGCAATTTGGCCCGGATGGAAAGTTGTGGGTCGTCGAGATGCGCAGCTACATGCCCGATCTCGACGGCACGAATGAAGACAAGCCGACGGGGCGCGTGGTCGTGCTCACCGACACCGACGGCGATGGGCGCATGGACAGGAGCGACGTCTTCCTCGACCAACTCGTCATGCCGCGCGCGATCTGCCTCGTCGGCGACGGCGCGCTCATCGGGGCGCCGCCGATGCTGTGGTATTGCCCGGACAAGGATCGCGACGGCAAAGCGGACGAGAAGATCGAGGTCGCGCGCGACTTCGGCATCCAGGTCGATCCCGCGCGGCCCGAGCTGGCGAACCCCGAACGCGCGCCGAACGCACCGCTGTGGGCGCTCGACAACTGGATCTACTGCGGCGCCTACGCGGCGAAGTTCCGCTTCCGCGGCGGCGTCTTCGAGCGCGGCGTGTCGAGCTTTCGCGGCCAGTGGGGGCTGAGCCAGGACGACTTCGGCCGGCTCTTCCACAACTCGAACAGCGACCACCTCCGCGCCGACCTCGCGCCTTCGCACTACCTCATCCGCAACGCGCACTTCCCCCGCCCCGCCGGCGCGAACGTGAAGGTCGCGGCGAAGCAGTTCGTGTGGCCGATCCGCGTGAACCCCGGCATCAACCGCGGCTACCGCCCCGAAATGCTGCGCGACTACCGGCTGAAGGAATTCACCGCCGCGTGCTCGCCGCTCGTCTATCGCGGCGACCTGCTCGGCTGCTACGGCGACGCCTTCATCTGCGAGCCGTCGGCGAACCTCATCTCGCGCGACACGCTCACCGCCGAGCGCGGCTCGCTCGCCGCGCGGCCCGCTTACGTGCAGCGGGAATTTCTCGCATCGCAAGACGAGCGCTTCCGGCCGGTGAATCTCACGACCGGCCCCGACGGCGCGCTCACCATCGTCGATTTCTACCGCGGCGTGATCCAGCACCGCATCTCGCTCACCACGTATCTGCGCCAGCAGAGCGAAGACCGCGCGCTCGCGCAGCCGCGCGGCCTCGGCCGCATCTGGCGCGTCGTGCCGGAGGGCGCGACACGGCGTGCAACGCCAAACCTCGCGACGCTCCCGCCCGCCGAACTCGTCCGGCAACTCGCCCACGCCAACTCATGGAATCGCGAAACCGCGCAGCGCCTGCTCGTCGAGCGCGCCGACGCGTCGGTCGTCCCCGCGCTCAAGCAGCTCGCGCTGAAAGGCAACCCGCTCGGCCGCCTGCACGCGCTATGGACCCTCGACGGGATGCAAAAATCGAGCTGGCCCGTGCTCGGTGCCGCGCTCGCCGATCTCGATGCACGTGTGCGCAACGCCGCGGTGCGCTGCTCCGAGAGCCTCTTCGCCACCGACACCCGCGAGAACGCCATCACCAAACTCATCGCGCTCACCGCGACGGAGACCGACCCGCAGGTTCAGCTCCAACTCGCGCTCACGCTCGGCGAAGCCCGCGACGCGAAGGCCGACATCGCGATGGCAGCGCTCGCCCTGCGCGCCGCCGAGCATCCTTTCCTCGCCGACGCCGTCTTGAGTGGAGTCTCTGGTCGCGAACTCGAACTGCTCGAGCACCTGCTCGCCGACAAAAACGCCGCGAGCGCGAAGCGCCTGCTAGGCGGCCTCGCCCGCAGCATCGCCGCCGAGCGTGACCCGGCACGCATCACGCGCTTCCTCACGCTCGCGCAAAACCTCGCTCCCACGCAGCGCACCGCCCTGCTCACCGCCTTCGCCTTCGACGCCGCCAGCGCGGCGCGCCGCCCGGTGAAGCTCGACGCCAAGCCCGAACCGCTCGACGCGAAAGTCGCCACCATGCTCACCTGGCCCGGCAAACCCGCTCCCGTCGGCTTCAAGCCCCCACGTCCGCTCAGCGCCGACGAGCAGACGCGCTTCGACACCGGCAAGGCGCTCTACGCCGGCGTCTGCGCCGCGTGCCACCAACCGCATGGCATGGGCCTCGACGGTCTCGCACCGCCGCTGCTCGACAGCGAGTGGGTGCTCGGCTCACCCGAGCGCCTCGCGCGCATCGCGCTCCACGGCGTGCGCGGTCCGCTGAAAGTGAAAGGCGCGAGCTACAGCCTCGACATGCCGCCGATGGGCGTCTTCGGCGACGACCAACTCGCCGCGATCCTCACCTACATCCGCCGCGAGTGGGAACACGGCGCCGAGCCGATCTCGCCCGAGCAGGTGAAAGCAATCCGCGCCACGGAGTCGAAGCGGCAGGACTCGTGGACGCAGGAGGAACTGCTGAAAATCCCGTAACCGCTAAGCCTTCCGCGCGACGATGAAGCTGCGGCTCACCGCGGTCGGCTGGTGATCGATCCACTCGAAGCCTGCGCCGCCGAGGAAGGCGCGCATTTCGCCGATCGAGTAGCATTTTCCCTCGGTGATGTTCATCAGCAGCGCGCTGTATTCGGCGACGTGGAGCGGGCCGGTTTTGTCGGCGTTGATATAAGCGTCGTGGATGAGCAGCAGACCGCCGCTCGGCAGGGCGGCGTGCGACTTGGCGAGGAGATCGCGCACGAGCGGTTCGTCCCAATCGTGCAGGACGTTCGAGATGAGATGCACGTCGAAGCCGGTGGGCCATTCGCCGGCGATCATGTCGCCGGCGATCACGTCCACCTTGCCGGCGAAGCCGCGCTTCTCGATGGCCGCGCGGCAGACGCGATCGACGGGCGGCTTCTCGAAGACGGCGGCGCGCAGGTGCGGATGCCGCGCGGCGAGGGCGCACGCGTAGATGCCGGAGCCGCCGGCCACGTCGAGCAACGCGGTATGCTGCGAAAGGTCGATGCGCTTCGCGAGCGCGGGCCCGAGCAGCACGCCGCGGCAATCCATCGCCGCCGTGAACTGCTGCGCGAAGTCTTCGCGCTCCATCGCCTGCGCCCACGCCGAGGCGTCGTAGCTGCCCCAGTTCGCGGGTTTGCCGGTGCGCAGGACCTTCAGCATATCGAGCGTCGGCGCGCGGTCTTTCATCGAGGCGTAATACGGCGCGAGATTCCACGGCGATGCGGCAGTAAGGTGTTCGCGTGCGCGCAGCGTGAGGAGGAAGACGCCGCCGCTTTGCGTGATGAGACCCATCGCGGTGAAGAGCGTAAGCATCACGTCGGTCGGACGCGGGTGGATCTCAAGGTGCGCGCAGATCGCGCCGGGCGTGGCGGGGTTTTCGCCGAGCCACGTGAAGAAATCGAGATGCGCAATGGCGACGGCGAGCAGATCAACCGCGGCGATGCCGTCGCGCGGCCGGTAGAGCGGGAGCGGGTCGGTGCTGGGTTCGTGGAGGAGGGGATCGGGGAAGGTCATGTCTTTTGCTGGCGGAAGGAGCCGATGAGGAAAAGCGCGACCGCGATGCAGATGCATGAGTCGGCGACGTTGAACGCGGGCCACGGATTCGCGAAACGCACGTGCAGGTCGAAGAGCAGGAAGTCCACAACGTGCCCGTGCAGGATGCGGTCGGTCACGTTTCCAAGGATGCCCGAGAGCAGCAACGCAACGCCCCAGCGCGACGGCTTGTCCGGGAAGACGCCGCGCTGCCATGCGATCAGCAGGCCGATGAAGGCGACGACGGAGAGGATGATGAAGAACCAGTTATTTCCGTGGCCGATTGAGAACGCGGCGCCGGTGTTCTGCCAATAGACGAGTTGGAAGAAGCCGGGGATCACATCACGCGGCAGATCGCCGCGCACAGCAGCAGCGAGCGTGGCCCACTTCGTCACCTGATCGAGCGCGTAAAGCGGGAGCGCGACGCTCAGCAGGAATTTCATTACGCCGGGACGGCTTCGGCGCAGCGTTCGCAGAGATCGCGCGGCGTGAGCGGCACGTGGCGCCAGCAGCGCGGGCATTGGGCCTGGCCGCTGCGGATGACGGTGGCACCGGGCTCGGCAGCGGTGGCGAGCGTGAGTTCGCTGACGATGAAGAACTCCTCCAACTCCGCCTGGTCGGCGGCGAGCGCGGCGTGCTGCGCTTCGGGAAGCGCGAGGGTGACGGCGCCCTCCAGTGACTTGGCGATGGTCTTTGTCTGCCGCGCGGGTTCGACGGCTTGCTGGTAGATGATGCCGCGGAGATTGAGCCAATCGTCCACCTTCGCCTCGAGCGCTTCATCGCGCAGGGTGGCGTCAGCTTGCGGGAAGACCGCGATATGGACGCTCGTCTTACTGCCGGCGAACTCCCACGCCTCGTCGGCGGTGTAGGCGAGGATCGGCGCGAGCAGCTTCGTAATGGCGTCGAAGCACGCGTGCATGACGCTCTGCGTGGCGCGGCGGCGTGGGCTGTCGGCGCGATCGCAATACATGCGGTCCTTGGTGATATCGACGTAGAGCGCGCTGAGTTCGACGGCGCAGAATTGGTTCACCGTCTCGAAAACGTCGCGGAAGTCGAACGCCTCGTAGGCCGCGCGGCATTTCGCGATGACGGTTTGCAGCTTCGAAAGAATCCAACGGTCCACCGTGGTCGTGCCAGCGAGGCTGGAGGGCACCGCGCCGTCGGTGCCGCTGGACGATGGCACCGACGGCGCGGTGCCCTCCACGAAGTCGTGCAGGTTCGCGAGCAGGATGCGCAGCACATTGCGGAAGCCGCGATATGCTTCGCTCGTGCGCGTGAAGCTCTCCTCGCTGAACGGCACGTCGTCGGTGAACTGCACGCTTGCGGCCCACAGGCGCACGATGTCGGCACCGTATTTGTTCACGAAAAACTCGGCCTCCATCGGCTTTTGGTAGGTCCCCTGCGCGCTCTTCGAGATCTTCTTCCTCGTGTCCTTGTCCACGACGAAGCCGTGCGTGATCACGGTCTTGTAAGGCGCGTGACCGGTAAGCGCGACGCTCGTCATCAGCGACGACTGGAACCAGCCACGATGCTGATCGGTCGCTTCGAGATACACATCGGCGACGCCACCGGTCGCGGCGAGTTCGGGATGCTTCTTCGTCACCGCTTGATGCGAGACCCCGGAGTCGATCCACACGTCGAGCGTGTCGTTGCGCCGTGTCGTGCCGGCGGAAAGCCCGAGCGCATTCGCCCACCACGCGTCGTCGCGCTCGAACCACGAATTGGTGCCGTCCTTCTCGAACACGTCGGCGACTTTCCGCGCGACCGCGGCGTCGAGGATCGGCGTGCCTTTCTCGTCGTAGAAAACGGGCAGCGGCACGCCCCACGTGCGCTGGCGCGAGATGCACCAGTCGGGCCGCGATTCGACGGTGCCGAAGATCCGGTTGCGCCCCCACGTCGGCACCCACTGCGTCTCATCGATCGCCTTGAGCGCGGCGGCACGGATGTCTTCCACGCGGATGAAGAACTGCTCGACGGCGCGGAAGACGATGGGCGTTTTCGAGCGCCAGCAGTGCGGGTAGTCGTGCGTGTATTTGTGCTCGGCGAGCAGCGCACCGTTCTCGCGGAGGAAGGCGACGATCTCGGCGTTGGCGTCGAAGACGTATTTGCCGACCCACTCGGGCACGCCCACCTCGTCGGTGAACTTGCCGTAGTCATCCACGGGCGAGAGCACGGGCATGCCGTTTTGCTGGCCGGCGATGTAATCGTCCTTGCCGTGGCCGGGCGCGATGTGGACCGCACCGGTGCCGGTTTCCATCGTCACAAAGCCTGCGGTGATGATCTTCGACGTGCGCGGGAGGAAAGGGTGCTGGGCTTCGAGACCGGCGAGTTCCTCGCCTTTGAGCACGGCAAACTCGCGCATCAGCGTCAGGCCCGTGGCGCTCTGGAAGGATTCGACGAGCGCGCGGGCGACGACGAGCGACTGGCCGCCGAAATCACCGACGACGTATTCGGCGCGTGGATCGACGGCGATGGCGACGTTGGCAGGCAAGGTCCACGGCGTGGTCGTCCAGATCACCATGCTCGCGGGCTCGCCCGGCCACGAACCGTTGGTCACGGCGAACTTCACGTAGATCGCCGGGTCGGTGCGCTGCGCGTATTCGACTTCCGCTTCCGCCAGTGCGGTCTGCGCGCCGGTGCTCCAATAGACCGGCTTCATCGATTGATACACGAGCCCCTTCTCCACGAACGCCGCGAAGGCGCGGACGACCTCCGCTTCGTAGGCTGGCTCGAGCGTGAGATACGGCTGCTCCCACGAGCCGAGCACGCCGAGGCGCTTGAACTGCCCGCGCTGGATGTCGATGTATTTGCGCGCAAACTCCTCGGCGCGGCGGCGAATCTCGGCGGGCGCGAGGCCGCGCGATTCCTTCACGACCTTGAACTCGATCGGCAGCCCGTGGCAGTCCCAGCCGGGGACGAACGGCGCGCGGAAGCCGAGCATCGAGCGCGATTTCACGACGAGGTCCTTGAGGATTTTGTTCAGCGCGGTGCCCATGTGGACATCGCCATTCGCGAAAGGCGGGCCGTCGTGGAGGACGAAGAGCGGCGCGCCCACGCGGGCGTCGAGCGTCTGCTGGTAAAGGCCGGCGGCTTCCCATTTCGCGAGCCGCTCGGGCTCGCGCTTCACGAGATCGGCCTTCATCGGAAAGTCCGTCTTCGGCAGCAGCAGGGTGTCTTTATAATTGGCGCTCATTCGGGAAAAAGAGCGCGGACGCTAGCGGCGGTTGCGGTGGGGGTCAACGTGGGCCGAGTTCTGCGTTGTCGCTGCGGCCCAAGGCTATAAAGTTCATGCCGCTATGAGCACTCAAACGAAATGGAATCTCGAAGGCGACTTCCTCCAGGCGTGCAACTGCGACTACGGTTGCCCGTGCGAATTCTCCGCGCCGCCGACACGCGGCGACTGTCAGGGCACGGGCGCGATGCAGATTCGCAGCGGACGCTGCGGCGACATCGTGCTCGATGGACTCGGCTGGGGCTTCGCTGCGCACTGGCCCAAGGCGATCCATCTCGGCAACGGCACGCTCTGTCCGTTCGTCGATGAACGGGCGACAACGGAGCAGCGCGAGGCGTTGCTGAAGATCATGTCCGGCCAACTCGGCGGCCTGCCGTTTGAGATTCTCGCCACGACGTTCACAAAGGTGCTCGAGCCGCGCTTCGTGCCGTTCGAGTTCGCGTGGAATGGTCGCAACAGCCGGATGCACGCGGGCGAATGCATGGTCATCGGGCTCGAGCCGATCAAGAACCCGGTGACGGGCGAGCCGGAATCGGTGCGCGTGGAGCACGCGACCGGGTTCATCTTCAAGGGCGCCGAGGCGGTGTCCGCCGCGGAAATGAAAGTGGACGTGGATGGGCTGTGCTTTTCGTGGCCGGACAAGGCGGGGTTCGTCACGCAGGTCAGCTACGCGAACTGACGTGCTCGACGCCGCGCTCAAGCGCGATCGCTGGATCGTCGCCGCAGCGCTGGCGGGTATCACGGCTGTCGCGTGGGCTTACATGATCCACGAAGCGCGCGCGATGAACGCGACGGGCGTGTGCCAGTGCCTCGGGATGGAGATGTCCGGGCCGAACACGCGCGCGTGGGCCGCGGGCACACTGCTGCCGCTCTTCGCGATGTGGGCGGAGATGATGGTGGCGATGATGCTGCCGTCCGCAGCACCAATGATCCTGATCTTCTCCGCGACCAGCCGGCGGCGGCGGGAAAGTGCGCGGCCTTTCGTGCCGGTCGCGTATTTCGTCGGCGGATACTTCGCGGTGTGGACGCTCTTCAGCGCCGGGGCAGCGCTGCTGCAATGGGCGCTCCACGGCGCCGCGCTGATCTCACCGGCAATGGCGACGACGAATCGCTGGCTCGGCGTGAGCGTGCTCGTCGCCGCGGCCGTTTTCCAATGGACCCCGCTCAAGCGCGCGTGCCTGGACCACTGCCGCTCGCCGCTCGCCTTCCTGATGACGGACTGGCGTGAAGGCCGTGCGGGCGCGTTCGCGATGGGATGGCGGCACGGGCTTTACTGCACCGGCTGCTGCTGGGTGCTCATGCTGTTGCTCTTCGTCGCCGGCGTGATGAACCTCGTGTGGATCGCCGCGCTCGCCCTGCTCGTGCTCGCGGAAAAGCTCGCGCCGCGCGGGTGGCACCTCGATCGCTGGACCGGCGCCGCGCTCTTCGTATGGGCGGTTTTCATCGCCATGCAGAGTGCGTAGAGACGCGCCTCCCCGATGAAAACCTCCGCCCTCATAGCCCTTCTCATCCTGTCGCAGTGCGCCCGCGGCGCGGACCTCATTGTGCATCACGCAAAGATCGTCACGGTGGACGCCGCCTTCTCCGCGCACAGCGCGATGGCGGTGGAAAAGGGACGCATCGTCAAAGTCGGCAGCGACGACGAAGTGCTCGCGCTCAAGACGGCGGCAACCACCGTGCTCGACCTCGGCGGGCGGATGGTGCTGCCGGGGCTCATGGATTCGCACACGCACCCGAGCGGGGCGTGCATGACGGAGTTCGATCACCCGATCCCCGTGATGGAATCGGTCGAGGACGTGCTCGCGCATGTGCGGGAGCGGGCGGCGAAGCTGAAGGCAGGCGAGTGGATCGTGCTGAGCCAGGTCTTCATCACGCGGCTGCGCGAGCAGCGTTACCCGACGCGGGCGGAACTCGATGCTGCGGCGCCGAAGAACCCCGTGCTCTTTCGCACCGGACCGGATGCTTCGCTGAATACGCTCGCGCTCCAGCTCAGCGGGATCGATCGCAACTTCAAGGTGACCACGGGCAGCGGCGGTTTCGCGGAAAAGGATCCGGTGACTGGCGAGCCGACGGGAATCCTGCGGAATTGCACGGGCTCCGTGAAGGCGAAGTCGCCGGACCGCTCGCCGTCGGAAGCCGATCGCACCTCGCGGCTGAAAGAGCTTTTCGCTGACTACAACTCGGTGGGCATCACCGGCATTTGCGACCGCGATGCGGGTCTCGATGCGATCGAGCGCTATCGTGGGCTACGCGACACAGGTGAGCTGACGGTGCGTATCGCGTGTTCGCAGGGCGTGGAGAATACCGGCACGCCCGAGCGCACGCGCACGCAGATCGAGAGCATCGCGCGCAACCCGCTCCACACGCAGCCAGACGACTGGCTGCGGATCATCGGCATCAAGATGTATCTCGACGGCGGGATGCTCACGGGCAGCGCTTACATGCGGCAGCCGTGGGGCGTGAGCTCGATCTACTCGATCACCGATCCGAGCTACCGCGGCGTGCTTTTCATCCCGCGCGAGCGGCTGCTGCCGTATGTGCGCGCGACGCTCGAGAATGGTCTCGCCTTCACCGCGCACTCGGTGGGCGACGGCGCGGTGCATACGCTGCTCGACGTGTATGACGAGCTCGCGAAGGCCGGCCTGCCCGTGCGCGAGACGCGCAGCTCGATCACACACTCGAATTTCATGAGCGCCGACGCCATCGCGCAGGCCGCGCGGCTCGGCGTAATGCTCGATATCCAGCCTGCATGGCTCTACCTCGACGGACACACGCTGGCGAAGCAGTTCGGCGACGAGCGGCTGCGCTATTTCCAGCCGCTGCGCTCGATCTTCGCCGCGGGCGTGACTGTCGGTGGCGGCTCGGACCACATGCAAAAGATCGGTTCGATGCGCTCGGTGAATCCCTACAACCCATGGCTCGGCATGAAGACCGCGATCACCCGCCGCGCCCGCGGGCTCGATGCGCCGCTGCACCCGGAGGAAGCGCTCACGCGGGAGCAAGCACTCCGCTTTTACACGATCAACAACGCCCGGCTGATGCACACCGACGACCGCACCGGCTCGCTCGAAGCGGGGAAGCTCGCCGACTTCATCGTGATCGATCGCGACTTCCTCGAGTGCCCGGTCGATGACATCGAGCGCATCAAGGTGATGCAGACCTTCCTCGGCGGGCGCGAAGTTTTCTCGCTTCCCGCACCCGGCACGGCGCGATAGTCGGAGACGAATGTTTTCGCGCATCCTCTCCTGTCTCGCCGTCGCCGCCCTGCTTTGCGGCTGCCAGCGCATCCGCGATTCAGACCGGACGGCCGCCATCGATTGCGTCCGTGCTAATCTCGCGGCGATCGAGAACGGCAACCTCGAAGCGGCCATGGCGACGATCCATCCGCTGAGCCCGGCCTTCGAGGACGCGCGCCGGCAGACCGAGGCGATCTTCCTGCAATACCGGCTCAAGATGGAACTGGAGTCGGCGAAGATCGGACAAGTCTCGGCCGATTCGATCGAGGTGAATTTTATCCAGGTCACCCGCAAGATCGAAGGGCCGGATGAGTTCGTGGACAATCGCGTCGAGGGCACGCATGTGCTCAAGCGGGACGGGACGGCGTGGAAGATCTGGTCCACCCGCTGGAATATGCCGCGCACGCTCGACGGTCAGCCGCTGCGGGCACCTTGATGCCTGCTTTTGCCCGTTGCCGCGGCGCCGCTCTTGCGTTACCAGCGGCGCCATTCACTACGCCGTATGAGCCTCATTCGATCCATCTTTTGGTTCACCATCTTCGTCGCCTCCACTTTCGTGTTCACGGTCATCTTTGAGCACGGCTTCACGAACTTTAAGGTCAACTCGAAGGCAGAATTCGAGCTCCTCAAGGGCTACTTGAGCGGCGGACCGAAGCGCAAGGCGGACGAAAGCGACAAGATCCCCTAAACGTCCGCCGCAAGTCCCGCGAGGATTTGCCCGTGCCGCATTGCCAAAGCGGCACGACGGCATTTAGTTTTCCGGCACTCCACGAACTTCCCCGACATGCCCATCATCTCCGACAAGGAACTCTCCGACGAAAAACGCGCGCTCTGGCTGAAGGCGTGCAGCGCCGTCGAACTGCGCAACTACGGCTACGCGATCTCGCTCCTGAGCGCCGTGCTGAAGGAAGCCCCGGGCTTCCTCGACGGGCGCAAGGTGCTGCGCCGCGCGGAAATCGCCGCGACCAAGGGGCGCAAGAGCTTCCTCTCCGGGCTGAGCACCGCCTCGCTCAAAGGATCGAGCATGATGAAGAAAGATCCGATCTCCGCGATGGAACTCGCGGAGAAGACGCTCGAGACCGATCCCTACAACGTCCAGGCCAACCAGCTCCTGTGCAGCGCCGCCAAGGCCGCCGAGCTGCCCGATGTGGCCGCGTTTGCGATGGAGACGATCGTCGAGGGCAACCCGAAGGACACGAAGCTCATGCACGAGCTGGCCGAGCAGTATCTCGCCATGGGCCTCGCGGACCGGGCGGTGAATGTTTACACCAAGATCTCCGAGCTCAATCCGGCCGACCTCATCGCGCTCAAGCGCGGCAAGGACGCCAGCGCCTCGGCTTCGATGAAGAGCGGCGGCTGGGAGACCGCGGGCAGCTACCGCGACATCATGAAGAACAAGGCCGAGGCCACGTCGCTCGAGCAAAAGAGCCGCGTCGTCCGGGACCTCGACATGATCACCGAGCAACTCGCCGAGCTGACGCCGCAGTGGGAGGCGGACCAAACCAACGTCGATCTGAGCAAGCGCGTCGCCAAGCTCTGGGACGAGCAGCTTGAGCAAAAGAACGATGAGGAGAGCCTCAACGGCGCGCTCTATTATTACCTTCACATCAACGAAGTCGTGAACGGCGCCGATCCGTCCGTGACCCGCCGCATCAGCGACCTGCAGCTCCGGCAGGTGGATAACCAGATCAAGCAATACGAGGACTGGTTCGCCGCCGGCGGCGACCAGCACGAGGACGCCGCGCAATACCGCGAAGCGCTCGAACAGCTCAAGCAGCAGCGGGCCGCCACGCAGATCGACGACGCGAAACGCCGCATCGAGCGCAACCCCACCGACCTCCAGCTCCGCTTCGAGTTCGGCGAACTGCTTCTCACCGCGGGCAATTTCAACGACGCCATCCCCGAGCTACAGAAAGCGAGGCAGAATCCGAACACGCGCCTGCGCGCGATGAGTCTGCTCGGGCGCTGCTTCGTGCAGAAGGGCATGCTCGACATGGCAGCCAACCAATTCCAGTCCGCCGCCGCCGAGATGACCGCGATGGACGCGGTGAAGAAGGACACGCTCTACGACCTCGCGCTCGTCTATCAGACGATGGGCCGGAAGGACGAATACCTCGCCGCGCTGAAGGAGATCATCGAAGTCGATTACGGCTACAAGGACGCCGCGCAGCGAGTCGAGAGCAGCTACGCCAGCTAGCTCCACTCCACGCGCAGCTCGACCGCGTGCGTCGCGCCATCCGGCGCGAGCACGCTCGAGCACAGCGCGAAGCCCTCGACCTTCCACAGGTCGAATTCCGTGTCGGCATACTTGCGCAGAAACGGCAGCAGCGCCGCACGCGACACGTCCTTCGCACGGCCGAGCGTGATGTGCGGGTGAAACGGCTTGAGGTCCGCCTCCAGCCCGGCGTGCAGCACCGCGTCCTGGATGTAGTGGTGCAGCGCGAACAAATGCGGATGCCCCTTTCCCACGCCAGCCCACACGACCGTGGGCCACGTGCCGCCGAACGCGCCCACGCCCCGGATCGGCAGGAAGAACGGTGGCACACGCACCGTCGCGAGCGCAGCGCGCAGCGACTCCTCGTGCGCCTCGTCCACATCGCCGAGGAAACTCAGCGTCAGGTGAAGCTGCGCCGCCGGAAGCCAGCGCAGGCCCTTGAGGTGCGGATCGAGCGCGGCCAGCTCGCCGCGGCAGGATTCGGGAAGTTCGAGGGCGATGAAGAGGCGCTTCGTCACGGGATGAAGTTAGCCCGGCAGCAGATCGATCGCGACGCATTCATCGCACCCTGGCTCCCGCCTGCGCGCCTGTTTTTCGACACCCTCTGAGCCGGAGCGATGCGGCGGGTCGCGAAAGCGAGCGCGTAATCAAACGCAGAGGCGCAAAGGACGCAGAGGGATCGCAGAGGGGAGATTTGTGGGCACCGAATGGTTCGCTGCGCCCCGACTGGATAACTCTGCGTTCCTCATCGTCCTTCGCGCCTCTGCGTTCCCGATGCCGCGCCCAAACTGAATCGTTCCAGCATTAGTGCCGAAGATCACGGGCGGCTCGGGGGTTGACCGGGGGCCACGGAACCCCAAACGTCCCACCCTGTGAAACTCGCTCCCGTCTTCCTCGCCGCGCTCCTTGCCGCCACCACCGCGTCTGCCGCCATCAAAGCCAACAAGACCGACTACTGGCCGATGGCCCAGAAGGCTCTCCAGGCGGGCGACCTCGATGCCGCACTCGACGCGCTCGACGCCCTGCTCCGCGACAACAAGGAGCACACGCAGGGGCACCTCTGGCGCGCCCGCATCCTCGCCGATCGCGAGCAGCTCGACGAAGCAATCGGCGACGTGGACGCGGTGCTGAAGCTCGAGCCGCTGAATGCCGGCGCCCTCGCCCAGCGCGGTTACATCCGGCAGAAGAAAGGCCAGCTCGACGACGCGATGACGGACTTCAACCGCGCGCTCCGCATCAATCCCCAGGACGACTGGGCGCTCTACTGCCGCGGCTTGCTCTACGCGCAGCAAGGTGCGGTGGGCGCGGCGCTGGGCGACCTCGATGCCTCGATCGAACTCAACCCGAAGAACTCCGGCGCACGCCTCGGGCGCGGCCAGCTCGCGTTGAGAATGGGCAACTTTGAAAAAGCGGAGGAGGACTTTTCCGAGAGCGCGCGGCTGGAGCCGAAGAACCCCGCGGGCCACATCGGACTCGGGATGGTCTTCTACTCGACGAACCGCGCCGACCGCGCGGTCGAGGCGTTCACGATCGCGGTGCGGCTTGCGCCGAAAGACCCGCGCCCGCTGGTGCAGCGCGCCTTCGCCTACGCCGCGATGAACAAGCCCGGCGAAGCCAGGCAGGACTTCGACAAGGCGCTGGAGATCGCACCGAAGGATCTGCTCGCGCTGATCGGCCGCGGCGACCTCGCGCGCTCGCAAAAGAAATGGGCGGACTCGCTCACCGACTACAACGCCGTGCTCGCCATCGAGCCGGGTGAATTCCGCGCCCTCATGGGCCGCGCCGCCGCGAACTACGTCTCAGGCGCGCTCGACAAAGCCGCCGCCGACTACGCCGACGCCGTGAAGCGCCACCCGAAGGAAGCGCAGGCCTACAACGACTACGCCTGGCTGCTCTCGACCGGGATGAAGGACGACGTGCGCAACGGCGCCAAGGCCGTGGAACTCGCCGAGCAGGCGTGCAAGCTGACCGACTACAAACACGGCGCCTTCCTCGACACCCTCGCCGCCGCGCACGCCGAGAAAGGCGACTGGGAGCAGGCGCTCAAATGGCAGGCGGAAGCCGTGAAGCACTCCGGCGAGGAGAGCGAAGCGGTGCGCAAACAGATCGCCGATCGCGTCGATCTCTACCGGCAGAAAAAGCCGTATCGCGAAGACCCGGCGGCGGTGCTCCAAGAGTAGGTTGGGCTTGAGCGCGATGGTGGAACGCGACCTCCCATGCGCGTTTGCTTCGGCCTTCCCCTACGGCACCTGGATGCTCAACACCGCCTGCGTCCGGTCGGCGAAGGTCACCAGCACGTTCACCCGGCCATTCGCATCGTAGCCGCGCGCCGCGCCGATCGAACCCGACGCCGCACCGAGCGCCGCGAAGCTCTTCACGGCCTTTTGCGCTGAACCCGGCCCGGCCGACTCGATGGAGTCCCCGGCCCGCAGCAGCCGCCGCATCGATCCCGTGCTATCCACGCCGTAGAGCGCGGCGCGGGTTGCGGGCGTCACACCTTCGCTTCTGCTCACGGCGAGCAGCGCGGAAACGAGCGCGCCATAGCCAGTGCCATCCGGCTTGGCCACGGAGGTGAATCGGTTCCAGCGTCCTCCGCCCGGCGCCTGATCCCCGACCCGAGCCAGCAGCCGGTGCGTGCCATTCGCACCCGAATCGTAGATCGCCGGCGCCACGCCGCGCGTGCCCGTCCGCGTGCTCCTCCCCACGAAAGTCGATGCCCGCCCGAGTCCCGCCAGCGTGGCGGTGAACCGTTGCAAGCCCGTCGTCGGCTCCGCAGGCACCGGCCGCGCGCGCTGCGCCAGCACCCGCAGCGAGATCGGTCCCCGCGTCTCCACGCCCATCGCGTCGAAGATCGCCCCATTGTCCCTCTTCGTGATCCCGCCCATACCGATCTGGAGCAGGGAGTCGAACACCGTCGCATCCGGCGCATAGGCCGGCAGGTTGAAGCTCTGCAGCTTCGCCCCCGGCAGGCTTGTCCCGGCATCCCCACCCGTCTGCCCCAGCAATAGCCAATCATCCGGTCCGACATCGCTGGCACGGATGAGATAGAGTCCCTGCGTGCGGTCCGTGAAAGTCAGCCGCATCCCCATGCTATCCGGCCCGCCGCGCCAGCGACCCTCGGCCAGCGTGCCCGCGGTGCCCACCAGCGTCGCGATGATCTTTACCTGCTTGCCGCCCACCATCTGTCCCTTGCGCACCATCATCTTGAAGCCCGTCGCCGTGCCTGCGGCAAAGATCGCCGTGTTGTTGCCCGCGTTCACTCCCGCGCCTGATAGCTTCCCGGAGAAGAAGGTCGTGTCCCCATTGCCATCGAGCGTCAGGAAGCTCTTGAGCTTCACCCCCGGCAAGCCGGGGATCTCCTGCCCCTTGCGCACCATCGGCTCCGGATCGCTATCCTTCAGCCCCACGAAGAGCACCTGATCGTCCGCCGCCGTCGCCCCGCTGCGCCGGTCCAGCGTCGCCAGCACGGCATCGCCGGTCGGAGGCTTGAGCTTCGCGATCATTCCCATGTTCGGGCTCGGCCCCGCCTCCACCGCCACCATCTGCTGCCCGCGCAGCAGCACCGTGCCGGCTTCGGTGAAGACCGCATCCAGCTTCTGCCCCGCAGGCGTGCTCACCTTCCCGCCAAAGACCCCCACGTCCGGCGCCGTGAAGCTGGTGAACTTCGTCCCCGTCGGCAGCCCCGCCCCGGTCGCAGTGCCATCCGTGGCGATGACGACATCCGCCGTCGGCCCCGTCGGTCCCGCCGGTATGCCGAAGACGTAGGCGGCACCTTTGTCGGCGGCGGTCGAGTCGTCGAAAGGCGTGCCGACGGCGATGGTGGTGCCGTCGATGGCCACCGAGTAGCCGAACCGGTCAAGGATGGCCGGGCCGGGGTTGTTCAGCGTGGCCACGGGCACCGTGGGCGTCCCGCTGCTCAGGTCATACCCATACGCGCTCCCGGCCTCGCTCGCTCCCGTGTCGTCGTAGTATGCGCCCACCACCACCCGCGTGCTGGAGATCGCCACCGCGAAGCCGAAGGCGGCCTGCAGCGCCGGGCCGGGCGCGGGGTTGTTCAGCGTGGCCACGGGCACCGTCGGTGTCCCGCTGCTCAGGTCATACACGTAGGCGCTCCCGGCATCGGCCCCGGCCGTGTCGTCGAGGGGTGTTCCCACCACCACCCGCGTGCCGTCGATAGCCACCGAGAAGCCGAAGATGCCAAAATCGGCGGGGCGGGGGTTGTTCAGCGTGGCCACGGGCACCGTCGGGGTGCCACTGTTCAGGTCATACACATACGCGACCCCGACAAAGTTCCTTCCCGCGTCTTCGTCGGGTGCCCCCACCACCACCCGCGTGCCGGAGATCGCCACCGACAAGCCGAACTCGCGAAAGTTGATCGGGTCGGGGTTGTTCAACATGGCCACGGGCACCGTGGGCGTCCCGCTGCTGAGGTCATACACATACGTGATCCCGGCAGCACTCGCTCCCGTGTCGTCATAGGGTGCCCCCACCACCACCCGCGTGCCGGAGATCGCCACTGATCCGCCGAAGCCGTCACTCGCCGCCGGGCTGGGGTTGTTCAGCGTGGCCACGGGCACCGTCGGCGTGCCGCTGCTGAGGTCATAGACATATGCGCTCCCGGCATTGGTTGCTCCTGTGTCGTCCTGACTAGCCCCCACCACCATCAGCGTGGCGGAGATGGCCACCGAGGTGCCGAAGGAGCCACCCAGAGAGAGGTTGTTAAGCGTTACCACGGGCACGGTCGGCGTCCCGCTGCTCAGGTCATACACATATGCGTTCCCGGCATCGCTCGCGCCGGTGTCGTCTTGCCAAGCCCCCACCACCACCCGCGTCCCGGAGATCGCCACCGAGACGCCGAAGTTGTCACTCACCGCCGGGCCGGGATTGTTCAGCGTGGCCACGGGCACTGTGGGCGTCCCGCTAGTGAGGTCATACACATACGCGCTCCCGGCATCGCTCGCTCCCGTGTCGTCCTGGTAAGCCCCCACCACCACCCGCGTGCCGGAGATCGCCACCGAGAGGCCGAAGAAGTCCTCCGACGCCGGTCCGGGGTTGTTCAGCGTGGTCACGGGCACCGTCGGCGTCCCGCTGCTCAGGTCATACACATACGCGCTCCCGGCACGGAACGCTCCCGTGTTGTCCAGGTAAGCCCCCACCACCACCCGCATGCCGGAGATCGCTACCGAGATACCAAATCGGTCATCTGCCGCCGGGCTGGGATTGTTCAGCGTGACCACGGGCACCGTCGGTGTCCCGCTGCTCAGGTCATACACATACGCGCTCCCGGCATCGTTCGCTCCCGTGTCGTCAAGGAGTGCCCCCACCACCACCCGCGTGCCGGAGATCGCCACCGAGTAGCCGAAGTTGTCATCCACCGCCGGGCCGGGGTTGTTCAGCGTGGCCACGGGCACCGTCGGCGTCCCGCTGCTCAGGTCATACACATACGCGCTCCCAGCGTTGCTCGCTCCCGTGTCGTCAAAGTCCGCCCCCACCACCACCCGCGTGCCGGAGATCGCCACGGAGATGCCAAATCGGTCACCCGGCGACGGGCTGGGGTTGGGGATAACGAAGAGCAGCGCCCCGGTGGCCGAATCAAACACCTTCACCACCCCGGCGACCGCCCCGCCGGCAAAATCGAAGGGCGCGCCGACCACCGTGAAGCCCCCCTCCGCCGCCACGCTAATGCCGAGTCGCGCGCCCGCCTGCACCCCCACCGGCGGCGCGGGGATGGAGTGGAGCAGCGTCCCCGGCACCTGCGCCCGGGCCGGCGGGGCGAAGGCCAGCGCAAAGCAGCAGAGGGCGAGACCCTGTCGGACGGCCTGGGAGAGCAAGCCGGGGAGGAAATGCAACGAGGTAGCGACGGAGCGCAGGGTGATCATGGGGCGGGTGGCGGTGAAGTGAGGTTCGAGCGAATCCCCGACCTGCCCGGCCCGTGTCGGTCCCATGCGCCAAGTCGTTTGCCGGCAAGTAGTAGCGGGTGCGCGAAACCGGGCAAGCGGCAATCAGCCATCGCCCCCCGCCCCTACCGCCGCGCCCCGAAGATGAATTCGTTCAGCTTCGCCCGCACCGCTTCCAGGTCGGCCAGCGTGGGCGGGCCGGAGCTGGCCAATCTCGCCCTACGGCGCCACCGCGATCTCGCGCCACGGGGTCCACGGGCCGTTGGGCTCGCCCTTGTCCCAGAAACGGAGGCGGTATTCGCGCACCTCGGGCTGGCCGGCGACGAGAAGCGGGCGGGAGTCGGTGTAGGGGCTTTGGCCGGCGAGGGGCAGGGCTTCGGCGGGACCCCCGGCGCGGCGGCTCTCGATCACGACGGCCTGGTGTCCGTATTTGGAAAAGCTAATCCGCACGGCCTGACCTTCGGTGCCGTCTTCGACGTCGAGCCGGAACTTCGGCACCGGGCGCGCGGGGCCCGGCGGAAGCGTGGCCACGCCGAGGTCTTGCGCGATGGCGGGGGTGAAGCCGGTGCTGAGCTTGATCCGCGCGACCTGCGCGAAGATGCGCTCCAGCGCGCCATTGGCCACGGGCACGACTCCCTCGGGCAGCGGCGGAGCCGTGAAGGTCGGCAGCGCGGGGGCGCCGTCGCCGTGCTGGACCTGCTCGATGCTGGCGCTCGCGGCCTTCGGGAACACGCGCACGGCACCCTCCCACGTCCCGAGCACGTAGGCGACCCAACCGGCATCGGCGACGGCCGTGGCGAGCTGCTCGGAGGTGAGCGCGAGCGCGCTCTCGTGGGCGGGAAGCTTGGTGCGGAAGTTCAGGAGCCAGAGCACCTGCTCGGCGGTGCGGGTGGGGAAATATCGCTGGAGACGCATGGGGAGTCGGGTGGTGGAATTGGGAGCGCCGGGGTGTCCGGTGCGCGTTCCCACAGAGATACCGGATTCCGGAGTGCTTGTCTCATCTAAAATGGGACAGTAGTTTGAGCTCGCGGGGTGTCCGCTCCGCCGTCCGGTGGATGTCCCATTGTGAAGGGGGCAGTCACTCCACCGCTCAGGGACGACCCCGCGCGGCTCAACGAACGTCCCATTCACAATGGAACAGTCGGTCCGTCGTCCGGTAGCCGTCCCTTTCTCAATGGGATCGTCGCTCCGCCGCTCATGGACGCCCCTGCGCCGCGCATCGACCGTCCCCTTCACAATGGAACAGTCACTCCGGCGTTCATTTCTTGTCCCCTTTTGAAAGGGATCGTCCTTCCTGTCCCCAGCGGCGGCACTCCGGCTCAGACCGGCGTCGATCCGACCGCCGGGGTCCGCGCTCCGGCGATCTCAGGGGCACGGTGGAAGCGGCGCCCCGCCGCTTGCGGGTTGGATCAAAGCGGCGGGGCGCCGCTTCCACGCTTGCGGGTTGGATCAAAGCGGCGGGGCGCCGCTTCCACCCTTACGCGCCGAGGCGCGCGAGCACTTCGTCGCCGCTGAGCACCACTTCCTCGCGGGTGGCGAGGGTCTTGAGCTTCACCAGCGGCCACTCGTCGCCCACGAGCACGGCGTAGCGGGCGCCGAGAGCTTCGGCGGTCTGGAATTGTTTGCCCACCTTCACCGCGGTGAGCGGGAAGTCGGTGCGCTGGCCGGCGTCGCGCAGTCGCTGGACGAGCGCGAGCGCGTGCGGGCGCAGTTCCTCTTTCGCGATCACGACGAAGATATCGGCGGCGTGCTCCGCGGCGAGCCACGCGTCCATCTTCGCTTTCGCGGCGGGGATTTCGGCGAGGAGATTGGCGAGCACCACGTCGCCCATGCCGAAGCCGAGCGCGGGCAGATCGACCTTGCCGTCGCTCATCAGCGCGAGCAGCCGGTCGTAGCGGCCACCGCCGGCGAGGGCGCGCTCGTTCTTTGCGCGATCGAAGACCTCGAAGACGGTGCCGGTGTAGTAGGCAAGACCGCGCACGATCGCGTAGTCGATCTCCACGAACTCGCGCAGCCCGCGCGCTTCGAGGTCGGCGAGGATGGGCGCGAGTTCGCTCGTCGGCTCCTTGCTGCGCATGAAGTCGAGCACCTGCGCCGCCGTGAGGCCCCAGCGCGCGAGCGCCGCGTCCGTCTTCTCCGGCGGCGTGCGCTCGGCTTTGTCCACGACTTGGAAGAACTCGTATTCGTCCTCCTTCGTCCCACCCGCCGCGAGGAAGAACTGCTCCCACGCCGTGCGACTCGACAGCCGCACGACGAAATCCTGCGCCGTGAGCCCGAAGACGCGCAGCATGTCGATGAGCACTGCGACCAGCTCCGCATCCGCCGCGGGCGAAGGCTCGCCGACGATGTCGCAGTTGAGCTGGTAGAACTCCCGCAGCCGCCCGCGCTGCTGGCGCTCGTGACGGAAGAAGTTCGGCACGCAGAACCACTTCAGCGGCTTTTTGAAATCGCGCTCCCGCGCCGCGACCATGCGCGCGAGTGTCGGGGTCATCTCGGGCCGCAGCGCGCCCTTCGCCTCGCCGGGCTCGCTCGCCGTGGCGACCGTGAACATCTGCCCGACCAGCTCGCCACCGCTCTTCTTCTCGTAGAGCTCGATCGGCTCGACGACCGGTCCATCGAACTCGACGAAGCCATAGCGCCGCGCGACATCGCGCCACGCGCTGAGGATGTAGTTTCGCCGCGCGCAGTCGGCGGGGTAAAATTCGCGGAAGCCGGGGAGTGCTTGCATCTACGGGGTTTTGGTAGGGATGGCTGTCCTCAGCCGTCCGCGTGGACGTGTAGATGGGCGTCGCGCGGACCGCTGGTGACAGCGGTCCCTACCTTTGCTGGATATGGCGCGGAGATTCATGTCCCGAAACGGATGGTCGCGCTGCGTCCGTGCGCGTCGAGGCCCTCGATCTCGCTGAACGTGCTGATGACCCCGACCGATCCCTTTAGCGCGCTCTCGCCGAACCGCACGAGGCTCGTGCGGCGCTGGAACATTTCGACCGTGAGGCCGGGGAAGCTCTTGCCCGCGCCGCCCGTCGGCAGCGTGTGGCTCGGACCGGCGAGGAAATCTCCCGCCGCGACTGGCGAGTAACCGCCGAGGAAAATCGCGCCCGAGGTGCGCAGCCCGATGGCGATCCGCTCTTCGTCCTTCGCCACCACGCTCACGTGCTCGGCGGCGAAGTCGTTCGCGATCGTCACCGCGTCTTTCATCGTCTTCACGAGCACGAGCGTCGCACCCTGATCGAGCACGCCGGCGAGGTGCTCCTGCCGCGAGAGCGTCTTGAGCTGCCAGGCGACTTGCGCCTGCACGGCGGCGAGCAGCTTCGCGGAATTCGTCACGAGCACCATCAGGCTGCCCTTCCCGTGCTCGGCTTGCGCGAGCAGGTCGGCGGCGATCCATGCGGCGTTTGCGCTCACATCGGCGATGACGAGGATCTCGCTCGGCCCCGGCAGCAGATCGATCGCGACGGTGCCAAAGACCTGCCGCTTCGCCTCCACCACGTAGGCATTGCCCGGGCCGAAAATCTTTTGCACGGGCCGGATCGTCTTCGTGCCGAATGCCAGCGCCGCGATCGCCTGCGCGCCGCCCACGCGGTAGATCTCCGTCGCGCCCGCCGCGCGCAGCGCGAAGTGGAGCGCGGCATTCACCACGCCATCCGGCCCGGTCGGCGTCGCGACCACGATCTCAGGACAACCCGCGGCCTGCGCGAGCGTGCAGGTCATGATCGCCGTCGAGACGAGCGGCGCGGTGCCGCCCGGCACGTAGATGCCCACGCGCTCGAAGGGATCGAACCGCTCACCCACCAGCGCGCCCTGCGCGTTCTTCATCGTCCAGTTTTCCCGCAGACCCTGGCGGGCGAAGGCAAGGACGTTGGCGTGCGAGACAGCAATGGCCGCCTTCGTCCGCGCGTCCACCTTCGGCGTTCCGGTCACGCGCAGCTTGGCCGCCGTCAGCTTCGGCCCGCCAAATTTCTCCGTGTAGCGCAGCAGCGCCGCGTCGCCTTCCGTCTGCACCGCGGCGATCACCTCGCGCACGGTCTTCTCCACGGCCGGATGCGGCTCGCTCACGCGCTGGAGGCTGCGGAGCGCTGCGGCAAAGCCGGGTTGATCGTGACGGATGACTCTCATGGCGAAGGAGCGCGGTATGTAAGGAGTGCGTGCCGTTTTGCAAACGCCGCTTTCCGTGCCAGGGCCACGCGCGACTTGACACTCGGCACGGTCCGCTAAGCTTTACCGCACCTTGAATCCAACCGACCGCTTTCCCAAGGCCTGCGCCACGCCTTCGCGTCCGCGCTGATCGACGAATCCACTCTGCGCACCCGCACCGATTTCACCACCATGACTCCTACGTCCACACTCGATCCCGCTCACGTCGATCCGCCCGCCCCGGCCACACCCCTGGAGGAGTCGCTCGCGCACCGTGACCTGCGCGAGGGCGACTACTGGCGGGCCATTCCGGCCTACGCCGACACGACCGCTGCGGAATTTGGAGATCATCGGTGGCAGCAGCGGCAAACGGTCACCAACGTCCGGCAACTCCGCGACACGCTCGGGGCGATCGTTCCGGAGTCTTTCTACGAAGACCTCGCCGCCGGCATCGACGCCGCGCCGATGGCCCTGCGCATCTCGCCGCACCTGCTCGCGCTGGTCGATTGGCACGAACCGCTCGGCGATCCGATCCGCACGCAATTCCTCCCGCTGCACTCGCAGCAGGAGCCGAATCACCCGATGCTCCAGTTCGATTCGCTGCATGAGCAGGAAGACTCGCCGGTTCCCGGCCTCACGCATCGCTACCGCGACAAGGCGCTCTTCCTCCCGCAAGATTCGTGTCCGGTGTATTGCCGCTTTTGCACGCGCAGCTACGCGGTGGGAAACGACACGCCGGAGGTCGAGAAGCTCAAGCTGACCGCGAACATCGGGCGCTGGGAACAGGCGTTCGCTTACATCGCTTCGCAGCCGCAGCTCGAAGACATCGTGATCTCCGGCGGGGACAGCTACAATTTGAAGGCCGATCACATCGAGTTGATCGGGCGCCGCCTGCTCGAGATGCCGAATATTCGCCGCATCCGCTACGCGACCAAAGGCCTCGCCGTGCTGCCGCAAAAGATCCTCAGCGACGACGCGTGGGTCGATGCGCTCACGCGCGTGGTCGAACTCGGTCGGCAGCAGCATCAGGACGTGGTCGTTCACACGCACTTCAATCACCCGAACGAAATCGTCGGCTGGACCGCGCAGGCGATGGACCGGCTCGTCGAGCGCGGCATCCATGTGCGGAATCAAACCGTGCTCCAGCGCACCGTGAACGACACGCCGGCCACGATGCAGCTCCTCGTGAAGCGGCTCAGCCACGTGAACGTGCATCCCTATTACGTCTATACGCACGACATGGTCCCTGGTGTCGAAGACCTGCGCACCTCGCTCGCCACCGCGATGCGGCTGGAGAAGCATGTGCGCGGCGTGACCGCGGGCTTCAACACACCGCAATTCGTCACCGACACGATGGGCGGAGGAGGCAAGCGCGATGTGCATAGCTTCGAGCGCTACGACCGCGCGACTGGCATCGCCGTCTTCACCAGCCCCGCTGTGAAGCCCGGCCGGCAATTCCTCTACTTCGACCCCATCGCCGCCCTCGACGAGCAACATCGCTGGCGCTGGACGCAGCCGTCCGAGCGCCGCGCGATGATCGACGCAGCGCTGGGAGAGTGATGGGAAGCAGGCGCGTGCGCTAAAGTTTGCCCGCGCTCGGGCATAGGCGCGCGATCTCGCAATGCGCGCAGTCCGGCTTCCGCGCCATGCAGCGGCGGCGGCCGTGCCAGATGAGCCAGTGGCTCAGCAGCGCCCAATCCTCGCGCGGCACCAGCTTCATGAGATCCTGCTCGATCTTTTCCGGCGTGTCTTCACGCGTGAGCCCGAGCCGACGACTGAGACGCTGCACGTGGGTATCGACGACGACGCCTTCATTCATGCCGAACGCATTCCCGAGCACCACGTTCGCGGTCTTGCGCCCGACGCCGGCGAGCGCGGTGAGCGCGGCGAGTTCGCGCGGGACTTCGCCGCCGTGCTTCACGACGAGGTCGGCGCAGCACGCACGGATGTTCTTCGCCTTGTTGCGGAAGAAGCCGGTGGATTGGACCAGGCGCTCCAGCTCCTCCTGCGAGATCTCCGCGTAATCGCGCGCGGTCTTGCACCGGCGGAAGAGCGCCTTGGTGACGATGTTCACCCGCACGTCGGTGCACTGCGCGCTGAGGATGGTGGCGATGAGCAGTTCGAGCGGGTTCGAGTAGTCGAGTTCGCAATGCGCACCGGGATAGGTGCGAGCGAGCGTTTCCCAGATCACCCTCGCCCGCGCGGTGCGGGCCGCCGCGGTCTCGCGGCCGCTCACTTCTTCGGCGTCGCCGGGGGCGTGAGCGTGCGGATCCGCTCCTTGGCCTTTCCGGCGTATTCGCTGTCGGGATACTTCTTCACGAGATCCTGATACTGCCGGAGGGCGCGGGTCTTTTGCTGGGCGCGGAACTTCGCTTGTTGCTCGGCGGCGACGTCCTTCTGCGATTTCTTGCAGGACACGGTGCCGACGGCGATGACGCCGGCGAGGAGGACCAGTGCGAAGCGCTGAACCATGTGGAGTGGAGAGGCTGGAGGGATCACTTCTTTGCTTTGTCGGCTGCGGGCTTCGCGGCGGCACCCGGCTTGGCAGCTTTCGCTCCGGATTTCGGTGTCGCGGCTTTCGGCGTGGGTTTGGGCGGGGCGATCTTGCCGGAGGCCTGGTCTTCGAGCAGTTGCCCGCCGCGCCACAGGCCCTCGGCAGCGAGTTCGCGCTCGGCCTCGAAGAAGGTCGCGATCTTGATGTAGTTGTTGATCGCCTCGTCGAACTTCTTCTCCTCCTCCAGCGCCTTGGCCATCATCATCATCGCCTGCGCGCGGATCTTCACCGACCCGGTGTTCGACTTGGCGACGATGGCGAGAATCTCGAGCGCCTCATCGTATTTCTTCTGCTCGTAGAGGCCGGCGCCGATGCCGAAGTTCGCCTCCATCACCTTGCTGCTCCACGGATAGAGCTTCTTGAGATCTTCGAGGATTTTTGCCGCGTCACCGGCCTTGCCTTGGGCTTGGAGGATGCGCGCGTTCCCAGCCATCGACACCGATTGCGCTTCGCCGACGCTGCGCGTGACTTTGCTCGGATCGGCGATGTTAGCCGGCACCGGGTAATCCTTGGCGAGCTTGTCGAAGACGACCTTCGCCTTGTCGAGATTCTTGCGGTCCACCAGCGCGTTGCCGTAGCGATCGAGATCGGCGGGCGAGAAGATGAGCTTCTCGTCGTAGGCCTTGTCCATGATCTCGAACCAATCGACTTTCTTCTCGCGGTCGTTGTCCGCGAGGAAGTTCGCCAGTGCGAAGAGGATCTTCGGCTTCGTCGTCTTGCCCTCAAACTTCGCCGCGAGCGTCTCGAAGTAGGTCTTCACCTCGTCGGATTTCTTCAAGCTCACCTGCATCCGCAGCGTGTCGATCTTCAGCAGCGTGTCGAGAAGCTGCGACACCGCGTTGTGCTCGGGCGCTTTCTCGATGCCTTGCTCGGCGTTCTTGATCGCTGCCTCCATCCACTCCTTCCACTTGTCCTGGTCGGCTTTGCTCAAGGCGAGGAAGGGGCCGAGTTTCTCGGCGCGCTGCTTCCAGATGCCGGCGAGTTTCAGGTGCGCCACGGCCACGTCCGGTTTGTCAGCGTGCTGTGTAATGAAGTCCTCGTAGGCCTTGATCGCCGCGTCCTGGTTCTCCTCCTTCAGCGCGAGCTGCGCGGTGAAATCGTAAGCGTAGAAGATGCGGTCGCTGTTGGGATACTTCGCGATGAACTCCGCGATGACCGCGTGGACCTTGCTGTAGTCGGGCTTCGCGTCCGGCTTGCCCTGCACCGCCTCGTCAGCCGCTTTTTGCAGCATCGCCGCCATCTCGAACATCGCCGGCGGCGACGGCTCGGCTTCCGGGAAGCGCTTCACGAGGTCCGCATACGTCACGAGCGCTCCGGCGGGATCGCTGGTCCCCGCTTGAGCGCGCGCCTTGAAATACAGCGCGTTGGCCATCAGCGAACTCTCCGGATATTTCGCGATGAACGCGTTCAGTTCCGCGAGCGCGGCAGCTTGATCGCCGAGCGTCCCCGCGATCTGCCCGACCCAAAACGCCGACTGCTCCGCCTGCTCGGTGCCGGGATATTTGTCGCGCACCGTCTTGAAGCTCTTCAGCGCCTCGTCGTTCTTGCCCATCTCGCGTTGCACGGTCGCCATCGCAAACTCCGCCTGGCTCAGCAGCTCCTTGTCCGTCTGCGTCTTGAGTGTTTGGTCGAGCGCCTTGAGCGCCTCGTCGTAGCGCTTCAGCGCGATCAGGGCCGTCGCCTGCTGCATGATCGCGTTCGCGGAAAATTTGCTCTTCGGGTAATTTGCAATCTGCTCGCCGAAGTATTTGATCGCCTGGTCCGGATTGTTCAGCGCCGGGTCCGTATCGAGGAAGACCGCACCGACGAGCAGGGCGAGATTCTCCGCGATCGGGTCCGTCTTCCCGAAGGCCGTCTTGAACTTCTCGTAACCCTCGACCGACTTGTCGGCGATGTGCTGCGCCGCGTAGGTGACCACCATGAAATACGCCGTCCGCTTTTTCTGATCCTTGTCGTCATCGGTGAGGAAGCCGTCGGTGAACTTCAGCATCACGCGCGCTTCGTCGAACTCGCCCAGCGCGAGGAAGACCTGCCCGGACTTGAGCTTGGCATCGAGCGACTGGTCGGGCTGCTCCTTGATCCCCGCGAGCTTCTCCCGCTCCTTCTCGACCACGCGTCCGTAGCGGCGCCACTCGTCGAGCTTCTGCGCGGCGCGGTTGGTCTCGGCCATCTGCTGGAAATAGATGATGCGCTTCTCCTGCACGCCGATCACCTCGTCCTTCGGCCGCACCTCGCGATACTGCTCGAGCGCCTGCTCGTTGAACTTCTTCGATGCATCAGCGTCCTTGCCCGCGAGCGACGCCTTCAGCGCAAACACATCGCCGAGCTGCATGAACGAATTATTGATCAGCACGAGGTCGCTGCGCGCGCCGATCACTTCGCGGAAGGCTTTCTCCGCCTCGTCGAGCGCAGCGGTCGATTGCGGCGTCGCGCCCGCCTGGTCCGCGGCCTTGATCCCCTGCTGCGCCAGCACCAATCCGCGGAGGAACTTCGTATCCATCAATGTCGGGCTCGTCGGGAATTGATCCATCGCCAGCTTCAGCACCGCAGCCGCGCCCTCGAAATCCTCCACCTGCGCCAGCGCGCGGCCCTTGCCGTAGAGCGCGGTCTCGACTTCGAGGCTCTTCGGAAACTTCGCGACGAAATCGTCGAAACCTTTCACGGCGTCCTCAAACGCGCGCTTGCGCTGCGCGACCTGCGCGGGCGGGAGTTCTGCCGCCTTCGTCGAGATAATCTGCGGCACGAGCACGTAGCTGCGCTCGAGCACTTCCGGCGGCACGTTCTTGGCCGTGTAGTTCTTCCGCGCCGCTTCGACGGCCTTGTCGTAATCCTTGAGGAAGAAAAGATTCACCGCCGCGCCGAGATGCGCCCCGGGGATGTAAGGCGACGTGGGATATTTCTGCGGCACGCCTTGGTAGAGCGCGGCGGCTTCCGCGTATTTGCCCTGTCCGGAGAGCGCTTCGGCTTCCCGCATGTCGCGCTGGTCTAGTGTCTCCGGCGGCTGCTGGGCACGGGCGGCGGACCCGAAAGCGACGATGAGGAAGAGCGCGAGCGATAGGCGTGCGGCGGACATGGGAGAAGGGCACGCAACATAAAGGGAGCGCTCCGCGCAAGCCAACTGCGATTTATCAAAACCAACGCTTTTCACGCCGACCGCCGCCATTGACGCGCCCGATGCACCCCGCTCGACTCCGCGACGCATGATCCTCGTCACCTTCGCCGTGCCCCAAGAAAGCCGCGCCTTCGTCGCCCGGCTGCGGCACTCCGGACCGCTCGGTCCGGCGCTGGTGGGAAATCTCGGGGTCGAGGAAGTCGGCGTCGTTCACACCGGCATGGGCGCCGCCGCCGCGCGCGAAGCGGCGCAGCGTGCGCTCGCGGAACTCCAGCCGGCCTTCGTCATCGCGTCCGGTTTCGCCGGCGGTCTCGATCCAGCGCTCGAAGCGGGCGACTTGATCGCCGCGCCGGACCTCTCAGCCCCTGCTCTGCTCCAGCGTCTGCCGTCGAGCGTGCGCCGCGTGCGACTCGCGTCGGTCGATGCGACGCTCGACACGCCCGCCGAAAAGACCCGCCTCCGTGCGAGCACCGGGGCGGACGCGGTCGATCTGGAATCCACCGCGCTCGCCGGGGCTTGCGCCGAAGCCGGCGCGCCGCTGCTCGTGCTGCGGATCATCAGCGACGCAGCGGACGAAGCACTCCCTCTCCCGAGCGACATCGCCTACGACACCGAGCACCAGCGCATCCGCCCGCTGGCGATCCTGCGCTACCTCCACGAGCAGCCGCGCGCCACGGATCCCCTCATCCGCTTCATCCGACGCCTGCCCATGCTCCAGCGCGTGCTCGCCGAGGCCCTCGTCGCCGCGATCACGCCGAGGTAGGGACGGCTGTCCCAGCCGTCCGCTTCGCAGCGGAGCACTTTTTCGCGGACCGCTGGGGACAGCGGTCCCTACCATTGACACTCCCGCACCCTGCGTCCGAAGGTGCGCGCCCGTTTTCCACCATGCCCACACCGCGCATCCTCTCCGGCATCAAGCCGACCGGCAAACCCCACCTCGGCAACTTCTTCGGCATGATGCAGCCGGCCATCGCGTGGCAGGAGCGCGGCGAAGCGTTCTACTTCATCGCCGACTACCACGCGCTCACGACCGTCCACGATCCCGCGGCGCTGCGCGAATACACCCGCGGCGTCGCGCTCGACTTCCTCGCCTGCGGCCTCGACCCCGCTCGCGCCGTGCTCTGGCGCCAGAGCGACGTGCCCGAGGTCACCGAGCTCACCTGGCTGCTCTCGTGCGTAACGCCCATGCCGATGCTCGAAAACTGCCACGCGTATAAGGACCACGTCGCGCGCGAGAAAGTGCCGTCGCACGGGCTGTTCGCCTACCCGGTGCTCATGGCCGCGGACATCCTGCTTTTCGACTCGAACATCGTCCCCGTCGGCCGCGACCAGAAGCAGCACGTCGAAGTCACGCGCGACATCGCGAGCGCGTTCAACCGGCTCTACAAATCCGATCTCTTCGTCATCCCCGAATCGAGCATCCTGCCGACCGTCGCCACCATCCCCGGGCTCGATGGGCAGAAGATGAGCAAGAGCTACGGCAACACGATCGAGCTCTTCGACGAGGAGAAGACGATGCGGAAAAAGATCATGAGCATCATCACCGACTCGACCCCGGTCGAAGGGCCGAAAGATCCGGCCACGAGCAGCATCCTTGGCCTCTACCGGCTCGTCGCCGAAGAGTCCGCGATCCTGCAGATGGAGGAGGAATTCCGGATCGGCGGCGTCGGCTACGGCGACTTCAAGAAACGCCTCTTCGGCACGCTCTGGGAATACTTCGCCCCCCAGCGCGCCCGCCGCGCCGAACTCGAGCGCGACCCCGGCCACATCGATCGCGTCCTCGCCGACGGCGCCCATCGCGCCCGCGCCGTGGCGGAGAAAACGATGGCGCGAGTGCGCGCAGCGGTGGGTCTCAAGTAGGGCGCGCTCGTTTCTTAACGCAGAGGCGCAGAGAGCGCAGAGGGCCGCAGAGATTATTTGGCGCCAGCCCGCTTGCGCTGCACTCATCATCATCCCCCGAAACCTTTGCGTTCCTCTGCGTTCCTCTGCGCCTCTGCGTTAAAATTCACCGCATCGCCAAGAAGCAGTTTTCCGCCTTTTCCTCCGCGTCGAACCCGCTACAACCCCGCGCCTTGGGCACACGCCGGACTCCGCAATCGAAGAACAGAAAAGCTGCGCACCGCCTGCCGGTGAGCGCCGCACAGGCGCTGCCGGGATTCGTTAGCCAGGCCAGCCCGTGGCTGAACAACCTGCTCTCGATCTTCCTCATCCCGATCGCATGGGTCGTCACGCTCGCGCTGCTCACGAGCTTCCACCGCGCCGCGACCGAGCACTCGTTCTGGCGCACGATCGAGTTCCAGTTCTTCACGCTCGGCGTCGCGTTCTGGACGTTCCTTTTCCTCGCCTCGATGTGGACCTTCGGCGAACCGCGGCTGCTGCGCGTTTATGTCTTCGGTCACGAACTCACGCACGCCTTTTGGGCCTGGGTGTTCGGCGGAAAAATCTTCAGTTTCAAAGCCACGCGCGACGGTGGCTACATCGAGACGAACCGCACGAATTTCTGGATCGCGCTCACGCCCTACTTCCATCCGCTCTACGCGATTTTCGTCATCGAGCTCTACGGCGTCGCGAGCTGGTTCTACGACGTGAGCGCCTACACCCCCGTGCTCTTCGGCCTGCTCGGGTTGACGTGGGCGTTTCATTTCAGCTTCACGCTCTGGATGATCCCGAAAGGCCAGAGCGACCTCTCCGCACACGGCACGCTCTTCTCGCTGTTCGTGATCTACCTGATGAACGTCATCACCCTCGCCGCGCTGCTCATCTTCGCCGCGCCCGAGGTCACGTTCCGCTCCTTTGGCGCGGAACTCTCGCGCCACACGATCTGGCTCGTCTCATTCCTCCTGAACAGCCTCGACGCCGCGATGCACCGCGCGCGCTAAACTCGCTACGGCTTCTGCGGCTGCGCAGGCGCTTCGCTCGACTTCGGCTTCGCGGGCTCCGCGGGCGCGGGCGCGGGGGCGAGTGGCGGCGGGGTAGTCACGGGCGGAGTGGTGGCTTCGGTCTTCGCGGGCGCGGGCGTGGCTGCGGCGGTCGCGAGCGGCTTGTCGAGGAGCGAGGAAACGAAGGCCTCGAAATCAGGCTTGGCGATGACAAAAGTGCCCGCGAGTCCTTCGGCACTGGCGGAGCGCATCCCGACATCGTCGGCGGCGCCGAAGGTGAGCTTGCCGCTGGTGTTGCCCGCAGTCTTGAACGTCACGACGACGGCCGGCTTATCGAGCCCGTGCTCGGGCGCGGTGGCGCCGATCCAGCGCACGGCGTGGAGCGTCGCGAGCGTGTTCACGAGGCTCTGGACGTTGATCGTGTTCACCTTGTCGTCGCCCTTCGCGAGCTTCCAGTTCTTGTCCTTGTCGCGATCGAGGCTGAGCGTCGGCTGGCCTTCCCGCACGACCTCGAGCGACACGATGTCATCGGCCTTGTTCTTGTAAATCTCGAGCGGCTGGAGCTGGAGTGGGTCGGTGACGATCGACTCGAGGATGCTCTTCGAAGTCGAGAGCACCGAGGGCTCGTCGTCGGTCCGCACATACACGTCGCCGCCTTCGATCTTGCCGAAGAAGAGCGCCACGATCGGCTTTTCGCCTGCCTTGGTCTCGGCGGTGTTCTCGCTCGAAAACGCGCTGAGCGTGACCTTGGCGACGGGCGCATCGAGGCCGTATTTTGGCAGCTCGGTCGCCACGTCGGCCACGAAGTTCACCACGGTCGCGGCGGCGAGATCGTCGAGCAGGCGGGTGAGCTGCGCGCTGTTCACGTCGATGTCCTTGTCGGCCTTGCGCACCCAGCCCTTGTCGGCCTTGCGGGCGAGCACGAGCTTCTCCTTGCCCGCAGGCTCGATGGTGATGCGATCGACGAGGTCGCTGTTGAACTGCACGAGCTTCCGGTCGCGGAGGTCGTTCGGCTTGAGCGCGAGCAGGCTCTCGACCGCTTTCGGCACCAGCACCACGGCGTCGCGGGAGGAAAGGCGCACGAAGACTTTCTCCTTGTCCTTCTCGTCCTTCGGATTCGTCCCGACCGTGAGCACCTGCGGCTGGTCCTGGCCCTCGACGGTGAGCGTCACGGTGCCGCGCGGCTGGTCGAGGCCGTAATCGCCGAGCTTCGAGGTGTCGGCGACGAAGCTCTCGACGCGCGCAGTGAGCGCCTGCGAGAGGGTGTCGCCGATCTTCGAGTCGTCGCCGCGCGCCTTGAGCGGGCGCACGAGCGACCAGTGGTCGTTCTCTTTCGCCACCTCGATCTCGCCAGCCTGCGTCTTGATGACGGCTTTCTTGATCTGCCCGAGGCTCAGGTCGCTGAGCTTCTTGTCGCGGAAGTCGTCGGCCTTTTTCGAGATATCGTTGCGCAGGTTGTTCGAGACGACCTCGACCGACTTCGCGCCCTCGATCATCGCATACACCTTGTTCTCGATCGCAGTGTCCTTGCCGATGAAGAGCTGCACCGGCTTGCCGTCCACGGTGAGCGTGACCTTCGTCGCCGGGTCGGAGAGGCCGTATTCCTTGAGTTGGTCTTTGCTCACGCCTTTGCCGTCGTTGTCGATGGTCGATTCGCTGCGCAGCAGTTCGATGCTCGTGAGCAGCCCGCTCATCGTGCCGGAATCGGCGCGGTCTTTCACCGGAGCCTCGACCCTCCAACTCGTGCCGTCCTTCTTGAGGTCGATCTTCGCCTCGGGCGTCTTGATGGCGATGGCGGTGATCTTGTCGCGATCGAACTCGAAGAGCCGGCCCTTCGTTTCCTCGTGGTCCTTGGTCGTGGGTATCTTCTTGTCCACGAACTCCACGTAGGCCGCGAGACCCACGGCGACGATGAGCAGGATGAGTGTGTATTTGAACTTCATGGCTGAGATGAGCTTGGAAAGATCAACGCCGGCGCTGCGACCACGAGAGGAAGCCGAACGCGGCGACGATGCCCGGCAGGCCGAGCACCACGGCGTAGGCGAGCTTGCGCAGCTTGTCTTCATCGAGCGTGAGGGCGACGAGTTTCTTCTCCTTCGGCGGGATGCCGACGCCGGCGCCTTGCTCGCGGTTCAGCAGCCAGTTCACGGAATTGAGGCCGAACTCCAGGCCCATGTCGAACTGGCTGAGGCCGCCATCGGTGAGGAAACCGGCGTTGCCCACGACGATCATGCGCGCGGTATCGACCTTCACTCCTTGCATCGCGCCTTTCTCGAGGGCGACGGCGACGGTGAACGGGCCTTCCTTTTCCCGCGCCGGATCGCGCGACGGGATGGCGGGGCCGACGGTGCCATCGAGTTCCGCCCAGAATTCTTTACCGACGGTGGCGAGCTCGGTGATCTGGATTTGGTCGGTCGTGGTCTTGGTGCGGTCGAGTTCGAGTGGGACGGAGGCGCCGAAGAAGAACGCGTTTTCGCCCGCGAGCTCTTTCGTCACCATACCGCCGGACGGGTCGAAGAGGCCCTCGACGGAGGCCATCACGCGCGTGTCGCGCTGGCCGTTGACCATATTCATCACCGTCACTGTGCGAAGGAGGCGGCCTTCGCCGGGCTTCACGCCGGCATTGGTGAGCCACGCGTTGAGGCGCGGAGTTTTGGTGCCGCTGAGCATCACGAGGATGCGGCCTTTGTTGCGCCAGTAGTTATCGAGCAGTTCGATCTCGCGCTCGGAGAGATCCTGGCGCGGGCCGAAGACCACCAGCGCCGTCGCGTCCTCCGGCACGCGCTCGACGTCGAGCAGCTTGATCTTGTCGAACTTGATGTTCGATCGCTTGAAGTATTCGCCGAGGACCGTGACGTCGTCGGGCTTCTCGGGCCGTCCGCCGAGCGCCACGTCCGGCTCGCCGTGACCGGTCGTGAGGTAGAGTTTCTGCGGTTTGCCTTCGACGAGTTCGAGGATCGCAGCGGTCAGCGCGGCCTCGCCCTTGAAGCCCCGCACCTGCGGCGCCACGGGCATCATGGGGTTCATCTGGTCCATCTCGACCATGTCCTGCGCATTCACGAACTTCGATTTCCCGTCGTAGTCGAGGATCACAATGTTCTCCTCGCCGGCGAAGCGATACTTCTCCGCGAGTTCCTTCGCGCGGCTGAGGTTGCGATACGGATCGACGATCTCGGCGCTCAATTTCCGGTGCGACGCGTATTCGTATTCTTTGAGCAGCGTCATCACGTCGGGCGCGATCTGGCCCGCGGCGCCGCCGCCGGCGAAATAGACGATCGCCTTCACCGGCTTTTGCAGGGTGCCGAGCAGGTTCTTCGTCTGCGTGCTGAGCGCGAACTTCTGGTCGCGCGTGAAGTCCCAGCGCACGAAGCGGCGGAAGCTGATGAAATTGATCAGCGCGACGATGAACATCACGATGAAGACCTGCACGACGACGTTGACGCCGATGGCAAAGCGCTTGCCGCTCGACGGGCCGCCGTAGCGATGGGTCGCTGGCTTGGATTCGGTTTCTTCGGCCATAGTTGGAAAGGGTGAAGGTTTTAGCGGGGCGTTACGCCTTCCACTTGCGAGCCTGGAAGGAGTGGAAGGTGAGCACGAGCAGCAGCCCAGTGGCGCTGAGATACCAGACGATCTGCCGCGAATCGATCATGCCCTTGCCAAACTCGCGCATGTGCTCGGCGGCGGAAAAGTAGCGGAAGAACTCGAGCACGTCCGGCCGCGTGATGCGCATGATTTCCGGCAGGAACGGCAGGAAGAACCACACGAAGATGATGCACGCGGAAATGATCGCCGCATTGATCTGCTCACGCACGAGCGACGACGCGAAGCAGCCAAGCGCGGTGAAGAACATGCCCATGAGCAGCAACAGCAGATACGTGCCGCCGTAGGCGCCGACGGCGTTGGCCGCGGTCTTCTCCGTGATCCACTGGAAGATGGCGAAGTGGATGAACGTCGGTGCCCAGAGCACGATGTAGAAGAGAAGTGCGCCGAGGTATTTCGAGAGCACGACCTGCCAGTCGGTGACGGGCGCGGTGGTGAGCGTCTCGATGGTGCCCTGACGGTATTCCTCGGAGAAGACCCGCATCGTGATGAGCGGGAAGGTGAGGATGAACACGATCCAGAACGGGACCATGTTGAACGAGAGTTCGACGATGGTGACTTCCGCGGGCTGGCCGTTGAGGAGGAGGACGCCGAGGTAGAAATTGAAGCCCGCGACCATCAGCAGGAAGAACATCACCACGTAGGCGATGGGCTGATAGAAGAAGGAACGGATCTCGCGGTTGAGGAGAGTGAGGAGCGTTCGCATGGAGTGGGTTGGTGAAAAGGTGGTGAGTTGGCGGGTGTTCCCGTGGATCCTTTCGGGGAAAACGCCGCGCGCTAGCTGTCCGCTTGCGTCAGCTCGACGAAGACATCTTCGAGCGTCGCGCGGCGGCGCTGGAGTTCGCGGACGGGCCAGTGGTTTTCCATGGCGAGGCGCATCACGTCTTCGCTCGGGTCGGCGTTGGCTTCGAGGCGCAGCTTGAAGATCGAGAAGTCGCCGTCGCGCTCGATGTCGATGCCTTTCACGCCGGGCAAGTTGCCGAGCCACTCCGCGGCGCTGTCGTTGCCGACGTTGGCTTCGAGCTTCATCGCGCCAGCGGCGCGGTGGTTGCGCAGCAGGTTCTCCGCGGTGTCGGAGGCGCGGATCTGGCCCTTGTGGATGACGACCACGCGCGAGCAGATGAGTTCCACCTCCGAGAGGATGTGCGTGGAGATCAGCACAGTGCGCTTGTGGGCGAGGTTCTTGATGAGTTCGCGCGCGTGCCGGACCTGGTTCGGGTCGAGGCCGATGGTCGGCTCGTCGAGGATGAGAAGGTCGGGATCATGCACGAGCGCATCCGCGAGCCCCACGCGCTGGCGCTGGCCTTTCGAGAGCGTGCCGATGATCGCGCGCTGCTTCTCGCGCAAGTCGCACAGTTCGATCACGTCGCCCACACGCTCGCGGACCTTCGAACCCGGCACGCCCTTGAGCGCAGCGCGATAGGCGAGGTATTCGTTCACGCGCATGTCGTGATAGAGCGGCGTGTTTTCCGGCAGGTAGCCGAGGTGCTGGCGCGCCTGGAGGCTCTGCTCGAAGACATCGAACCCGGCCACGCTCGCGGTGCCGGAAGTCGCCGGCAGGAAGCCGGTGAGGATGCGCATCGTGGTGCTTTTCCCGGCGCCATTCGGCCCGAGGAAGCCGACGATCTCGCCCTTATCGACCTCGAAACTGATGTGGTCGATCGCGGTAAAGCCGGCGTAACGCTTGGTGAGGTTTTCGACTTTGATCATGGGTCGTGAGTGGAAAGGGGTGCGCGGTTTAGCGAAGCGGTCTCGGCGTGGCAAGTTACACGTTTGTAAGTTTCCGCTCCCTCGCGCGAGCCACGCCAGCACGAGCAGCGGCGCTACCGCCGGAGCAGCGACACCGCCCCGCTCACCACGGCCAGCACCGCCATCAACGCCGCGGGAATGAGGAAATTCCAGCCCGCCTGACGAAGAAAGGCCGGGAGATCGGCGAACTCGCTCAGGAAAAAGGTGAGCACCGGCACGAGGAAGAGCGAAGGAATCCCGACGAAGATCAAGGCGATGACGCCACCCTTCACCGCCGCCGCCAGCACCGCGTGTCCGGCGGCTTTTGCGACCGACGGAGCACCGATGACCTCGTAAGGCCGAAACTTGAGATATTCCGTCGTGCGCTTTCCGCGCGGTGATCCGTTCATCGAGGCTCACCATACCCGCGCTTCCAGCCGTGGAAAGCGCTGTCGCCGAGATTCGAGGGCCGCGGCTTGGATTTGGCGATTGTGCCGGCGCAGATCGCCGTGCAAACACGCGCCCATGCGCCGCTCCCTGTCTCCCGCTTTCCTCCTCGCCCTGGCTCTGCCTCTTCTCGCCGCCGACGATCCAAACGCGCCCTACGTCCTCGGTCCCGACAGCCAGCCGCAGCCCGGCGTGCCGCAGGGCGAGCTGAAGAAGTTCACCTTCAGCGACAGCAAGGTCTTCCCCGGCACGACGCGCGAGTGGCAGCTCTACGTGCCGAAACAATACGACGCCGCCAAGCCCGCGTGCCTGCTCGTGTGCTTCGATGGCGGCGGCTACGCGAACCCGACCGGCGGCACGCGCGTGCCCGTGGTGCTCGACAATCTCATCGCGAAAAAGGAAGTGCCGGTGACGATCGCGGTGTTCATCAACCCCGGCAGTTTCAAGGCCGCTGCGCCGGGCGCGAAGGATCGCAGCAACCGCAGCTTCGAATACGACTCGCTCGGAGACGCGAACGCCCGCTTCGTCATCGAGGAAATCCTGCCGCTCGTGCAGAAGGACTACAAACTCACCGACGACCCGAACGGCTGGAGCATCACCGGCGCATCAAGCGGCGGCATCGCGGCGTTCACCGTGGCGTGGGAGCGGCCAGACAAGTTTCGCAAAGTGATCAGTTGGATCGGCAGCTTCACGAACATCCGCGGCGGCCACGTCTATCCCGCGCTCATCCGCAAGACCGAGCCCAAGCCGCTGCGCGTCTTCCTCCAGGATGGCGCGAACGACCTCGACAACATGCACGGCCACTGGCCGCTCGCGAACCAGGACATGGCCGCGGCGCTGAAGTTTGCGAAGTATGATTACAAGTTCGAGTTCGGCACCGGCTCGCACAGCGCGAAGCACGGCGCGTCCATTCTGCCCGACACGCTGCGCTGGCTCTGGCGCGACTGGCCGAAGGAATAACGCGCGATGCTGCCAACCCAAGACGGCTCCATCCGGCTTTTCCGCGCCGCCGGCATCCAGGTCTCGCTCCACTGGTCGTGGCTGCTCGTGGCGTTGATCGAGATCGAAGTGCGGAAGGGCCTCTACTCGTCGGTGGCGTGGAATGTGGCGGAATACCTCGCGCTGTTTCTCATCGTGCTGCTGCACGAGTTCGGCCACTCGCTCGCCTGCCGGCAAGTCGGCGGACAGGCTGACCAGATCGTGCTTTGGCCGCTTGGTGGCGTCGCTTACGTCGCCCCGCCGCCGCGTCCGGGCGCGACGCTCTGGAGCATCGCCGCGGGGCCGTTGGTGAATGTGATCCTGCTCCCCGTGCTCTTCGGTGCGGCGGTCTTCGCCCGCACGTCCGCCGGCATTGCGCCGGATGCACTGCGCCTCATCGACACCGTGGCGTTCATCAATCTCAGCCTCCTCGTTTTCAACCTCCTGCCGATCTACCCGCTCGATGGCGGGCAAATCCTGCGCTCGCTGTTGTGGTTTCCACTCGGCCCGATTCGCAGCCTGCAAATCGCGACGACGATCGGCTTGATCGGCGCAGTCGGGCTGATCGCGCTGGCGATCTACTGGTGGTCGCTGTGGACCGGCATTCTCGCCTTCTTCATCTTCGCCAACTGCCGCACTGCCTGGCTGCGCGCTCGCGATTGGGCGCGCGCGGCGAAGCCGTAAGCGCCCGGCGCCGGGGCGAAAAATCGAGCCGAAAAAATTTCTTTGTCTTGCGGCGATCGCGCGTTTTGGCGCAGCCTGCGCGCCCGGTCGGAATCCGCGAGTGCGGATGCCTCGACCTTCCTGCTGATGAAAACCCACTCACGCCCAACCCAGCAGCCGCCGGTTCCACTCGAACCGGCGCGGGCAGATCGTTGATTCCTTTCCTATGAAAACACCAGTCCGCACTCGTCCTGTCGTCTCGAAACGCCGCCGCAGCGGCCAGGTTGAAATCCTCGAAGCGCGTATCGCTCCGGCGAATGCGTTTGCGGTGGATACGAGCAATAACCTGCTGCAGTTCGATACGGCGACGCCGGGCACGATCATCGACACGCTGCCGATCACGGGCCTCGGCGGCGATACGATCATCGGCATCGACTTCCGCCCGGCGGACGGGCTGCTCTACGGCGTGGGGAAAAACGGCGCGACCGGCCACATCTTTTCCATCAATGCGAGCACCGGCGCGGCGACGCTCGTCTCGACGCTCGCCGCCGATCTGGCGGATGCGACGGCGCCTTATGCGGGGCTCGCTGGCGCGGAGTTTGGCGTGGACTTCAACCCCGTGCCGGATCGGCTGCGGGTGGTGAGTAATCTCGGGGAGAACCTGCGGATCAATGTGACGACGGGGCTGGTGATCACGGATGGGAACTTGAATCCCGGCACACCGAACATCGTCGGCGCGGCTTACACGAACTCGGCCTTCGGGGCGACGACGACGACGCTGTTCACGATCGATGCGACGACTGACACGCTCTTCACCCAGAACCCGCCGAACAACGGCATGGAGGTGGCGGTGGGGCCGCTGGGGGTGAATGTGGGCAATGTGCTGGAGTTCGACATCCTCGCCGGCGCGGGCGGGAGCAATACGGCCTTCCTCGCGGCGACCGTGGGCGGGACGACGGGGCTTTACACCGTGAATCTCACGACCGGGGCGGCGACGCTGGTGGGCGCGATCGGCGGGGGCGGGACGCAGGTGCGCGGGCTGGCGGTGACGGGGAACTTCACGGCGACGGCAGGGACGTTCACCGGCACGACGAACGCGGAGACGCTGGTGGTGACGGAGAGCAGCGGGATGCTGCGGCATAACCGTTTCGATGCGGGCGATGTCGGATTCGCCAGCGCGTTCGACTTCAACTCGACGGTCGCGGGCGACCAGACGCTCGCGGTGGGTTCGGCGAGCATCGTCAATGTCACCGGCAGCGGCGGCGCCGACTTCTTCAGCGCGACGCGTTCGACGGATTTCAACGCCGGCACGCTCAATCTTCCCACGGGCAGAATTTCGCTGACCACTTCGGCGGGCGCGATCCTTAGCGCGGGCGCCAGCGTGACGGGCGCGGGCTTGAGCATCGTCGCCGCGACGGGCATCGGCAGCAGCGGCACGCCGCTGGCGACCTCGGTGAGCAACTTCGAAGCGAGCACGACTGCCGGCGGTATCTTCGTCTCGAATACCGGCACGGCCCTGACCCTCGGCGGGGTCAACGCAACGCTCACCGGCGTTTCGTCCGGCGGTGGCGACATCAGCGTTCTGAATGACAACGCGATCACCGTCACCGAGGCGGTCGCCGCCAGCGGGGCCGGCGCGATCACGCTCACCACGACGCGGAATATCTCTGTGTCCGCTACCGGGAGCATCAGCGTCGTCGATGGCGCGCTCATGCTCTCAGCCAACCAGCAGGCGAGCCCGACGGCGGGCGATTTCGGCGGTATCGCCGTGAGCGGCGGCACGGTCTCTTCGACCGGCCTCGGCACGATCACGCTCCTGGGGCGTGGCGGCGATACCCCGATGACGACGAACCGCAGCGGCGTGGGCTTCGATGGCAACGCCACGCTCTCCAGCGTCAGCGGAAACATCACGATCCACGGCCGCTCCGGGACGGGCCTCGCTCTGAACCCGGGCGTGGCGTTTACCAATGACTCCGACCTCACCACCGTGAGCGGCACGGTGGATATCACCGGCATCGCGGGCGCGAGCACCGGCGCCGGCGCCACGCGCTCGGTCGGCGTGTGGCTCTTCGGCGGCGGGACCATCAGCTCCACAGGCACCGGCCCGGCAGTCGGCAGCATCACCATTCACGGGACGGGCGGCGCCGGCGTGACTGAGAACATGGGCATTTGGGTCGTGAACCCCGGCTCGGCCATCCGCACGGTGGATGCGGACCTTTCGTTCACCGGGATCGGCGGGAATGGGACGGGCACTCAGAACTTCGGCTTCATCGTGAGCGGCGGCGCTCTCGTCGAAAGCACGGGCACGGGAGTGGGTGCAGGCAACATCACGATCAACGGCACAGGCGGTGCGGGCGCCGGGTCGGAGATCGGGGTTCTGATTGCCGATCCCAACACGCGTATGCGCTCCGTCGATGGCGACATCTCGATCACCGGTTTTGGAGGCACGGGCAGCGGCAGTTTCAAACTCGGCGTGGGCATTTTCGGCGGCGCGGTGATCGAGACCACGGGCACCGGCGCCGGTGCCGGGAATCTCGTCATCAACGCCACCGGTGGCAGCGGTATCGACAACAACAGCGGCATCCTGATCGGCGACGCCGCGACGCGCCTGGGCACGGTGGATGGGGGCATCTCCATCACGGGCAATGCGACCGCCGGCACGGGCTTCATCCAGGTCGGCGTCAATGTCTTCAGCGGGGCGGTGATCGAGACCACGGGCACCGGGGCGGATGCGGGCAATCTCGTGATCTTCGGCAATGGCGCGGCGGGCACCGGCCTGGCCATCGGCGTTCAGGTCGCCGGCGCCAATACGCGCGTTTCCGTGGTGGGTAGCGATCTTTTCATGCGCGGCCAGGGCGGAGCGGCCACCGGCGGTGAGAACATCGGCATCCGCGTGATTGACGGCGGGCTGATCCGCTCGACCGGCGCTGGCGTTGGCGCGGGGTCGATCCTGCTCGACGGCACCGGCGGGGGAGTGGCTGGCGCGTCGCAGAGCAACGGCGTCGGCATCCGTGACGCCGGCAGCCTCGTGACTTCCCTCGATGGCGCGATCACGATCATCGGCACCGCTGGCACTGGCACGGACACCTTCGGGATCCGGCTCGGCACCAACGGCGGCCTGGCGGGCGCGGTGACGAGCACCGGCCTCGCCCCGATCACCTTTATCGCCGACAGCATCGCACTCGACCCTTCCGCCATCGTCGCCGCAGCGCTGAGCACCGTCACTCTCCGGCAGGAGACGGACGGCACGCTGATCGATCTCGGCGGCGCGGATGGGGTGAATACGCTCGGGCTGACCAATGCGGAGCTGAACGTCATCACCGCAGCCAACATCATCATCGGCAACGGCGCGGCGGGGAATCTGACGATCACCGACACGATCGCGCCGATGGGCACCAGCCAGCTCGAACTCGTGACGGGCGGGCAGATCAGCAGCACGAATCCCAACGCGCTCGACGTGATCGTTGCGCGCCTCGGCCTGACGGCAGTCACGGGCATCGGCGTGGGCAATCCGATCGTCACCGAAGTGGCGAATCTCGAAGCGAGCACGAACACCGGCGGCATCTTCGCGATCGATGGGAGCGACCTCACCATCGGCGGCGTGAACTCGACGCTCACCGGCCTCTCCGTCGCGACCAGCGGCGACATCTCAGTGACCGTTGGCGCCACGTTGACTCTCGCGGACACCAATGGCTCCGAGACCATCAAGGGCGGCAGCACCAGCGGCGATATCACCCTCGTCGCCGGGCTTGATCTGATCGCCACGCTGAACAACGACGCCATCACTGCGCCGGGTGGCAGAATCACCGTCGTGGCGGGGCAAGACATTCTCTTCGGCACCGTCGCGTTCCAGGCGGACAACGACGTGCGCGCGAGCGGCAGTGTGACGCTGACCGGCGGGCGCAATGTGACCATCGCCGGCTTTTCGGACGTGTCGTCGGACGACTTCGGCAATAACACCGGCGGCAGCCTGACCATCGCGGCCGGGAACGACCTCTCAATCTCCGAAGCCAACGGCGACGACGCCAGCGCCAGCGCCAACGGCACTGCCGGGGCGGACGTGACGCTCACGGCCGGGTCCGATCGCTTCGTGAGTCTCACCCCGAGTTCCTCGGATGCCGTCTTCTCGCAGAGCGGCGGCGTGACGATCAACGCGGACCGACTCTTCATCGACGCCGACTCCGGCGTCACGGCGAGCAACGGCATGGTGCTCGTGCAGCCCCTGACCGCGGGCCGGCTCATCGACCTCGGCTCCACCACGGACCTCGCGGCGAACACGCTCGAGATTTCCGCCATCGAGCTATCGCGTTTCTTCACGCCGCTGCTGCGCATCGGCAATTCGCTTGCGGGCAACATCACCGTGACCGCGCCGGTGAACGCGCAGAACGCACCGACGCTCTCGCTCACCACCGGCGGCTCGATTACCTCGCCCGCGCCGGGCTCGATCACCGCGACGAACCTCGCGCTGCACGCGGGCAACGGCATCGGCACCGCCGCCACGCCGCTCGCGACGATCGTGAGCAACCTCGCGTTCCTGAACTTCGGCAACCTCGTGAACATCTCGAACACCGGGCTGCTCACGATCAACTCGGTCGATGACCTGCCGACTTCGGATAACTTCGGCGGCACCACCACGCTGACCGCCGGCGCGGGTGCGGGCCCGACACCGGGCGGCATCGTCTTCGCGGTCGATACGCACAGCTTCGCCACGCTCACCGCGAATGCGACCGAGAGCCCCCAGCCGCAGGATGATGTGCGCGTGAAGTTCCTCGTCGAAGTCGTCGCGGAGACGGGCGACGTGATCTTCAACGCCGGCGACGGCATCATCGCCGAGGAGAACAGCTTCATCGGCGCGGACGACGAAGTGCGCCTCTCCTTCGGCGTGAACGACGCGGACGGCATCAGCTTCATCGATCTGCGCGGCTTCATCACCGCGCGCACGCTCACGCTCGTCGGCAGCTCGATCCACGAGACGATCACGCTCGCGAACCTCGACAAGATTGACGTGCGGTTGGTGAGCATCTTCACCGGCGTCGGCCAGCCCGATAGCGTGACGCTGCTCGACAACGCGCTCTCGAACGAGATCAACGCGAGCCTGCGCCTCGGCACCTACATCGAGGTGCTCGGCTTCCGCTCCGAGGTGCGCGTGTATGAGACGAACACCGCCGACACGCTCACGCTGGCGGGCCGCGAGGGGAATGACACGATCGTCGCCCAGCCCGGCGTCGAGAGCCTCGTGAGCATCATCCTCGATGGCGGCACGGGGAATGACACGCTGCTCGGCAACGGCATCCTCGTCGGCGGCGAAGGCAACGACACGCTCAACGGCGGCACCGGCAACGACACGCTGCTCGGCGACGGCGGGAGCGAATTCCTCTTCGGCCTCACGGCTGCAAATGAACTCGTGCGCTTCTCGCCCGAGGCGCCCGACTCGATCGTGGCCACGCTCGCCATCACCGGGCTGCAGGCCGGTGAAACGCTCGTCGGCCTCGACGTGCGACCGGCGACCGGCGCGCTCTACGCGCTCGGCAACACCGCCGGCGTCGGCCGGCTCTACACGGTCGATCCGCTCACCGGCGCGGCGACGCTCGTCGCCACGCTCGCGGCTGATCCGGCGGATCTGACGTCGCCTTACGCGGCACTCGGCGGCACGGAATTTGGCGTGGACTTCAACCCCGTGCCGGACCGCCTGCGCGTGGTCAGCGACGCGGGGCAAAACCTGCGCATCAACGTGGATACCGGCCTGGTGACCACGGATGGCGACATCAACGGCGCGACCGCGAGCATCATCGGCGCGGCTTACGCGAATAACTTCGCCGGCGCGACGGCGACCACGCTGTTCACGATCGATGCGGGCACCAATTCGCTCTTCACGCAGAACCCGCCGAACAACGGCACCGAGGTGCTCGTCGGCGCGCTCGGCGTGGATGTGGATGCGGTGCTCGGCTTCGACATCGTGCCCGGCACCGGCACGGCGTTCGCCGCGCTGAGCGTCGGCGGCGTCTCGGGTCTCTACACGATCGACTTGTTCAATGGGCGCGCGACGCTCGTGGGCAACTTCGGCGGTGGCGCGACGCTGCGCGGCCTCGCAATCGGCGCGACGCAGGGCAATGACACGATCAACGGCGCGGCGGGCAACGACACGCTCGTGGGCGGCTTCGGCAATGACGTGCTCAGCGGCGGCACCGGCAACGACCGCATCGAAGCCGGCGACGGTGACGACGCGCTCGACGGCGGCGATGGCACCGACACCCTGAATGGCTTCACCGGCAACGACGTGCTCAGCGGCGGCGCGGGCCTCGACACGCTGATCGGCGGCACCGGGACGGACGTGCTGCGCGAAACGCGCGACGCGGACTTCACGCTGACCAACGCCGCACTGACCATCGGCACGGACGGCGCGGAGACGCTCAACAGCTTCGAGCGCGTGGAACTGACCGGCGGCACGAGCGCGAACCGCTTCAACGTCGGCGCTTTCACCGGCTCGCTCCGGATCACCGGCGGCGATGGCAGCGACACGCTCGACTATTCGGCATCGGCGCTCGGGGTCGCGATCGACATCGACGCGGTCGGCACGGTCCAGGTCCTCAATGCCAGCGGCGTCGCGCTCACGCTCGGCGACGTGACGGAGAACTTCACGGGCACGCCGCTCAATGACGTGATCTTCGCCAGCGTGCAGAACTTCCCGCGCCTGATCGACGGGCAGGCACCCTCGACGCAGCCCGGCCTGCCCGGCGCGCCGATCCCGCCCGGTGACACGCTCACGGTCGATGGGCTCGGGCAGTTCGCGAGGATCACCAAGTTCGACAACAACACCGGCACGGTGACCACGCCCGGCTTCGGCGACATCGCCTTCGACGACGTCGAGGTCATCGATACGATCAACTCCTCGTCGAGCGGCGGCTTTGGCGGCACGGACTCGAACGGTGGCAGCGCATTCAGCGCATCGGTCAGCTACGGCGTTGGCAAGGCGCCGACGGATGTGGCCTCGGGCGATCTGAACGGCGACGGCTTCGACGACATCGTGACGGTGAATACGGGCAGCAAGAGCGTGAGCGTGCTGCTCTCGCGCGGCGACGGCACCTTCTTCCCCGCCGTGGACTATGCGACCGGCGGGAAGGGCCCGCGCTCGGTGGTGCTGGCGAATATCGACGACAACTCCAGCATCGCGGGTGGCGACGGCGATCTCGACATCGTCGTGACGAACATCGGATCGAACTCGGTCTCGGTGCTGCTCAATGACGGTCTCGGCGCCTTTGGGACGGCGACCAAATTCAAGACGGCGGCGAAGCCTTCCACACTTCGAGTCGCCGACTTCAACGAAGACGGTCTGCTCGACATCGCGGCGCTGAGTAAATCGACCGCGACCATCAGCGTGCTGCTCAATACGGGGGGCGGCGCGGCCGGCACGGCGAGCTTCGGCGCATTCACGCGTGTGAAGCCCGGCGGCGCGACCGCGTCGGATTTCGTCGCGGGCAACTTCGACGGCGATGCGAACGGGCATATCGATTTCGCGGTGGTGCGTCCGGGCGCGCAGAGCGTCGTGGTGCTCACCGGCGATGGGCTCGGCCAATTCACCGCCCAACCGACCCGCTACAAGGTGGGCAAGAACCCCACCGTCATGGCGGTCGCTGATTTCAACAACGACGGCATCCTCGACATCGTGGTGAACCAAAAGCTCACCCAGTTCGTCAGCATCCTAATCGGTCGTGGTAATGCGGGCGGCGACCTCTTCGAGCAGCGGCTGCCCACCTCGTTCAAGCGGGCCGTCGGCGGATCGGAGACGCTCGTGATCGGCGACTTCGATGGTGACGGCAACGCGGACCTCGCATTCGGCTCCGTCAACGGGACGGCGGTCCGCATCGCACTCGGCACCGGGGCTGGGCTCTTCCAGCCGCTCGTCCGCTTCGAGCTCGCAGCAGTCCCGAGCGGCACGGGTCAGCAGGTCTTCGCCAGCGGGATCGCCGTCGGCGACTTCAACGGTGACGGCGCGCCCGACATCGTGGTGGCCAATCGCATGGCGGACCGCGTGAACGTCGCCATCCGCACGCCAACCGTCTAATCCCTGTGAGCGCCGCCGCTCGGTGACGGGTTTATTTCCCGATCACAAAGCGGCGGCGCAAAACTCAGGGCGCGAGGCGCTCGATGCTCCATCCCTCGCCGGTGCGCGTGTAGCGAAGGCGGTCGTGGAGGCGGCTGCGGCGGCCTTGCCAGAATTCGATCGTGTGCGGACGCACGCGGAAGCCGCCCCAATTCGGCGGGCACGGGATGTGGGTCTCGCCGTGGCGGGTTTTGGCTTCTTCGTATCGGCGCTCGAGCTCGGTGCGGTCGGGGAGGACTTCGCTCTGCCGCGAAGCCCACGCGCCGAGCTGGCTGCCGAGCGGCCGGCTGGTGAAATACTCCTCGCTCTCCTCGCGCGGCGTCGGCGCAGCGTGGCCGGCGATGTGGACCTGCCGCTCGAGCGCCGTCCATAGGAAGGTGAGCGAGCAGCGCGGCTCGCGCAGAAGGTGCGCGGCCTTGGCGCTCTCGTAGTTCGTGAAGAAGGTGAAGCCGCGCTCGTCGCAGACTTTGAGCAGCAGCGTGCGCGTCCACGGCTGGCCATGCTCGTCCACCGTGGCGACGATCATGGCGTTGGGCTCGATGAGTTGCTGCTGCGTGGCTTCGTCGAGCCAGTGATGAAACTGCGCGATCGGGTCGGCGGCGAGGTCGCTCCGGCGCAAGCCACGCTGAGCGTAATCCTGTCGGAGGGCGGCGAGTTGTTCGGGTGTGAGTGGCATGGAGCTAGAACTCGGAATTCAGAAATGGATTGGTCAGGCGCTCGTGGCCGATCTTCGTCGCAGGGCCGTGGCCGGGGAGCACGGTGATGTCGTCGCCGAGCGGGAAGACCTTGGACTTGATACCGGTGAAGAGCAGGTCGCGATCACCGCCGGGGAGATCCCAGCGGCCGACGCCGCCGGCGAAGAGGACGTCGCCACCGAAGAGGATGCGCTGAGCTTTCCACAGGAAGCAAAGGCTGCCGGGGCAGTGGCCGGGAACGTGGAGCACCTGGAAGTCGATGCCGCCGAGGGTGAGCGCGGGCGTTTCGTCGATGAACTCGCCGCCGCTGACGGGCTCGATTTCCCAAGCGAAGCCGAGCTTCGTGAAGAAACCGCGCTCGGTGACCATGGGGTGCGTCTCGGGATGGTAGCCGACGCGGCAGCCATGCTCGCGCTGGATGCGTGCGGCGTCCCAGACGTGATCGATGTGGCCGTGCGTGAGCAGCAGCAGCGCGACGCGGTGGCCGCGCGTGTTCAGCCACTCGGCAGCGTCCTGAGGGGCGTCGATGAGGATGCCGGCGGCGGGCAGGAAAAAGCAATTCGTGTCAAAGACGCCGCCAGTGAATGTATCGATCTGCATGTGCGCACAGTTACGAAGGGCGCGGGGCGGGTGACGAGAGAAACCTGCACTTCCGTCCAGTCCGCCACGCTGACGCGCCTCACGCCTTGTGCTTTCCTGAAGTTCTGCAAGTTTCCGCCGCCGATTCCATGAAGTCCTATCGCCCCATCGTCTGGTCGCTCGCCGTCGCACTTTTTTGCACCGTTCCAGCCTCCGCGGAACCCGAGCCCGGCCAAGTCATGATCTCCGTCGGTCGCCTGCTGGAGCAGGGCCACTACAGCCGGCGCAAGATCGACGACAAGCTCTCCAAAGAGCTGCTCAAGAGCTACCTCGAGGCGCTCGACTACAACCACCTTTTCTTCACACAGAAGGACGTCGATGCCCTCGCAAAGAAATACGAGACGACGCTGGACGACGACATTTTGCTCGGAAATCCGGATCCGGCTTACGCCATCTACGACCTCTACAAAAAGCGGCTGACGGAACGCATCGCGAAGGTGAAGGAGCTGCTGAAGGGGACTTTCGATCTGAAGGACAGCGGCACCGTCGAGATCAACCGGCAGAAGGCGGCGTGGCCTGCGGACGAAACCGCCGCCGATGAGATCTGGCGCGCACGGGTGGAAAACGAGGTGCTCGCCGAAAACCTCGGCAAGACTGAGAAGAACCCGATCGAGCGGATCACGAAGCGCTACGACCGGCTCGCCCGCAGCATCAACGAGCAGACCAAGGACGACATGGTGAAGATCTTCCTCAGCACGCTCGCGCAGACCTACGACCCGCACAGCGAGTATCTGAGCAAGAGCGAGCTGGAGAATTTCGCGATCAACATGCGGCTCGCGCTCGTCGGCATCGGCGCGGTGCTCCAGAGCGACGAAGGCTACGCGAAAATCATGGAACTGGTTCCCGGCGGCCCGGCTTCGCGCAGCGGCGAGATCAAGGTCGGCGACCGCATTTCCGGCGTGGCGCAGGGAGACAAGGAGTTCGTCGATACGGTGGACATGAAGCTCGACAAGGTCGTCGAGATGATCCGCGGCAAGAAGGACACGGTCGTGCGGCTCCGAGTGCTCCCCGTGAACGCGACGGATCCCGGCGTGCGCAAGGTCGTCGAGATCAAGCGCGACGAGATCAAACTCAAGGAGCAGGAGGCGAGGGCCGAACTCATCGAGCGCCCCTTGCCCGACGGCACCACGCACCGGCTCGGCTGGATCATCCTCCCGTCGTTTTACGCGGACATGGAGCACAGCGGCTCCGCGACCGCCAAGAGCACAACCAAGGACGTCCTCGCGCTGCTCAACCGGCTCAAGCAGGAGAACATCACCGGCCTCGTGGTCGATCTGCGGCGCGATGGCGGCGGAGCGCTCGACGAAGCAGTGAACCTCACCGGTCTTTTCGTGAAGCGCGGCCCGGTTGTGCAGGCCAAGGATTCCAACGGCAACATCCACGTCTCGCGTGATCGCGACAGCACCATCGCGTGGGATGGCCCGCTCATGGTGCTGACCAACCGGTTAAGCGCCAGCGCCAGCGAAATCTTCGCCGCGGCACTGCAAGATTACGGCCGCGCTGTCATCGTGGGTGACTCGAGCACGTTCGGCAAAGGCACCGTGCAAAACATGATCGAGATCGGCCGCGTGATGCCCTTCCTCGGCGGTGGCAATCAGGCCGGGGCGCTGAAGCTGACGATCCAGAAATTTTACCGCATCGCCGGCGGCTCGACGCAGCTCAAAGGTGTGCTCCCAGACGTGAAGCTCCCCTCGCCCACCGATCATCCTGAGATCGGCGAGGGCGCGCTGAAAGCCCCTCTGGTTTACGACACCGTCGATCCGGTGCCTTTCGAGCGCTGGAACGGGAACCTTTTCAAACCAGAACTCGTAGCCCGCAGCGGCGCACGCATCGCAGCGGACCCGGAGTTTCGCTACATCATGGAAGACACCGAGCTCGTGAGTAAGCGGCTCGCCGAGAACCGCCTCTCGTTGAACATCGATAAGCGGAAAGCCGAGATCGACGAGGAGAAGGCCCGCAAGGAGGCGCGGAAAACTGCGCGAGCCCAAGTAAAACCTGCGGGCGAGAAACGCTTCGTCATTACCCTTGATAGCGTCTCCAGCCCGACGCTGCAGCTCGCGGAAGAAAAGGAGAAGCAGGACGCCGAGGTGCGGAAACAACGGGCAAAACAGGATGACGACGATTCGGACGACGATGAAGCGCCGGAGAAGCTGGTGGACGCGATCCGAATCGAAACGCTTAACATCCTCAACGATCTCGTCGAGTTGAGCCGCGGCCCCAAAACTGCCGCTGCGACTCCGGCGAAGTAAACGCGCCGGGCTTAGTTCGAGGCCGCGAGCGTCACGGTCAACCGCACCGTTTCGCCGGCAACAATCGTGACGCCGCTGACGACGAGTCCCGGCAGCTTGAGATCGGCGATTGGGAAGGGCCGCTCGCAAAGGGCCGTCAAGCGCGGCTCGATGGCGGCCTTCGCCAGGCTCGCGACCATACCGTCGCCCTCCACCGCCAGTTCCTCGAACCGCGCGCAGAGGTCGTCGCCGATCACTGCGCGACCGCGCACAACAATGGTCGCAGAGACAATCATGGCGCGGACTTCGCAGGCGATTCTGAACTCCAACGTGCGATCCGTGGTGGCCTGCACTTCTACGTGCGTCTCCTTCAATGTCACTCCGCGCGCTGCGGCCATCGCCGCCACGACGCAGTGGATCGCCATCTCAAGATCGCGGAGTGAAGCTTCGAGGTGAATTTGCAATGGGACTGTGCAGACAATGCTCGTGACCACGCGCCTCTGGGTCAAGCGCCATGCCCCTTCGAACCATGAGGGCACCGGAGCTTTCAAAAAAAAGCGGTTGCCGGCGCTACTGGTCAAACGCATATAGGCAACCCGATCCCGGAAGTTCCTGAGTAGCTCAGCGGTAGAGCAATCGGCTGTTAACCGATCGGTCGTAGGTTCGATCCCTACCTCAGGAGCCATTCGCAAAAGAGCAACGCGAACGGTTTTCGTGCATCAGGTTCTTAGGATCTTCGACGTAAGTGTTGTTTGCCTCATGCCCTTAAGGCAGCGGCGCGCAGTCGCATGCTTCGCGCAGAATGCGCCCTCGGCACGTCGGGTGATCTCGATCTCTCCGCGGGGCGCATGCGATGCGCGCCCAGTCCCTGCCCGCCTTCGCCCTTGAACCCGCTCAGACGCTTGCCGGATGCGCGCTTCCTAGCGATGCAAATTTTGAAACCACGTCGAGATTGTAGTCTCCGCAGCCGTCCACTTGTTGCTGCCCTGATGATTCCACGGAGAGGCTTTGCCCTAGGGAAGCGCTGAATAAAACAAGGTGGAGTCCACGAAAGACACGAAAAAGAGAACAGAGACAGAGAGAGCGAACGATCTGTTCCTGCCCATTTCGTGCCTTTCGTGTTTTTCGTGGATAAAATCAGCGGTTCCCTAGCGTCTCGATCTCTGTTGATCAGGCACCACGCCGCACAAGTCCGGGCTTGGCCCGCCGCGTTGCTGCCGAGTTCGACCGTTCCTACGAGCCACCACGACCGTCCCCGCCCCAGCGTATGAGCTACTGTTGCGATCCCGGAGGGATGCAGCGAGCAACTCAGCAATTTGGTTGCGTCTTTGGACACGGCCACAGCGATGTGAGGCAGGCACTCATCGGCTGGGCATTTGATTCCAGCTGTTAAGACGATTCGCTCCGCGTCCGATATTTGTGGCGCGTAGGAATGGTGGACGTTTGCCTTGCTGGTAATGGGCCACATACTCGTCGCTGCACGGCGACCTGTGAAGTTGATGCCGGGTCGATAGGCCGGCATTTAGTCAGCACGCCTTCTCACGCAGGATGGGAGTGCGAGCATGGACCGCGAACGTAGATCCGTCGCGATCGTGAGATCCCTTTCCATTCTATGCAAGAAACGGTGCCAAGAGCGTTTCAGCTCCGGGCACCGTTTCGTGATTCTTGCCGTTAGACGGCCTTGAGTTACGCCTTCTTCGTCGTGCGGCGGCGGAAGCGCTGCAAGCCGAGGAGCATACCGGCGGCGCCAGCCAGCGAGGCCATCGAACCGGGCTCAGGCACCACGACAAGGGCGACACCCGAGAGGCCACCGCCAACGGGGTAGTCGTAGTCCACCGAGACAAAGACGCCTGTCGTCAACTCGAAGTTTGTGGCAGAGCCGGGACCGGCGCCGTTATCGTAGTCGGTCATGTTCCCAAAACCAGGCACATTGAGCAGCCCACCGTTCCAAGTGGCCCCCGTCCCGGAATTGTAGGTCGCGATCGTCCAGTGCGACTGGCCGGGCGTCAGCGATCCCAGCGTCCCTTCCGTGGCAAACCCTAGTGTCGTTCCGGTTCCGATGCTCAGCGCTGTCCCTGTGGCCAGCGAGAGTTGAATGAGGTCAGCAGTGCCGTTAGCGCTAAGCGTTTCGCCGGGGGCGCCAATGTTGACTTCAATGCTCAGCGTCGCGCTGTTGGCTAGCGTCAGGCTCTTCGCGCCCAAGGTGCCGATGCTGGCACCGGGGGCGATGATCGCGCCGCCGTCAACCGAGACATCTCCACCGACCGAGCCCGTGCCGCCGAACGTGCCAGCCGCGACCGTCACAGGACCCGTATAGGTGCTGTTGTTGCCGTTGACGAGCAACGTGCCTGGGCCGGCCTTCGTGAGGCCGCCCGCACCACTGAGGCCGCTGGTAGCGGTGTAGGTCAGCGTGGTGGCCGTAGCAACGTCGATGGTGCCACTCGTGGTGAACGTCAGGCCGTGAGCGGAGCTAAACGAATTGGTGACCGCGAGCTTCACGTTGGCGGTGCCGTTGAAGTTCACGCCGCCGGTGCCGATGTTGTTATCTGCACCCACCGACAGCGTGCCGTCGGCGATGATCATCTGGCCGGTGTAGCCGCTGTTGTTGGCGCTGAGGGCGAGGGTGCCCGTGTCGCTCTTGGTCAGGTTAGTGCTGCCGCTGATGGCGCCCGAAACCGTGAGGCTGTTGCTTCCGGTGACGGCGAAGGTGCCGCCGCCAGCGCCAAGCGCCACGGTCCGAGTGGCAGTGAGATCGACGGAAGCCCCGCTGCTCTTGAGCGTGCCACCATCCAGCGAGAGCGTGTTGCTCGCGCCGGCGCTGCCAAGGTCGCTGCTGTCGTTGATCGCGATGGTGCCGGCGTTGATGGCAATCGGACCGCTGAACGTGGCATTATTTGCGTCCAGGATGGCCGTGCCGTTCCCGGTCTTGGTGATGCCAGCGGTGCCGGTGATCACACCTGAGAAGGTGGCTTCGGCACTTCCGGTAACGGCGATCCCTGCGCCGGATGCGCCGATCGCAATCGTGCGATTTGCGGTCAGATCGGTCGTCTGGGTCACTTCGAGTGTGCCGCCGTTGATCGACAGGTTGTTGGTCACCGACTCGTCGCCGAGGTTTTGGGTCAAGCCAACGCTGAGCACGCCGCCGTTGACCGCCACAGGGCCGGAGAAGCCGCTGTTGTCGCCGCTGAGGGTCGCTGTGCCAAGGTCGGTCTTCGTGAGGCCCGTCGTGCCGGTGATGTCACCGAGGATCGTGAGGCTGTTCCCAGAGGTTACCTTGAGCGTGGCGCCGCCCGCTCCAATTGCGACACCTTGCAAGGCAGTCAGACTGACCGCGCCGGTGGATTCGAGCGTGGCACCAGCGATCGAGAGATCGTTGGTCGCCGAGCCGTTGCCGAGGTTGTTGCCCGCGCTGACACTCAACGTGCCGGCGGTGATCGAGACCAGGCTGCGGAAGTTGGCGCTGCTGTCCGCACTCAGGACCAGCGTGCCCGCGCCGTTCTTGGTCAGCACCTTGGCCGTTCCGCCGTCGCTCAACGCACCGGAGATCGTCAGCGATCCAGCCGTAGTGGTGATCGTTGCGTCGTTGCTCAGAGCCACGGTCCCGTTCCAAGTGTTGGTTCCGCTGAGGTTATCCAAGGCACCGGTGACACCCGCACCCGCCAGCGTGAGGGCCTCGCCCACCACGGTGATGTTGTTGCTGATGCGAAGGGTGCCGCCGTTGACCGTAGTGCCGGCCGTCGCCGTGCCCAGCGAGGTCGCGTTGTTGATCGTCAGGACGCCGCCACTCACGGTGGTGAGACCGTCGTAGTTGTTGGTCGTTCCGGTCAGGTTCAGAGTGCCGGTTCCGTTCTTGGTCAGGGCGAGCACACCGCCGGCGGTGTTGGTGAGGGTGCCGGCGAAGGTCGTGGTGGTGGTGCCATTCACGATCAGGGTGCCGGTGCCGGAGCCCAGGGCATTGGTGACAATGCCGGTGGCATCGCCCGCCAGGGAGAGGACGGTTTCGGTGTTGCCGTTCAGGTCGAAGGTGCCGCTCGTGTTGATGATCAACGCCGAGCCATCGGGGATGACACCGGAAGCACCGACGCGAAGGACGCCCCCGGTCACCGTCGTGGTGCCGAAGTAGCTATTGTTCCCGGACAGGGTCTGCGTGTTGCTGCCAGTCTTGATCAGGTTCAACTGGCTGCTCGTCTGCGCGATCCGGTTATCGGTGATGATACCCGAGAAGTTGCTGTTCGCGGCTCCGCTAATGGTCAGCGTGCGGGTGGCGTTGGCCGAGTTGGTGACGAAACCAGCTCCGCTCAAGGAGTCCAAGGTCTGGTTGAAGGTCATGTCGAAGCCGGCACCAGCGCTGACGGACAGCGGAGTGGCGACCGGGAGGGTATCGTTGGCCCCGATCTTCAGCAGACCGCCGGTGATTGCGACGCCCGCGCCGCCGAAGTTGTGTCCAGCCGCACTCAGCGTCAACGTGCCGGGGCCAGCCTTGGTCAGGGCCGTGCCGGTCGCGGTGCTGGTGAGCGGAGCGCTGAAGGTTGCCAGCGCCGCAGGTGAGGCCACGGTGATCGTGCGGCCCGTAGCGCCGAGGTCCACAGCGCCAGCGAATATGACGCCCGTGCCGTTGATCAGCGCGCCGATCGTGAAGTCGCCGCCCACCGTGACTGCATTGGCGATGGTGCGCGTGGCGCCGTCGCTCTGGACGGTCGTCCCGTTACCGATCGTCAGTGTCCCCGTGCCGACAGGGCCGGAGGTGATGACCCCAGGCGTGGCCGGCGTGCTGTTGGCACCGAAGAGCAGCGTGCCCTGACTCAGGTTGAAGCCCGTGGTGAACGTATTCTGACCGCTCAGGTCGAGCGATCCCGTGCCCGACTTCGTCAGCGTGGTCATCGACCCGTGCTGCGTAATCACAGCACTGATGGTCAAGCCCGTCATCGCGAGGCCGGAGTTCACTGTGATCACCGGGTTCGCGTTGCTGAACTGCAGCGCGGACGTCCCGGCGCCGCTAAAGGTTGGCGTCGTCCCGAGGCTGTTATTCGTCGATGTAAGCGGCGTCGCGCTGCTCAGGATCACGGTGCTGGGCAAGGTCGTCGGCGTGCCGAGTGACACGTTCGGGTTGGCCGAACCACCTTCGTTATTGAACGTAACGCTGGCCAGCGTTTGCGTCGGGCCGGTGGTATAGCTCGGGAACTGCAGGACGCCGCCGCCGTTGATGAACACATTGCTGGTTGGCGCAATCTGGCCGACGGTCTGGCCGGCGGTCGTGGCCATCGACACGGTCGCGTTGGTGATCGTCAGATCACCCGGGACGGCGACGAATGGGCTGATGGCCTGAAGGCTCAGCGTGCCGCCTTGAGCGAAGGTGCCACCGGAGTAGGTGTTCGAGGCAAACGTTGGCGCCAAGCGGAGGGTGGCCGGGCCATTGTTGACCAGCGCCGCCGTGCCGATGATGGACGGTTGAACGATCGTCGTCGCCTGGTTGATGAAGAAATACAGGTCGGCGCCGGTGCCGGTGATCGTGTTGGTCGCGTCCGTGGCGGCGTAGGTATGGGTCGCGTTCTGGTTGCTGATGAAGCCAACATCGATGCTGAGGGTCGCTCCCGACGCCATGGTGATCGTCCGCGCCGTCGTGCTGCCGCTGGAGAAGCGCAGCGAGTTCACTGCCTTGGCGCCGGTCGCGATGGTGCGATCGGTCGTCTCAGCGATGTTCGACGCAGCCGTGGTCGCGGCCGAGATGTCGGCACCGCTGAAGGCCGGAGACGTGTAACCGCCGGAGCTGGTCCCCATGCCCACCACGCCGAAGATATTCGAGTAGGAGGCGAAAGTGGAGCCGTCGTGAACCGCCCATCCACCGATCAACTGATCGGTCAGGTTGGTCGAAGTGATCGTCACTCCTGTCTGAGCTGTCACACCCGTGCCGGTGGTGATGGTGAAGGTCGTCGGACTGGTAATCCCCGTGATGAATTCGCCCGCGGGGATGCCCGCGCTGCCGGTGACGGGCTGACCGACAACCAATCCAGTCGTGAAGGGAACCGTGACAATGTTGCTCCCCGCAGTCGTCACCGCACCTGCGGTGATCTGGTTCAGCGGACCAGTTGCGCCATTGATCTGGCTGATCAAGATGTTGGAGTTCGTGCTCAGACCCTGGTTACCCAACGAGCCGCTGCCATTCACGTTAAAGTTTGCGATGTTGTTGGTGTTAAACCCGACGAAGCTCACACCGCTGTGGTTGGCCGCGTTGCGAACGAGGTTGCCGATCGTCAGCTTCACCGTGCTGCCACCGTTGCTGAAGGGCAGGGTGTTGATGTTGTTAGCGCCGCCGGTCACCGTGACCGTATTCAGCGTCGCGATGTTGTCCGTGGAACCAGCGCCGTTGATCTGGAAGGTGCCGCCCTGAAGGGTCACGGGATTGTTCGCCGCGACACGGGTCAAGTTCGGCGTGCCGAGCGGGTTGATGCCGATGTTATCCCAGTTCAGCGTTCCGTAGTTGAGGATCAGGCCCGCCGTGCTGGAGATGCTGCCGGAGTCGCGCAACTGCAGGGTGCCGCCACGGACGATCGTCGCCCCCGTATAGGTGTTGGCACTGGTCAGCGTGGTGGTGTTGTTGCCCGCACGAGTGAAGGCGATCGCGCCGGTGATCTGGCCGGCGAAGACGCCGCCACCGTTCGAGGTCAGCGTCGCCGCCGTCCCGCCATTCGTGATCGTGCCGCCCATGCCGGGCAGCGGATTGATCGAAGTGAGGGTGCCGACCGCCTGGCTCTTGCCTTGCAGGTTCACCGTCGCGCTCGTGCCGTTGATGGAGAGGGCGCTCGCCGTCGCGGCGCCAGCGGCTGCTGACACGGCCAGTGTATTGTCCTGACCGGAGTTGAGGTTGAGCGTGCCGCCGTTCACGGTCGTGGCGCCGGTGTAGTAAGCGCGACCCGTGAGATTCAGCGTGCCGCCGTCAGCCTTGTTCAGGCCGGCTGTGCCAGCGATACCCAGTGCAGAGCCGACATTCAGCGTCGCGCCGGTCTGGACGTGGATGAAGGGCGTTGTTCCCGCAGTGGTCGAAGCAAGCGACCCCACACTGATGGTGCTGGTCGAACCCGAAAGCGCGAGGATGGCGGAAGCGTTCGACAGGTTCAGCGTGAGCAGGCTGCCGCCGGGCCCGTAGGCACCGAACGCGCCAGCGTTCAAACTGGAGGCGATCGACGACGTGCCGCTGATGGTGAGACTGTTCGCCGCAATATTCGCAGCGAGTGTCTGCGCGCTGGAGAGCCCCGCGTTTTGCGTGCCCGCCCACGTGGTGATGACCGAGTTCAACTCACCCGACGCGAGGGCGCGGAAGTTGTTCGTGACGCTATCCCTCACGAGGAAGCCGGTGCCGATTCCACCGACGGTCGCATCGGCGAGGATGTCGTGACGGATCGACATAGTCGTCGAAGCGTTGGCGCCAGCTCCTTGAGCGCCGAGGAAGTTGGGCGTGGTGATCGTCAGGTTAGCCACCCCGTTGGCCGAGGCGACACCATTGATACCGCCCACCACGAGCGTGCCGGTGCCGTTGGCAGTATTGAGGGTGCCGATCGCCAAGGTCAGCGGGTTACTGGGATTGGCCGTGAGATCCACGCGACCACCACCGTTCACGACGCCGAACGTCGTGACCGTTTCCGTGGTCGGGGTCAGCGCGGTGGCGGTGCCGTTGATGGTCAGAGTGCCACCCTGAATGTTCAGGCTGCCGATCGCGGCCAAGCCGAGGCGGCTGTTGACGTTGGCTGTGCCGGTGTTGTCCAGCGCGAGGATACCGCCGTTGTTCACGGCGATGGTCGTGGCGCCCGTCGCGGCAGTGCCGACGAAGGCTGCGCCAGCGTCCACATACTTGAGGGTTCCGCCGCTGACGGTGATCGTGCCAGTCGTGCCCGTCCCCGAGCTCTGAGCCGAGGTCATGCTCATCGTGCCGGTGCCCGCCTTCTGGAGAGCGACGCCATTGATCACCGCGTCGTTGAACCGGGCAAGTTGGCCGGAGAACGTTGTGTTGTCACCATTGACGCCCACCGTCAAGGTCTGCGCCGCGCCCGAGTTGAACACGAGACCGGAGCCCTCGAGAGAGCCCAGTGCCGTGCTGAACCCTGCGAGGTTGATGGCGGTGGTCGCGCCGTTCAGGTTCACCTTGGAGAAGCGCGAACCGCTGTTGGTGAAGCTGATGCGGAGGCTGCCGGCGTTCACATCCGTCGGGCCGGTGTAGTGAGACTGGGCACCGAGAAGGAGGACACCGTTGCCCGTCTTCGTGAAGCCACCCGTGGAACCCACGATACCGGTCAGGACCATGCCGGGCTGGAGCGGATTGATATCCACCCCGTTGGCGTTGATCTGCGCGACACTGACCGTCTTCGATGTGGCACCGAAGTCCACGCGACCGGCGATCGTGTTGGTCGTCATGCCCGTGTTGGTGCCGACGGTGGTCGCGATGCCGACGTTGGAGGAGGTGGCAACGATACCGGAGTTGCCAATGGTCAGCACACCCGCCGAGCCGGCTCCATTCGCCGAAACGGTGGAGAAGGTCTGAACGGTCTGGTTGCCGGTGCCGCCGATGTTGTTCATCACGAGCCCTTCCTGCGTGTTGTCGCCGAAGTAGTTCAGGATGCCGCTCCGGAGCGTCACGACGTTGGCCGAGTTGATCTGGCCGGCGAAGTTGTTCATCGTCACCGTGCCGCCATTGATCTCGAGCCCGCCCGCCGGGATGACGGCCGTGGCGGCCGTATTCGTCAGGTTGAGCGTGCCGCCATTGAGGACGGTCCCGCCCGAGTAGCTGTTAGCCGGGTTGACCAGGTTGATCACACCACCGGTGGCGGTGAACACCGACCGAACCAGCGCCGCGCCGTTGTCCACGATCCGCGAGTTGATGGTCAGCGTGTTCGCGCGGTTGAAGACGTAGAGATCCTTGGTGCCAGTGGCCCCGGGACCGCCTGCGGTGAGGCGACCGGAGTCCACGGTCGCACCGATGGTCTGGTTGTTGTTCGGCCCGATCAAACCGCCGCTGGTGATGTTCAGCGTATCGCCGCCCGTGGCGAAGGTTAGCGCGATGTTCGATCCGCTCATGCTGAGCGCATTCACCGTCGCACCGCCGTTCGGAACGCTGGTGGTCGCCGTCAGACGAACGTTGTCGGTGGAACTGGCGCCAACGAGCGTGTTGGTCATGTCATAGCCCGGGGCGCCCGTCTGGTTGAGCGGCGCCAAGCCAAGGCCTGGGATATAGGTCAGGAAGTCGTCCACGTTCTTGGCCCAGCCGCCGACGATGTTGTTGGTCAGGCCGCTGCCATTGGCGGAATAGACCACCGGCGTCGTCGCCACCCCGTTGAGCGTGGTGACAGTCAGGCGGGAGGCGCTGCCGATCGTGCCGAGGGCGGTGCCGCCGACGGTCAGAGTGGCGCTGGAGCCACCGGGACGCGACAGGCTCGCGAGGCTTACATCCACCGAGTTGACGCCGGTGCCGCCGACGAGCGGATTGATCGTCGAGAGGCCTTGAGCGACGGAGACGGTGCCCAACGTTTCGCTGGTGGCGGTCTGGGCGCGGCCCTGGATCGTCAACGTGGCACCGCGGAGCGTGATCGCCTTGGAGTCGTTGATGCGATTGTTGTCATTGGTCGTGCCGCCATTTTCCGCCAGGAGGGTGGCGTAGTTGATGTCGAGCGTTCCAGTGCCGGAGAGTTTGGCGCCGTTACGCAGCGTGGTGGTGCCGCCTTCGAGCAGCGTCGTGCCCGTGTAGGTTTGGTCTGTGTAGAGCGTGAGGGTGTTCGGGCCCGAGCGGGTGAAGTTCACGGTGCCCTGAATCGATCCCGCAAAGTTGCGGTCGTTGGCGTCCTGATTCACCACCAAGCTGCCGGTGCCGGAGAGCGAGGTGATGATACCGCCGCTTCCATCCACCGCCGCGTCGGTAATGAGACCCAGCACCTGCTGTGAGGTGCCGTTCAGGTCGAGGGTGGCCGTCGGCCCGCCGATGATGAGGAACTGGTTCGGGAGCAGCGTATTGGTCCCGCCCGCGAGCCTCAGAATGCCATCATTGACGGAGACGTTGCCCGAGAGGGTATTGGCACTCACCCCGCCGAAATTGTTCGGCGTCAGCGTAAGGATGCCAGCGCCGC
>VFJQ01000013.1 GCA_009885995.1 Verrucomicrobiota bacterium
ACCGCCACCCTCAGCTCCCGCGCCGCGTCTCCGCTGCCGATGACGACCGTCCCGTTGTAGAAGCCCGCGCGCTTGCGGAATGCGATGAGCCGCACCTGCCCCTCCGCGCTCGCCCCGAGCGGATCAACCACGCGGTAAGTCAGCGCATCATCGTCGAGCACGTTGAACTGCGGATTGTAGCTGATGAACCGCCGATCCCCCGTCACGCTCGCCACGCCCAGCGACGCATTCGGCGCCACTACCAGCGCCGGCGCGAGCACGAGCACGTCGCCATTCGCGTCCGTATCGTTAGCCAGCGGATCCACCACCACCTGCCCCGAGTAGAAGACGAGGTCCGCCACCGCGACGGGCGCCGCGTTCGTATCCGTCGTAAACGCCACCGCCCCACCATCCGTCTCCGTCCCTGCCAACTCCACGCTCACTCGATAGCTATACGCCACATTCTCCAACAACCCCGTCACCCGCGCGCTCACCTCCGTCGGCCCATTGCTCGTCACCGTCTGCGTGGCCGTCTCCAACACATTCGCCGGCGCCGAGTCCGCCCAATACTTAAACTTCACCGCCGCCAGTTGGCCGAAGGTGTTGATCGTCGCCCGAAATATCACCTCGCTCACTCCTATATCGCTCTCTCCCAGCGCCGCCGTCGTCACGCTGAGAGTGCCGAAGCTCCGAGTCCCACTGATCGAGGATCCCTCGATATTCGTAGCTCTCAGCCGGTAATGCACCGCGCTGCCCGGCACAAATCCGGCCACCGCGACGCTGACCGCGTTATCCGCCAGGCCCGTGACGATGGGAGGGACGGAGGCGTTGGTGTTCGGAAAGGTATTCCCATCTGTGCCCCACTCGAAGACCACCGACGTAGCGATGCCACGAGCGTTCACCACCCCATTGAACCGCGCGCTGGTCGGCGCGATCTCGGTGGGTGGGGTCGTCGCGACAAAGGGCTCCGTCGGCAATGAAAAGCTCTGGGGCAGCGTGAACGTTGTGCCCGCCGTGCTCTCCGCACGGAATCGGAAAGAGTAAGTCGTGCCCCCCACCAGCCCGCTCAACGTGGTCCCGAGCGGACGCGTGAGATAGCCGTCCACGCCGAAGGTCAGCGGCACTCTGTTCGGAAAATCCACGCCGTCCGTTCCGTATTCCAGCGTCACTTGCGTGTTTGCTCCGCGCGCGTTGACCAGCGCCTCCAGTTGCACCCGCCCGCTGTTGGGGAAGACGATTTTGTTCACCGAGACCTGCGGCGCGCCGGGGAAAATGAGCCGGTAGATGGTGCCGAAGGATTCAGTATCCGTCGCCAGGCCTCCGTAGCGTGATCCGGCGGTGGTGCCGTAGAGATTTCCGTCTGATGCCTTGATGAGCCCCGTCACGGGGAAGCCGTCCGCGACGGACGCGAAATCGTGAATCGTCGTCAAAATACCCGCCGGGGTCATCTTGAAGACCGTGCCCCTTCCCCCTAAGCGGGTCGTCCCATAGAAATTTCCGTCACTGGCCAGCAGCAGCGGTGCCTCCGGGTAGAGACCACGGTTCGGGTTGGCCAGGAATTCCACCAGGGTCGTCAGATCCCCGCCCGACGTCACCTTAAATACGGTGCCACCGCCCCCAACGCCCCCAACCCGCGTCGTCCCATAGAAATTCCCATCGGCTCCCTTCACCAAGCCCGCTTTTGGTTCGCGTCCCCGGTTCATCGCACCTTGGTCCGTGAACTCCACGAGAGTAGTGAACACCCCTGCGGACGTAATCTTAAATACGGTCCCAAAACCGGCCACTCCCCCGGAAGCCGTCGTGCCATAAAAATGACCGGGGCTGCCCTCCACCAGTTTGCCGAGAGGTTCGCGGCCCAGATTGGGCATCTGGTCGTCGCTGAACTCTACCAAGGTCGTGAGTTCACCCGCCGGCGTCATTTTGAAAACCGTGCCGTCATTGCTGGTGCCGCCCCGCGTCGTCGTCCCATAGAAATTTCCGTCACCGCCCTCGACGAGTGCAGCCTGGGGATAGGCTCCCCGGTTCGACGCCCCGTCACCCGTGAACTCGACCAAAGTCGTCACTGCCCCCGCCGGAGTCATCCGAAAGACGGTGCCAACCTCGTGCGTTCCACCATGCGACGTCGTCCCATAGAAGTTCCCATCGCTACCCTTCGTCAGCCCCCCGGGAAAGATTCCCAACGCTCCCACTCCAGCGTTGGCAAACTCCACCAGACTCTCCAGAGCTCCGAACGGAGTCGTCCTAAACGCGATGCCCCAGGTCCGCGTGCCGCCCTCACTGGTCGTGCCGTAGAGGTTTCCATCCGCACCCTCCACGAGTTCGTCGATCGGATAAGCCCCCGCGTCGGAGACCCCGAGCCCGCCGAACTCCGCCACCGTCGTCCGCACTCCCTCCGGCGTGACCCGAAACACCGTCCCGTGGGTCAAGCTTCCCCCGAATGTGGTGACCCCATAAAACTCACCGTCGGTGCCCATCACCAAACCACCGTCGGGCACGTAACCCCGGAGAGGTCCGTCTCCTTCGTTGTCGAACTCCACCAAACGCGTCCGCACCCCGGCGGGGGTGATCTTAAAAATGGAGCCCGGGTCCGTCTCGCCGCCGGCGATTCCGTAGAAGTTTCCATCGAGCCCCTGGAGCAGTTCCGAACTCGGGCGCGTGCCTTGGAATACGCTCACATCCGTCAGATACTCCGACAGCGTCGTCAGTTCCCCCGCGGGGGTCATCCGAAAGATCGTGCCCGCATCATCCGCTCCACCCAGGAAGGTCGTGCCGTAGAAATTCCCATCGGTAGCGAGCATCAAGCCCGCTCGCGGACGGCGCCCCTTGTTGTCCATCCCATTCCCGGTGAACTCGACCAGCGTCGTCAGTTCCCCCGTCGGCGTCATCCGAAAGACCGTGCCGTGGTCGTGCTCCCCACCAAACTCCGTCGTGCCGTAGAAATTTCCATCGCTTCCCTCCACCAGGCGCGCGCGGGGCCGACGCCCTTTGTTCGTTTCACCGTTGTCCGTGAACTCGACCAGAGTCGTATGACCTCCTCCCGCCGCCGGAATCGAAAAGATCGTGCCATGGCCGGACTCGCCAGCGCCGGGGAGCACACCGAGCCCTCCCGCCGTCGTCGATCCATAGAAATTGCCGTCGCTGCCCCGAATCAAACCCACCTGCGGAGACCCCCCAGAGTTGAATTCCTCCGCGCCGAAAAAGTCCATCAGCGTCGTCACCACCCCGGTGGGCGTCACCCGGAAGATCGCCCCGTTATTGAACTCACCGCCGAACCGCGTCGTGCCGATGAAATCACCCTCCGGGGTCTCCACCAGGGTCCCCATGGGACTCTCCAGCTTGGGCTCCCCAAAAAAGCCCCCAAACTCCACCAGCGTCGTCACCACCCCGGCGGGCGTCACCCGGAACACCGTGCCCGCGAATTCCCGCCCCCATACTCCGTGACCCCGTAGAAGTTGCCGTCGCGCGCCAGCACCAACCCACCGCGTGGCTCAGAGTCCGTATTGCGCACACTCGCCACGTCTTCCGTCCGTGCATTGGTAAAGTCGAACACCTTCTCATACCCCTGCGCGCGGGCGGAGGGCGGGGAGGCGAGGAGGTGGCAGAGCAGAGCGAGAGCGAGGAGCAGGCGGGTGTTCATAAGGCAGGTGACGGGGTGTGGGCTTCCTGAAGCGCGGGCCGCGCGCGGCGGGAGGGTTGCAGACGGGGGCTTGGCGGTCAACCGGCGCGGGCTGGGGCACCGTTCGGCTGGTGCGTCGGCTCTGTGAGCCGACCGGGCGACCGCTGGCGGCTGGACATCGGGCAGCAGGCCCACCCTCCTCGCGCGATGCACGGATTGCCCTGTCGGAAAACCGAATATGGCCGGTGGTTGGCGGTGGTGATCGGGAAGGAGCTGCGGCGGGTGCGGCTGCGGCGGAGGTTCAAGGTGCGGGAATTGGTCGTGCCCGGGCAGCTCAGTGCGTCCACGATCCGCAATAACGAGAAAGGGAGGCACAGCGCCGGGCTGGAGGCGCTGGCGCTGCACTGCCATGCATTCGAGGCGCTGGTGATGGCGGCGGTCCGCCGATGGGGGCGCTGAGTGTTTTCAGAGGCAGCCGCACAATATTCTGTGCTCGCGGGCCGGAGACGTCCGCCGAAGGTCTTTGGCGTGAGAGCCCGCTCAGAATCTTCCAACTCCAAACGTCGCCGCCGGTCGTCTCCCGGCCAAAACCGCGTGTTTCTGGCTGTTTCGCGGTCGTTTTGGCGGTTCCGGATGCGGGCCCGGGGCGAAGGCACAGACTCTCCCGCATGACCTCCCGCCTTCCCGCCACTCCAGCCGAACGCCCCGAGCGGCGTCCTCGGACGGTTTGCGGGCGTGTTCAGAGAGGCAGGGGCGTTGCGCAGTCATCGCGGACCTTGCCGCGGTCATCGCGGATCACTCCCACTGACACCCGGCGTCCATCTCAACCCTGATGGCCCTCCCCGCGGAAGCAGATATTCCCCTCACTCGCGGCCCCGCATCCATCGCGGACGATGGCGAAGACGCGGTATTTCCCCGGCGGCTTCGGGGTTCCGGTGATGGCAGATCAAGGACCAGCACGAGTTGGAATTCATGCCCATCTTGCGGCAGGCCGCCCTCACTTATGGAACAACAACTGGAAGCGCTTGTTCGGTGCGCCCGGGTATTTTGTGACGATGGCCTCGTAAGCGGGCGCACCTTCCGTGAGGGTATTCCGATGTCGTTACCAAGTAACCCCAGCTCCATCGTGCTGCGCTTTATGGTGGCCTCATGGATCGTGGTTCCGGCGCTCTTGGCCCAGGAGCCTCCGCTGACGCCGATCGCGGACCTTCTCGCGATGCCGCGGGTGGAGGCGGCGAAGCGCCCTGCGGTGCGGGTGCGGGGCATCGTCTCGCTGGTGGGCGAGGGTCTGGCCTCACCGGCGAAGAGTCCGCCGGTCTTCTCGTCCTTCTGCGTGGAGGATGATTCGGCGGGCATCTGGGTGGCGGTCTCGCAGGCGCTGCGGGAGAAGATTTGGCTCGGAGAAAAGGACGCTCTGCTCGCGCTCCACGAAGGCTCGGAGATCGAGTTGGAGGGCGTGCTGGATGAAGGTGCGTTCGCGCCCGTCGTCGTGCCGCGCAGCGTCCGCGTGCTCGGAGAAAAGGCGCTGCCGCCCGCGCGGGTCGTCCCGCTCATGGACCTGATGAGCGGCGCCGCGGATGTGCAGCGCGTGCAGGTCTCCGGGGTGGTGCAGAGCATCGCGGATGAAGGTGGAACGCGCTGGCTTTTGAAGGTGGAAACCGGGTTGGGACATTTCCTCGCCCGGTTGCCCAAGACCGCACCTTTCGCACCTCCGCGCCTGCTCGACGCGGAGGTGCGCATGACCGGACTGGCTGCGGTCTCGCGAAACTGGCGGGCCGAGTTTGTCTGTCCGCGCCTGGTCATCAGCCACGAGGCGGATGTCGTCATTTTGAAAGCGGCGCCCGCCGATCCGTTCGCTGCGCAAAAGGTGCCACTCAATGCGCTGGATGCCTTTTCAGCAGAGGGGCGTCCGCGGCATCGGCGGCGGATCGAAGGCATCGTGACTTACCACGAGCCGGGAGCTTTCCTTTTCATTCAGGATGGAACGTGCGCGGTGCGCGTGGAGCCGGGCGGCAACGAGTCGCTTGCCGCGGGCGACCGGGTTGAAGCATCCGGTTTTATTGATACCAGCCGCCAGGTCGCCGGGTTGAGCGGGGCGCTGATTCGCCGGCTGGGCGACGGCGCGGGGCCATCGCCCATTCCCATCCGCATGGCGGAGATCGATGCGGACTTTGCGCTGATGAAACGCGGGCGCCCCGCGCGGCTGCCCGGTTGCGATGGGCTGCTGGTCAGCGTGACGGGTCGCCTGCTCAGCGCGCAAGGGCCGTCGTCGGATGGCGTGCAGCGGCTGGAACTGGACTGCGGGGATTCCATCACCACGGCCTTTCTGCGTGGGCGGCAGGAGGCACTCCGCCCCGGCACGGAACTGCGCGCCACCGGCATCGCCGTGGTGCAGTATGCGCCTGCGGGGCAGACCGCGAATTTTGCCCGCCCCGCGCGCCTCGATCTCCTGCTGCGCGACGAGAGCGACCTCGCGGTGCTGCGCGCGCCGTCGTGGTGGACGCCGCAGCGCACCTCGGCCGCGCTGCTCGGCGTGCTGAGCGTCGCGCTGGCCGCGCTGGCGTGGGCCATGGCCTTGCGTCGCACGGTGGCAAAGCAGACGCAGCAACTCGCTCAGGAAATGCGCGGGCGTCGTGATGCCGCCGTGGAATTTCAAGCGGCGCTGCGCGAACGCTCCCGGCTCGCAGCGAATCTGCACGACACCGTGCTCCAGACGATGACGGGCATCGCCTACCAGATCGAAGCCTGCGAGACCGAGGCCCTGCCGCCGGATCAACGCACCGCAAACCATCTCGAAACCGCACGTCGCATGGTGCAGCGCGGACAGGAAGATCTGCGCAATTCGGTGTGGGCGTTGCGAGCGCTGCCGCTGAAGGAACGCACCTTCACCGAGGCGGTGCAAAGCGTCGCGAAGCAGATCAGTGCCGGGCATGACGTGCAGATCGCCGTGGAGCACACGAACGAGTTGCCGCCGCTCGCGGATTTCATCGCGGGCAATCTGCTCCTCATCGCCCAGGAGGCCGTGCACAACGCGATCAAGCACGCGAAGCCGAAGCTGATTCGCATCACGCTCTCGGCGGTGGAAAATGGCGAGCGCTTCTCCCTGCTCGTCGAAGATGACGGCGTGGGTTTTGTGCCCGGATCACAGCCCGGCGCGGGCGCCGGTCATTTCGGCATGGATGGCATGCGCGAGCGCGCCGAGCGACTCGGCGGAACGCTCGACCTGCAAAGCGAACCCGGCGTCGGCACCCGCGTTCGGGTGGAAGTGCCCTTGCGCTCCTTCGATCACGAACTGGACTAAGACCATGCCCTCCCCGATTCGCCTCCTTTTGATCGACGACCACGCCGTAATGCGCGCCGGCCTGGCAAATATGCTCAACGCCAATCCCGCGTTTCGCGTGATCGCCGGTGCGGATGACGGCGCGAACGGGCTGGCTCTGTTTCGCGAGCATCGGCCGGACGTCACGCTGCTCGATGTCTCCATGCCTGGCGTGAGTGGTATCGAGTGCCTGCACCTCCTGCGCGCCGAGTTCCCCGATGCGCGAGTGCTGATGCTTAGCTCGTCGGATGCGGAGGAAGACATCGTGCAGGCGCTGGAGGCTGGCGCGTGCGGCTATGTGACCAAAACCGCGCGCCCCGCGGAACTCACCGCCGCCATCATCGCCGCGCACGCGGGCGAACGAGTGATCAGCCCCGCGCTCGAACGCCGCCTCGCCGAACGCGCCTCGGGCAGCACGCTCACCGCGCGCGAAATCGAGGTGCTGCATCTTTTGAGGAAAGGGATGACCAATCCCGACATCGGCCGCCTCCTCGGCATCTCCCCGCGCACTGCCAAGGCGCACGTCGCCGCGATCCTCGAAAAGCTCGAAGCCACCGATCGCACGGAAGCGGTGACGCGCGCCTTCGAGCGGGGGTTGCTGAAGGTCTAAGGCGGTCATTGGCCAACTGGCCAATGGCGGAAGGGGCGAGAGCGTATGAGGATTTGCATCGCCGTAAGGCGGTTGCCGCATGGCCACAGTTTCCCCGTTACCCCTCATGAAGACCATTCTTTCCCTCGCCTGTCTCATTGCCGGTTCCATGACCGCGCAGGCAGACCCGATTCTAAGCTCCTGGTTCACGGAGAACTCCGGGGTGCTGGCGCGCGTGATCCAAAACGGCACCAACCAGACGACGCCGCTGACCACGTGGCCTTCGGCCGGAATCACGAACAACAACACCGGCGGCGCGGCGCAGGCGGTGCCGGCGTATGCGGATGTGCAGCGGATCCGCTACACGGCGACGGACGTTTACATCAACGCGAACGGCTTTGCCTCCTACACGATGGGGCCGTGGTTTACGAATGGCGGTGGGCTGTTCGGCTTCTGGCCGTTGGCGCGGGATTACCAGGTGCGCATCACGCGCAGCCCGGCACCGGCGGCGACGAAGACGCGGCATCCGGGCGGGATGATCGGTATGATGGTGAATGGCGTGGCGATCTACGACTTGGGCGATGCCTTCTCGTTTCACCAAACGGCCAACTCGCCATCCGTGACGGGCACCGATGGCATGGGCGCGACGGGCGATGGCTGGTGGTCGCGCGATGCGCTGGCGGTGGAAGTGGTGACGTTTGATCCGGGCTTTGCGCACCAACCGGGGAATAACGGGCAGTATCACTACCACGCGCAGCCCAAGGCGCTGCGCTACCAGCTCGGGGATAATGTGCAGGCGACTTACAACGCCGCGACGAACACTTACACCTACACGGAAGACACCTCGAATCTGCATCACTCGCCGATCCTCGGCTGGGCTTACGATGGCTACCCGATCTACGGGCCGTATGGTTACTCGTCGGCGATGAACGCCGCCAGCCCGGTGACGCGGATGCGCACCGGCTTCGTGCTGCGCAACGGCCAGAACGGCACGCAGGATCTCCGTGTCACGGGGCGTGTCACGATGCCAAATTGGGCGGCGGCGGTCTTCGGCATTGCCAACCCCGGCAATACGAATCCCGTCACGCTCCCGGACACGCAGTATGGCCCGACGACGACTTATCAGACCACCGGACCAGGCGGAGTGACGACTTACTCCCTCGGTCGCTACTGCGGCGACTACGACTTCCTCGGCGACCTCGGCCAGACGCAGAGCGTGGGTTTCGATCTCGATCAATACAACGGTCGCAACTGCGTGACGCCGGAGTTTCCCGGCGGGACGTATGCCTATTTCGTGACGATCGACGCCAGTGGCACCACGGTCTTTCCCCACATGCTCGGGAAACAATACTACGGCACGCCGAACGCCGGAAACGCTACGACCGTTCCCGGCACCGCGGTGGAGCTTATTAACGGCGGACCAAACACGCAGGAGGTGATGCACCCGCCCGCCGTCAATGCCAGCAACGGAAATGTGACGCTGACGTGGAGCAGCGTGGAAGGCGGCACCTACCGGCTCGAAGTGACCAATGACCTCACGACATCGTGGACGACGCTCAACGCCGCCATGCCGGCCGCAGCCAATGCGACGCAGACCACGACGACGGAAGCGGGCGCAGCCTTGAGCACATCGAAGCGATTTTACCGAACCACGCGCACCGGCACGGCGACGTATGACCCCGCCTACCCCGGCCAATGAAACGCTGTCGGTCACGCGGCTCGGTTCTTTGCTGGGCAAGTTTGCCGTCGATGTTTCCACGCCTCCTTCCTCGCCTGCCGGCATTGAGGCAGATGAGTATTCGAAAATGCAGCACGATGCCGTCTTCACGAGTTGACCACTCAGTCGGCCTTCGAGAGCGGGTTAATGAAGGTAAAGGACGCATTGGCCAACTGGCCAATGGTGGCAGTCGGCGGTAGCGACAGTATATGATCTGTTTTCTGCCTTCCCCCAGAAGTCCCGCCATGCATCGACTCATCATCGTCTTCCTGCTCGCTCTGACCTGTGCGAAGCTGCCCGCCGCTGAACGGAAATACACCAAAGACGTGGCGAAGCTGGCCGCTGCGCCCGCGCCGGCCCAGGACCATGCACTGCGCTACTTCGGCGCCAGCCCGGATTCACTTGCCAAGGCAAAGGAACGCCTTGCCGCCGGGGACAAAAATCTCGCGAAGGCTTTGAAAAAGCTCATCGAGGACGCCGATGAAGCACTGGAGGCGAAACCGGTGTCTGTGATGCAGAAGGAAAAAACTCCGCCGAGCGGCGACAAGCACGACTACATGAGCCTCGCGCCCTATTACTGGCCCGATCCGCAGTCGAAGGACGGGCAGCCTTACCTCCGCCACGATGGAAAGGTGAACCCGGAGAGCCGCGATCCCAAGGCAAACGACAGTGGGAGCGTGAAGACCATGGGCGAGACCATCGCGACGCTGGCGCTCGCGTATCACTTCACAGGCAGTGAAGCCTACGCCGCTCATGCGTCAAAGTTCGCGCGGGTGTGGTTCCTCGATCCGGCGACCCGGATGAATCCGCACTTCAAGTATGCGCAGGCGGTGCCCGGAAAGAGCGAGGGACGCGGCACGGGCATTCTCGAGGCCCGCAATATCGCGAATGCCGCGGACTCGCTCGGACTGCTCGCGAAATCGCCATCCTGGCCGGTAGCGAATCAAAAGGCGTTGGACGCATGGCTCGGCACTTTTCTCGACTGGCTGCTCACGAGCGATGCGGGACAGGACGAGCATGCGGCGAAGAACAATCACGGCACTTTCTATGATGTGATGACCGCGCGCCTCGCCCTCTGCCTCGGGCGCAACGATGTCGCGTGGCGCATCGTCGAGGAGGCAAAGCAGCGCCGCATCGCGTTGCAAATAGCGCCTGACGGCCGGCAGCCGTTCGAACTCAGCCGCACGACATCCTTCAGCTACTCACGGTTCAATCTCGAAGCCCTCTGCGAACTCGCGACTCTTGGACAGCATGCCGGCGTGGACCTCTGGCACTTCACCACGGACGATGGCCGAAGCATCCGCAAAGCCATCGACTATATGCTGCCCTACGCCGATGTGCCGGCCAAGGCATGGCCGCTGCAGCAGATCAAAGAAAAGCACGAAGACGGCCTTCTCCCCATCTTTCGCCAAGCCACACTCACCTACGGTGGCCACGCCTACGAATCGATCATCGCCAAGTATCAAGATCAGCTCAGCAAGCGTTTCCAACTCCTGATTATCCGATAGCTCAAGATCATCCCTTCCCTCTCCCTTTATGAAATACACCCTCATTCTAACCCTCCTCGCTTCTTCATTTGCACTCGGTCCTTCGTCCTTTGCGGAGGACACCAAACCCAATGTCCTCTTCATCGCCGTCGATGACATGCGGCCCGATCTGGGCTGCTACGGAAACAAGCTGATCAAGACCCCGAACATCGACCGCATCGCGGCACGCGGCATCGTATTCAACAAGGCCTATGTCTCGCAGTCGGTGTGCAGCCCCTCGCGCACCGCGATCATGACCGGCCTGCGTCCGGACGTGACCAAGGTCTGGGATCTCGAGACGCACTTCCGTGTCGCGCAGCCGGACTGCATCACGCTGCCGCAGCACTTTAAGGCGAACGGCTATCACACGGCGGCGTTGAGCAAAGTGTATCATGCCGGTCTTGAAGATGGCCGCTCGTGGAATGAGCCGCACTGGTATCCGAAAGGTCGCGCGGTGGACACCGATCCGGTGGACTGGACGAAGCAGATCGTCGCGAGGCATGACGTGGACGTCGAGGAATTCAGTGCGCCGGAGGCGGGCCCGGAGCGAAAGAGCGGCAAGAGCGCGAAGAAAGGTCCTTCGTTTGAAGTCAGCCCGAAACAAGACGATCAACTCCCCGATGGAGCGACGGCCGCCGAGGCGGTAAAGCGTCTCGCCGCGCTGAAGTCGAAGAGTGAGCCGTTCTTTCTCGCCGTCGGCTTCCTCAAGCCGCATCTGCCCTTCGTCGCACCGAAGAAATACTGGGATCTCTACGATCCGAACAAGATCCCTCTGCCGGCAATCGATCATCTGCCCAAAGGCGCGCCTGAGTTCGCCGGTCACAACAACAGCGAGCTTCACGCCTACCCTGGAGTGCCGAAGGAGAATCCCATCCCCGCGGATTTCGCGAAGCAACTCCGCCACGGCTACTATGCCTGCATCAGCTACACCGATGCACAGATCGGCAAGGTGCTCGACGCGCTGGAGAAAGAAGGACTCGCCGACAACACCATCATCGTGCTCTGGGGCGATCACGGCTGGCAGCTCGGAGACCACGGGCTGTGGCACAAGCACACGAACTTTGAACTCGCCGCCCGCGCCCCATTGCTCATCAGCGTGCCAAAGTCAAAGACCGCGGGAAAGAAATGCGACGCGACCGTGGAGTTCGTGGACGTCTATCCCACGCTGGCAGATCTTTGCGGACTGCCCGCTCCGACCGGCCTCACCGGCGCGAGCTTGAAACCTTTCATCGAGAACCCCGCAGCTCCCGCGAAGAAAGTCGCGATCAGCCAATACCCCAGGAAAGCCCCCGAAGGTCCGGTCATGGGTTACAGCATCCGCGACGCACGCTGGCGGGCCACCTTCTGGCGCGAACGCGACGGCGCGAAGATCGTCGCCGCGGAACTTTACGACGAACAAAACGATCCCAACGAGACGGTGAGTCTCGCCGACAAACCCGAGCACAAAGCCCTGCTCGAAACGCTGGCGAAAAACCTGCCGCCCGTGGGCTCCTCATCTCCAGCCGAAGGTGCCAAGTCCCAAGGCAAGGGCAAAAAGGGGAAGGCCGCCGCTCCCGCGTCCGCCGCAGCGTTGGGCGGCGACGATGAGCGGAACGCACGCTTCGACAAACTCGACGTGGGGAAGACCGGCAAGCTGAGACGTGAGTATTACACCACCCACCAGTCCGACGCCGCAGCCGCCGACGAACGCTTCACCAAATGGGACAAGGACAAAGATGGGTTCCTTACCCGCGAGGAGTTCCTGAAGATGGGTAAGTAGTCGCCGAGACCGTTCTTCCCTATGACCTCCCGCCGCGACTTCATCGTTGCCACCTTTGCTGCCGCTGCATTTCCGCGGACCGGTTTTGCCGTGGATGACGATTCGGCTGACATCTGCATCTATGGCGGCACCGCCAGTGGCGTGATGGCGGCAGTCACGGCGGTGAAGCAGGGGCGCACGGCGGTGATCGTTGAGCCGAGTCGCTGGCTCGGGGGCATGACGGGCGGGGGCTTGAGCCATGTGGACTGGGGGCGCGAGAAGGCGGTGGGCGGCTCGGCGTTGAGCATCCTGTCGAAGAACTACGACGATGCGCAGTATCGGCAGGTGTTTCAGGATCTGGTGATGAAATACCGCATCCGCGTGATCTACGAACATCGCGTGAGCGCGGTGCAGAAGGACGGCACGAGCATCCGTAGCATCACGCTCGATCATGCGCCGCCGGATGCGCTGGGGTGCCCAGTGGCGACTCCGACGAAGGCGGGCGCGATGACAATCACCGCGCGGGTTTTCATCGACTGCTCGTATGAGGGCGACCTCATGGCGCGGGCCGGGGTGAGCTACACCTGGGGTCGCGAGAGCCGCGATGAGTATGGCGAATCGCTCGCCGGTGTGCGGCCAAATCTCGCTGTGTATGACATCGACCCGTATGTGACGCCGGGCGATGAAAAGAGCGGCCTGCTGCCCTTTGTGCAGGACATGAAAGCGCAGCCGGAAGGCAGCGCGGACCGGCTCACGATGGGTTACGGCTTTCGCTGGAAGTTCAGCAGGGACGCCGACCGCATCCCAATGGATCCGCCGGAGAACTATGATCCGAAGCAGTTCGAGCTTTACCGTCGTGGCTTCAAAAACAAGGCCGGCATCGACATGGGCCGCCGCATGAAGGGCAAGCTGAATGCCTTTGAGCCCGCAGGCGGACGCATCCATTCCATCGGCCAGGGAAATCTCGCGCGGGCGCTGCTCGCGCCGACGAACTATGGCAGCAACGCCGCCTATCCCGATGGCGACTACGCGACTCGCGCCCGTATTTGGAAGGCCGACCAGGAATTCATGCGCGGCATGACGCACTTCCTCCGCACCGATGACTCCGTGCCGGATAAGCTCAAGCAACTCGCCACCGAACTTGGCTTTCAGCGCGGCATCTTCGACGACACGCACGGCTGGCCGCATCAGCTTTACGTCCGCGAGGCGCGCCGCATGAATTCCGACTATGTCGTGACCCAAAAGGATCTCGAAGGCACCACCGATCCCGAAGACAGCGTCGGCCTCGCCTCTTACGGCGTGGATGACTGGCCGTATGCAACGTATGCGCACGAGGGCAAAGTGGCGCTCTATGGTGGGGAGTTCTCCATGCTCTACCTCGATGAGAGGCACGAAGGCATTTACAAGATCCCGTATCGCGCCATCACGCCCAAGCAGAGCGAATGCACGAACCTCCTCGTGCCCGTCTGCGTCTCCGCCAGCCACATCGCCATGACCTCCATTCGCATGGAGCCGGTGTGGATGATCCTCGGCGAATCCGCCGGCGTCGCCGCCGCGATGGCCGTGACCGAAAAGATCCCCGTGCAACAAGTCACCTACAGCAAACTCGATCCGAAGCTCATCGCGCTGAAGCAACGGCTGTCCCGCCCAGCGTAGAATCTGGCACCCGCCAGCACCTTGATAGAAACCTCAATCTGAAACACCCTATGAAACACGCTCTCGCACTTTTCACCGCGCTGCTCTGCGCATGTTCGGCCTTCGCCGCGTCGTCACCATCGAAACCCAACATCATCTTCATCCTCGCCGATGACCTCGGGTTCGCCGAAATCGGTGCGAACGGAGCGGATCACTACAAGACGCCCAACATCGACTCGCTGGCCAAGACCGGCGTTCGGTTCAGCCACTTCTACACGGCTCCGCTCTGCGGCCCTTCGCGCGCCCTCATTCTCACCGGACGTTATGGATTCCGCTCGGGTGCCGTTACCCAGGATGCTTGCGGTTCCATCATCCGCACCGGCGAGAAAGCCGAAGTCATGATTCCCACGGTCCTGAAGAAGGCCGGTTACACCACCGCGATGATCGGCAAATGGGGCCAGCTCCTGCCCTCGGGCGACGCGGCGGAATGGGGCTTCGATCACATGATGACTTTCAAGGCCAGCGGCATCTATTGGAACAAGGCGGCAGCAGCGGCTTGGGTGAAGAAGTATGAACTCGCCGGCGACAAAGACGGCGAAGGCGGAGTCCGCGCCAACCCCGGTCCTTACAATATCGATGCGAAGAAGCTGACGATGTCGGACACGGAATACATGCCCGATTTGATGCACAAGGACGCCATGGCTTTCCTCAACGCGAACAAGGCCAAACCGTTCTTCCTCTATTACTCGCTGGCGCAAGTGCATTCGCAAATCCTGCCCACGCCTGACAGCGCGCCGCCCGCTCCCGGCACGGACGCCGCCGCCCGTTACGTCCAGCTATACAACGACAACATCACTTACATGGACAAACTCGTCGGCAAGCTGCTCGCGGAATTGGACCGCCTTAAACTTCGTGAGAACACGGTCATCTTCTTCATGGGTGACAACGGCACCGCCAAGGCGAATGCGGACCGTGCCACTATCGGCGGTCGTCGCATCATCGGACAAAAGGGTGGCATGGAAGAAGGCGGCGGGCTCGTCCCCTTTGTCGTCAGTTGGAAGGGCGTGACCCCTGCAAACAAGCTGAATGAAAATTTGTCCGATGCATCCGACCTGCTCCCCACCTTCGCCGAGATCGCGGGTGCGCCGTTGCTTGAGAATCTCATCATCGACGGCAAGAGCCTGCTCCCACAAATCAAAGGCGACACCAAGTCCCCACGCACCTGGGCTTTCACCCAACTCGGAGAAAACTTTCACGTGCGTGAAGCGGGGTGGAAACTCAACCAGGCTGGCCAGCTCTTCGACATGAAGAACGCGCCGTTTGAAGAAATTCCGGTTCCTGCTGATTCCAAAGACGCTGCTGCCACCGCTGCTCGCCAACGTCTCAGCGGAGTCCTCGCCGAACTCAACCCCGCGGCCGGTTTCAAAGGCGAGGGCAGCGGGCGCGGTGACAAGACCAAGAAAGAGAAAAAGAAAGCGGCTGCCGAGCCTGCGCCGGCTGCGCCTGCTGCCAAAGCGAATTCCGAATCCACGTCCAAGCCAGCGCCCAGTTCGGTCGCACCCGCAGACGCGGCGACCGCGGAACGTGCCGCGAAATTCGACAAGCTCGACAAGGGAAAAGTTGGAAAGCTCACTCGCGAGGAATACCGCAGCCGCCAATCTGATCCCGAAGCCGCAGCGCTCCGCTTCGATAAGCTCGATGTCAACAAGGACGGCGTGATGACGCCCGAGGAGTATCTGGCTGGCGGCAAGAAATCGAAATAGCCGGAAACGCGCTGATCGCTTTATGCACCTGCCACAAACCATCCCCGCAAACGCCGCGATCTTTGCAGCCATACTTGTCGCCGCTTGCGCGCTTCACGGCGCGGAGCCGAGCCCATCACCGGCAAAGCGGAAATATACCGCCGACGTGGCCAAGTGGGCCGCCGCGCCGGCACCGGCACCCGGAGGAATCCTGATGGTGGGAAGCAGCATCTTCCGCAAGTGGACGAGCGCTGCCGAGGACCTTGCTCCGCTACCGGTGACGAACCGCGGCTTCGGCGGTTCCAAAACGGAAGACCAACTGTTTTTCTTTGATCAGATCGTGCCTTCTTCGAGCGCTGCGCTCGTCGTCTGGTATTGCGGCAGCAACGACGTCAACGCGAAGAGGACGCCCGAATCCATCCTGAACAACACCAAGGAATGGATCGCGCGCACGCGTGCTGCGCTTCCGCAAACTCGCATCTTGATTGTGTCCGTGATCCGTGTGCCGCAGAAGCGTGAGAAGGGACTGCTGACCCAGGTGGATGCGGTCAACAAGGGGTTGCTCCAACTGGCCGGATCAATCCCAAATGTCACCTATGCAGACGTGAACCCGGCTTTGGAAACCGCTGCCGGCGAGCCCGTGGCCGAGTGCTATGTGGCGGATAAACTCCACCTCACGCCCGAGGGTTACCGCCGGATGACCTCGGTCTTGAGGTCGTTGATCGAAAAGAACTGGAAAGCATCTCTGGTTTCCAAAACCCCAAGCCGCCCATAGCGCGGGTGATTTGCCTGCTCCTCGCATTTCATGAATAACGTCTCACGAATCCTCATTGTTATCCTCGCCATTACCTGCGCGGGAAACCTCACCGCCGCCGAGTCACGCCAGCGACTCGCCGAAGGCTGGGAGCATTACCAAGGCTCGCTCGGCAGCACTTGGGAAGTGTGGCGCGGCGATACGGCGAGCGACAATGTCGCGTGGTCGCCGGTGACGCTGCCTCATTGCTTTAATGGGCGCGATGCGGTGGACCCGGACGCGCGTTACTACCAAGGGCCGGGCTGGTATCGCACGCGGCTGAAGATCGCGAATCCCTTTCCGAATGGGCGCACGCTGTTGCACTTCGATGGTGCGGGGCAGAAGTCGCAAGTGTTTGTTTACACCGACAAGGTCGGCGAGCACGTCGGCGGCTATGATGAGTGGACGGTGGACATCACCAACGCCGCGGCGAAGGCGCTGAAGAATGAAGCCTTCAAGGGCGAGGTGCCACTCGCGGTGATGTGCGATAACTCGCGCGATGCGGAGGCGATCCCGTCCGACCTCAGCGACTTCAATCGCTACGGCGGGCTCTATCGCCACGTGCGTCTCGTGTATGTCCCGGCGCTCTCGGTGGAGCGCGTGCATGTGGAGGCGAAGGTGGAAGGCAGTAAGGCGACGGTGAAGGTGCGGTCGCGGCTCGCAAACCCGACGGCGCTGAAAGACGAAATCGAACTCGCGATCGAAGTGCGCGATGGGAAGGACAAGGTCATCCACACGGCGGCGCAGAAGCTTGTTCCGTGGTCGGGCGTGAAAGAGATCGGGGCGTTTGAGATTGCGACACCCGCGCGTTGGTCGCCGACGACGCCGGCGCTGTATCGCTGTGTGGTGACGTTGAAATCGAAACACGGCGAACAGAAGACCACCGAGCGCTTCGGCGTGCGTTCGTTCGAGTGGGTCGAGCACGGGCCGTTCAAGCTGAACGGCGAGCGGCTCCTGCTGCGCGGCACGCATTACCACGAAGATCACGCGGGCGTTGCGGCGGCGGTGCCGGATGACGTGGTCCGTAAGACGCTGACGATGATCAAGGAGATGGGCGCGAACTTCGTGCGCCTCGGGCATTACCAACAGGCGCCGCTGGTGCTCGATCTGTGCGATGAACTCGGCCTGCTCGTGTGGGAGGAAGTGCCGTGGTGCCGTGGCGGGCTGGGTGGCGAACGTTACCAGCAGCAGACTCGCGACATGCTGCGGGCCTTGATCGATCAACATTACAACCACCCATCGGTGATCCTATGGGGACTGGGCAACGAGAACGACTGGCCCGGCGACTTTGAGGTCTTCGACAAAGACAAGATCCGCGCCTTAATGACCGATCTGAACACGCTCTCGCATGAGCTGGATCCCTCTCGCCCGACGTGCATTCGCCGCTGCGATTTCTGCAAGGACATCGTCGATGTCTATGCGCCGAGCATCTGGGCGGGCTGGTATTCCGGGCGTTACACCGAGTATCGCGCGGCGTCGGAGAAGGCGCTGAAGGACACGAAGCATTTCTTCCACGCCGAGTGGGGTGGCGACAGCCATGCGCGGCGCTTTTCCGAAGAGCCGGAGAAGATGATGGAGAAGGTCGCGACTGGCCAGGGCACGGCGGAGAAGGGCAAGGCTTACAAGGGCTCGGGCGGCAAGGTGCGCATGTCGAAGGACGGCGATTGGTCGGAGAGTTACATGTGCAACCTCTTCGACTGGCATCTGAAGGAGCAGGAGGAGATGCCGTGGCTCACCGGCAGCGCTCAGTGGATTTTCAAGGACTTCGCCACGCCGCTGCGGCCGGAGAATCCGGTGCCGCGCGTGAACCAGAAAGGCGTGATCGAGCGCGACGGCACGCCGAAGGAGAGCTTCTACGTCTTCCAGAGCTACTGGGCGGAGAAGCCGATGCTCCGGCTCTTCGGCCACAACTGGCCGGTGCGCTGGGGTGAGGCCGGCGAGGAGAAGGAGATCCGCGTTTATTCGAATTGCCCCGAGGCGGAGTTATTCGTGAACGGTAAGTCCGCCGGCGTGAAGCAACGCAAGAGCGCCGACTTTCCCGCCGCTGGCCTGCGCTGGAACGTGAAACTCAACGAAGGCGAAAACAAGCTGCGGGCCGTCGGCAAGCGCGATGGAGTCGAAGTCAGCGATGAGATCACCGTGGGTTACCAGACCAAGAAGTGGGGCAAACCCGCGAAGATGAAGCTGGAGGAGATCGCGCAGAAGGACGGCATCGCGACGATGGAAGTGCGGATGCTCGATTCGAACGACGTGGAGTGCCTCGACGCCGCCAATGTCGTGCGCTTCGGTCTGACTGGCGATGGCCGCTTGCTCGACAATCTCGGCACCTCCACCGGCGCGCGGGTCGTGCAGCTCTACAACGGCCGCGCGCAGATCAAGGCCGAGATCACGAACTACAAGGTGTGCGTCTCCGTATCTTCGGAAGGCCGGAAGCCGCAGTTCAAATACATCGCCGACAACCGCGCCCACACGACCGAATCGAAGACAACGAAGCCCGCGAAGGCCACCGCCGAAACGAAAGCCCCCGCGAAAGCCTCCGCGCCGAAACTCACACTCGATGTCGCCGCGATCGATCGCGAACGCATCCTGAGAGCCGCCGCCGCCGCGCTGAAGCAGGAGCCCGTTACCATCACCGCCTTTCCCGCAAAGCTCAGCCAGGGCGGACCGAACGACTTCTACTCGAACGGCGACTACTGGTGGCCCGACCCGAGCAAGCCCGACGGCCTGCCCTACCTCCGCCGCGACGGGGAATCGAATCCCGAGAACTTTGCGCAGCATCGCCTCGTCGTGAAGGCGCTGCGTGACTCCGTGGCCGCGCTCGCGGCCGCCTACAAGATCACGGGCGAGGACCGCTACGTGACCAAGGCCGCGAAACTGCTGCGCAGTTTCTTCCTCGATCCGAAGACGCGGATGAATCCGAACCTCGATTTTGCGCAGGCCATTCCCGGCGTCTCACCCGGACGCGGCATCGGCATCATCGACGCACTTCACCTGATCGAAATCCCGTCCGCGGTGCGTGCGATGGAGAAGTCGAAAGTTTTCCCGAGCGGCATGGGTGCGGAGCTGCGCGGTTGGTTCCGCCAGCTCGCCGAGTGGATGACCACGAGCAAGAACGGCGCGGAGGAAGCGCGCGCGAAGAACAACCACGCCGTCGCCTTCCACCTCCAGCTCGCCGTGTATGCCGACTTCATCGGCGACGAGGAAAAGCTCGCGCGCTGCCGCAAGGAATACAAAGAAGTCTTCGTGGCAAAGCAAATGGCCTTGGACGGCGGCTTCCCGCTCGAACTCGAGCGCACCAAGCCTTACGGCTACTCGATCTTCCAACTCGATAACATGACCACGCTCTGCCATGTGCTGAGCACCGAGCAGGATAACTTGTGGACCTACGAGCTGCTCGATGGCCGCGGCATCCGCAAAGCCATCGCGTTCCTCTATCCTTTCCTCGCCGACAAATCGAAGTGGACGCTCAAGCCCGACGTGCAGGCGTGGGAAGGCTGGCCCGCGCGGCAGCCAAATCTGATCTTCGGCGGCCTCGCGCTCGGGGAACAAAAGTATCTCGACCTCTGGCAAAAGCTCCCCGCCGATCCGACCGACCCTGAAGTGCAGCGCAACATCGGCATCACCCAGCCGGTGCTGTGGGTGAAGTAAGAAACGACGTTCCCCATGAATCGCCTCATCCAACTTTCGATTACCATCCTGGTCGCTGCGCTTTTAACCGTGGCGACACCGGCGCGGGCCGATGAATACGACACGCTTCGCGCTTCACGGCTGAACACCCTTCTCGCCAGTGCGTCGAGCGTGACGAGTGTGGCCAACCGGGCGAATCTCTATTGGCTGGGCAATGGCACCACGCAGGTGGCGATGAACACGACTCCATCGGTCGCGACCCCTTACCTCTGGAGCGATCTGACGTTTGGCTCCAATGCGGGGAACATCTCCTCTACTTACAAACGCTTGCAAGCGATGGCGCTGGCTTGGGCGCAGCCGGGGAACTCGCTCAACGGCAATGCCAGTCTCGCCACCGCAATCTCCAACGGTCTCGATTGGATGAATGCGAATGTCTATAAAGCAACCGGTGGACAGTATGAGAACTGGTATGACTGGGAGGTCACCGCACCGCAGGCGCTCGATGACACTATGGTGCTGTTTTATCCAGCACTGACTACCACCCAGATCGCCAACAACTGCGATGCAATCGACAACTATGGGCCGACCAGCGCGAATGCGACGCCCTACTTTACCTGGAATGCCCTCACCGGAGCCAACACGGTTGACGTGGTGCTGGTCACGGCGATTCGCGGCATCCTCGGCAAGAACAGCACCAAGCTCACGGACGCCAAGGTCAATCTGAGCAAAGTGTTTCCCTTCGCCACCAGCGGCGACGGCTTCCATGCCGATGGCTCCTTTGTCTTTCATGCCAACATCGCCTACACGGGTCACTACGGTATCACACAGTTGGAAGGTGTTGCGACGATTGTAAATCTGCTGCAAGGCTCGACGTGGGCGATCACGGACCCGGAGCTGGCCAATGTCTATGACTGGATCACCAACGGATTCGAACCGCTGATCTACAACGGCGCGATGATGGACATGGTGCGCGGCCGCGCCGCTTCGTGGTCGTCTTCCACGGAGTATGACAAAGGTGCCGAGGCCATCGAAGCCATCCGCCAGATTGCGCTGTTTGCGCCTCCCGCCACGGCTGCGGCGTTGACGGCGTTTGCGGATTCACCTCGCCTCGCCTCGGGGCAGTTTCATTTTGCTGGCATGGATCGCGTGGTGGCTCTTCGTAGTGGTTTTGGTTTCGGACTGAGCATGTCGTCGAGCCGCATCGCGAACTTCGAGAACCTCTTTAGCACTTCGAATCTCAAAGGCTGGTTCACGGGCGATGGCATGACCTATCTGTATGTCGGCGCGACGGACACACAGTTCACGGACACCTTTTGGCCTACAGTGGACTACTACCATCTGCCGGGCACGACCGTGGAGCAGGGTTATGTGCCGCAGCCGAGCACGACAGATCAAAGCTGGGTCGGTGGTGCGCAAGTCGCGGGCACGTATGGTGCCGCCGGGATGTCGCTGCACCCAGCGGCGAGTCCGACTGCAAGCTCGACGCTGAATGGGAAAAAATCCTGGTTCATGCTCGACAACAAGATCGTCTGTCTCGGCGCGGGGATCGCCTGCACGACGGGCAACGCGGTGGATACGACGGTGGAGAATCGCCGACTGGGTGCAGCGCCGACGAGCAACCTCACCGTGAATGGCGTGCAGTATCCGCCCACTGCTGGCTGGAGTGCGTCGCTTTCGGGCTCGACTTGGTGCTCACTCGATGGCGTTGGCGGCTACTACTTCCCGAGCAGCACGAGCAGCTTGAGCGCATCGTTCGTGGCGAGGTCCGGCTCGTGGACGCAGATCCGCCCGGATGACTCCGATACCACGGTGTATAGCGAGAACTATCTGAAGCTGTGGTTCAATCACGGCGTCGCGCCCTCGAACGCCAGCTACGCCTATGTGCTTCTGCCCGGCATGAACGCGAGCGGCACGAGTGCTTACGCGCAGAATCCGGATGTGACCGTGGTCGCGAACACGACGAATATTCAGGCTGTGAAAAGCGTCGACCTCGGCGTGGTGGGTGCGAATTTTTGGGCGACCGGCGGCGGCACGGCGGACTGGATCACTGTGAACAAGCGGGCGTCGGTGGTCACGCTGGAGACTTACAACGGCATCACCGTCGGCATCTCCGATCCGACGCAGAGCATCACTACGCCCGTCCCCGTCACCTTGAACCGTGCGGCTTTGAGCACTGTGGCGGCTGATGCGGGCATCACGGTCACACAACTCACGCCGAACATCGTTTTCACCGTGAACGTGAATGCGGCGAAGGGGAAAACTTTCCAGGTGTCCTTCGCTCAGGCGGCTCAGCCGCCCGTGATCACGAGCCTCGGCACGGCGGGCGGCAATCAAGGAACGACGTTCAGTTATCAGATCACCGCGAGCAATGCTCCGGCCAGCTACGGAGCGAACGGACTGCCCGCGGGTTTGAGCGTGGACCCGGTCACCGGCATCATCAGCGGCACGCCAGCGCAAACGGGAACCTTCAACGCAACGTTCAGCGCAACGAATCCCGGCGGCACCGGCAGCGCGACATTGTCGCTCACGATCCTGCCGCCCGCACCGGCGATCACGAGCGTGCTGAGTTTGATCGGCATCAATGGGCGCGCGCTTGCCTATCAAATCACCGCCACGAACAACCCGGTGAGTTATGGTGCCAGTGGATTGCCCGCGGGACTGAGCGTGAACCCGGCGACCGGTGTGATCACGGGAACGCCGGGCGGAATGACGATTCCGACGAATGTCACGATCACGGCGACCAATTCAGGCGGCACGACTTCGGCGACACTCGTGATTACGGATGCGACGGCGTCTTTTCCAGCCACCGGCACCTGGATTTGCCCCGCGAATGTCACCGCGATCCAGATCGAGTGCTGGGGCGGTGGCGGCGCGGGCGGCAGCGCGCAGCGGACAGGCGGCGCGGGAAGCGTGCAATACGGCGGTGGCGGCGCGGGCGGCGCATATGCGAAAGCGAATGCTCACGCCGTCGTGCCTGGCGCCACTTACTACATCAATGTAGGTGCAGGCGGCGTGAACACGTCATCGACCACCGGCACGACCGTTGCGGGGGGTGATTCGTGGTTCAATGGGATCGACTCCGCCTCCAGTTCCATCATCGCGAAAGGTGGTGCCGGGGGCGCGAGCGCCATCGGCAACACCAGCACCACGCGCTACGGCGCCGGCGGCGCGGGCACCGCAACGGCGAGCGTGGGCGATGTCGTGTATGCAGGCGGCAGCGGTGCAGTCGGTTCCGCGGGCGGGGCCGGCGGGGGCGGTAGCAGCGCGGGCACGAGCAGTATCGGCACGACCACGACGACCAACCTCGGTGCCACCGCACCCGCAGGCGGCGGCAGTGGCGGCACAGGCACGGTCACAGGTTCCGTCAGCGGCGCCGCAGGCACCGCACCTGGCGGTGGAGGCGGTGGATCACGAGACTCCAGTAACGTCGTCATTGCTGGTGGCGCGGGAGGCGCGGGCAAGGTCGTGCTCACCGTGGGCAAGACCGCAAGCATCATCACCCTCGGGAATCTCGCGCATCACTACGACGGCAGCGCCAAGTCAGCGACCGCCATCACCAATCCCACGATCACCGGCACGATCAGCTTCACCTACAACGGCTCATCCACCACTCCGAGTGCCGCAGGCAGTTACACCGTCGTCGCCTCGATCAACGACACCAATTACAGCGGCACCGCCACCGGCACGCTCGTCATCGCCGAGGCTGTCACCGCGTGGCGTCAGCTATTTTTCCTGACGACCGCGAACACCGGCGCGGCCGCCGACTCCGCCGATCCCGACGGCGATGGCTGGTCGAATGCAGAGGAGTATCTGTTCGGAACCTTTCCCACAACACCCGGTAGCACGTCTCTGCTCGGCACGTCATCATCCGGCAACGACATCACGCTGACCTTCATCGCCCGACAGGCGACCGGCACCGGCTACACCGGACTGGTTCGGCATTATGCCTTGGAATTCACGACTGACGTTTCCAACGCGGCCTCATGGGCACCACTGGCCGGTTACTCCGACATCCTGGGTGCAGGTCAAACCGTGACGATCACGCAGCCCGCATCCGGACCAAACAAATTCTACAAGCTGAAAGCCTGGCTCGAATGACTTATTCGCTAGGAAACACGACGCCCCCAGACGCAATCCCATGAACGCCCCCATCATCACGACCCGCTATCGCTGGGTTATCTGTGCGCTGCTCTTCTTTGCGGCGGCGATTAACTATATCGACCGGCAGGTCATTGGGATCCTCAAGCCGGCCTTGCAGGAGCAATTCCACTTCGATGAACGCGCCTATGCGGCCATCGTGTTTAGCTTTCAGGCGGCTTATGCGATTGGATTGCTGGCCGCGGGTCGCGTCATGGACCACATCGGGGTGCGGTGGGGATTTGCGCTGGCGGTGATCATCTGGAGTTTCGGCGCGATGGCTCACGCGCTGGCCGATTGGTTCCCGTGGCTGTCACTGCCGACCGTCTCGATCGATCCTCCGGCCATCGTGTTGCTCGGCGGTGCGACGGCGGGCTTTGCCATCGCGCGACTCGTGCTCGGTCTCGGGGAGGCGGGAAACTTTCCCGCATCCATTAAGACCGTCGCCGAGTGGTTCCCAAAAAAGGAACGCGCGCTTGCGACGGGCATTTTCAATTCCGGAACCAATATCGGCGCGCTGCTGACGCCCGTGCTCGTGCCGTGGATCACCCTGCGCTGGGGCTGGCAGTGGGCCTTCATCGCCACGGGTCTGCTGGGTTTTGCATGGGTCGTGTGGTGGCTGATGTCTTACCGCTCTCCAGAACTGCACCCCCGCGTCTCCGCCGCCGAACTGGCGCACATCCAAAGCGACCCGCCCGAGTCCTCCGTGCGTATTCCGTGGCGCCGGCTCTTTCCGCACCGGCAGTTGTGGGCTTTTGCCTTGGGTAAGTTCATGACCGATCCGATCTGGTGGCTCTATCTCTTCTGGGTGCCGGATTTTTTGAAACGCAATCACGGTCTCGACCTCAAGACGATGGGTCTGCCGCTGGTCGTCATCTACCTCGTGGCCGATGTCGGCAGTATCGGCGGCGGCTGGATTTCCTCGCATCTGCTCAAACGCGGCTGGACGCCGAACTCGGCGCGCAAGACCGCGATGCTCGTCTGTGCGCTGGCGGTCGTGCCGATCATCTTCGCGGCGAAGGCCAGCAATCTCTGGGTCGCCGTGGGGCTCGTCTCGCTCGCTGCCGCCGCGCATCAAGGGTGGTCGGCGAATCTCTTCACGCTCACGAGCGACATGTTTCCGAAACAGGCGGTCGGCTCGGTCACCGGCATCGGTGGCATGGCGGGCTCGATCGGAGGCATGCTCATCGCGCTCGTCGTCGGCGAGATTCTGCAGAAGACTGGGAGCTATGTCCCCATCTTCCTCATCGCAGGTTCGGCGTATCTCGCGGCGCTGCTTGTCATCCATATTCTTGCGCCAAGGCTTGAGCCGGCTCGGGTCTGAAGCCAGTGGCGTGAGCGCACGATGATCCTAGCCGCCATTGGTTGAAGAACGCAGCCGTCTTTATGGTGGCTCAAGGTTGACGTGGAGCCATGAAACGCGCGCCGTATTGAATCAACGTAGCGATTCGCCTCAGGCGAATCTTCCAGCGCGCTCTCCTGCTGGCCACAACTGGCGCAAGTCTTTTGCGTCGGACGCTGCCACGGCGGCGGACTGGACGCGCTTTAGGGAACCTCTAATAACCCACTATTGCTAACAACGTGTATTGCATAGGTGATCGCTAAGGTAAGCGGAACGTTGGGAGGATTCTCGCTCCGCTCGAATCCGAGTCTCCCAGTCTCCCAGTCTTTCCCCAACCCGGGCCTTTTGATCCTGACTATCGCCAAGGCGGCGCGCCGACGGACCCGGCGGCGATGCTGGCGCAGCTCAGTTCGCTCAACGACAAGATCGACGGCACGCTGGTCGGTCCGCCGGGCCCGCCGGGACCGCCGGGCGACCCGGGAGCGCCAGGTGGGCAGGGCGATCCGGGACCGGAAGGACCGCAAGGGCCGCAAGGCGATCCGGGCGGACCGCCGGGACCGCCGGGGCCGGAAGGGCGAATCGGGGCCGCAAGGTCCGTCGGGCGAAGTGACCGAGGCGGAACTCAGCGCGGCGATCAATGGCACGTCGGCGAACACGAACGGAATCGCGACGCTGGATACGCCATTCGGGAACGACCCGCTCTCGCTCGCGGACGGCGAACTTCTTCGCGCGAAGCTCAACGAACTGATCCTGAACGGGCGCCGCTAGGGGCGCGGCGAACCCGCGCCGGAGTCGTCGAGATTCGCGACTTGGAATCCAGCCGCTTGCAGATGCGGAATGGCACACCGCCGCTCTTGCAACGCAGCCCGCACTCCGTATCCACTGCGCCCGCATGACGCTCACGCCCGAGAAACCCATCGCTGGATTGCTTGCCCCGCTCTTCGCACTGCGCCGCGAGCGCGATCTCGGCATCGGCGATACGGCTGCGCTGCGCGAGTTCATCGACTGGGCCGCCGAGCACGGCTTCCGCCTCGTGCAGCTCCTGCCGGTCAACGAAACCGGCAACGACCACTCCCCCTACAACGCCATCTCCTCCGTCGCGCTCGACCCGACCACCATCGCGCTCGATGCCGTGCCCGAGTTGAGCGCCGCGGAAATCAACGCGGTCACCGCCGGGCTCGATCTCCGCACGCTGCGCGAAGGCCCCGTCGCCTACAACGCCATCAAGCCCCTCAAGCAGCGCCTCCTCGACCGCGCCTACGAAAGTTTCCTCACCACGAGCTGGCGCACCAACGACACCCGCGCCCGCACCTTCCGCCGCTTCTGCCGCGAAGAATCCGGCTGGCTCGACGACTTCGCGCTCTTCCGCGTCCTCATCGACGAACACGGCGGCAGCGAGCGCTGGGACACCTGGCCCGCGAAGCACTCCGACGCCACCACCGCGTGGCAGCACCTCGCCACGCTTTCGCGCGCCGAGCAGGACCGCTACGCCCGCGCGCTGCGCCGCGTGCAATACATCCAGTGGATCGCGTGGACGCAGTGGCGCGAGGTGAAAGCCTACGCCGAATCCCGCGGCGTCGCGCTCATGGGCGACATCCCCTTTGGCGTCTCCTACTACTCCGCCGATACGTGGGCCAAGCCCGAGCTCTTCGACCGCGAATGGTTCGGCGGCTGCCCGCCCGAGCGCATTTTGGAAGTCGATGCCTTCACCAAGAAGTGGGGCCAGAACTGGGGCATCCCGCTCTACCGCTGGGACGCCCACCGCCTCGATGGCTATCAATGGTGGCGCCAGCGCGTGCGCAAGGTGCGCGACATCTTCCACCTCTTCCGCATCGACCATATCCTCGGCGTCTTTCGCATCTACTCCTTCCCCTGGCGCCCGCAGCGCAACGAGGAGTTCCTGCCGCTGACCGAGGAAGAGGCCGGCGAACTCACCGGAGGCAAGCTCCCCCACTTCACCCCGCACGAAGACGACACCCCCAAGCACAAGGCCGCCAACTGCGCGCAGGGCGAGGAACTACTCAGCGCCCTGATCGAGGAATGCGGTCCGAACCGGCTCGTCGGCGAAGACCTCGGCATGGTGCCCGACTACGTCCGCCCGTGCCTCCAGCGCCTCGGCATCGCCGGCTTCAAAGTCCCGCAATGGGAGTGCAAGCCGGACGGCGCGCTCATCCCCGGCTCGGAATACGAACGGCTCTCCCTCGCCGCCTACGCCACGCACGATCACGATCCCATCCGCGCCATGTGGGAGCACTGGATGCACGCCATCCACATCGCCGAACGCGGCCCCACCACCACCTACGCCGCGCGCGACAAGGCCTGGCGCGAATGCCGCGCCCTCGCCAAGTGGTGCGGCTTCGAGGTGCCGCGGCTCGCCTCCTGGAGCGACGAGATCCACGACAAGCTCTTGCGCGCCCTGCTCGGCAGCAACTCCTGGCTGGTCGTGATGATGATCACCGATCTCTTCGCCACCACGCAGCGCTTCAACGTGCCCGGCGCCGTCAGCGAAACGAACTGGAGCCAGCGCCTCCTCGGCACGTGCGCCGACTGGCGGCGCGATCGCGACCTCGCCGAGACCGCCACGCGCATCGCCGACCTCGTGCGGGCCAGCGGGCGGGCGTAGCGGAAAGAGGGGTTGAGCTTCGCGCGGGAGCGTGGATGATGCGCGCCCTTTTCGCCGAAACCAAGCATCCCACTCGTCATCATGTCCAAGTCACCCATTCGCGTCGCAGTCACCGGGGCCGCAGGCCAGATCGGTTATTCGCTCCTCTTCCGCATCGCCTCGGGCGCAATGTTCGGGCCGGATCAGCCGGTCATTTTGCACCTCATCGAGATCGAGCCCGCGCTGCCGGCGCTCGGCGGCGTGGTGATGGAACTCGACGACTGCGCCTTCCCGCTGCTCAAGGGGATCGTGGCGACGAGCTCGCTGGATGAAGGTTTCCGAGGAGTGAATTGGGCGCTGCTCGTCGGCTCGGTGCCGCGCAAGCAGGGCATGGAGCGCAAGGATCTGCTCGGCATTAACGGCAAGATCTTCATCGGCCAGGGCCAGGCGATCGCGCGCAATGCCGCGAGCGACGTGCGCGTGCTCGTCGTGGGCAACCCGTGCAACACGAACTGCCTGATCGCGATGAACAATGCGAAGGAGATCCCGGCGAACCGCTGGTTCGCGATGACGCGCCTCGACGAGAACCGCGCGAAGTCGCAGCTCGCGAAGAAAGCCGGCGTGGACATCACCGCCGTCACGAACCTCGCCGTCTGGGGCAACCACTCGCCGACGATGTTCCCGGACTTCCACAACGGGCGGATCAATGGCGAGCCGCTCACGGAGATCATCCACGATCACGCGTGGCTGGAGGGAGAATTCCTCGCGACGGTGCAGCAGCGCGGCGCGGCGATCATCAAGGCGCGCGGCGCATCGAGCGCGGCGAGCGCGGCGAATGCCGTCGTGGACACGGTGCGCTCGCTCACCACGCCGACGGCGTATCGCGACTGGCACAGCGTGTGTGTCTGCTCGGATGGCGCATACGACATCCCCGCCGGCATCATCTGCTCCTTCCCGATCCGCACGACGGACAACGGCTGGGAACTCGCGAAGTGGGTGCCGATCAATCCTTACAGCCGCGCGAAGATCGACGTCTCCGTCGCGGAGTTGCTCGAGGAGAAGGCGATGGTGGCGGAACTGCTCGGGTAGCCCGCGTTCACAGACTCTCTCCATCGGATTCGCGCCCCAGGCGCCCCACAAGACTTGGCCGCGCCGTAATCCGTGTTCGCTACCCATCGGATTCGCGCCCCAGGCCCAACGGGCCGCACGTCGAAAGCCCAAGGCGCAGCCTTGGGTTGGCGTGGTTTGGGAGAGCGCGAGCCCTGCAAGGGCGTCCCTCGCTGGAACGCCCCGATGGGGCTCGACGCTGTTCACGGATGGGAACCCAGGGCTGTGCCCCGGCTATCGACGGACGCGCCGTTGGCGCTGGAGGTCGCGGAGTAGCCGCCACGAACAGTGCTCCCAACTCCCAATGAGGCCCATGTATTCGGCGTGGTGCCAGAGGCCATTATCCACTCCAGAGGATAAAGCAGAACGCATGCGCACTCACAGCCCGCCACAGGGCGCGACGCTGCCCCAAACAGACGACACCGAAACCGCGGGCGATGGTTGGCACGACGAGAACCAGCGCGAACGCGATCAGAGCGATGCATCCGCAATTCTAGAAGAAATATGCGACGGTGAGCGCGCGCGATGGAACAAACCTCATGTGTCGATCAACCGAGGCAGGTGCAGATCGAACAGATTTTGTATTACGGAATCAGGCGCGATTGGGGCATACGACCAAAGCAAGACTGCGTCGGTGATGTAAATCGCAAGCATCCCCCACGCTGCGGTGCGCTCGAACCACGAAGCAGGGGCATGGCGGCGGGCGATTGGAGTTGAGTCGGACATTGGCATTCAGCCAAGGGTTGACGCACCCCGCCCCTTTTCAAGCCCGCCGACCGTGCTACGCTGCGCGCCCTTTTCACCATGCCCATCGCCAGCATCATCCCATCCGACCGACTCGAGCGCATCGAGTTTAGCAACGACGAGATCGCCCGTTACTCGCGGCACCTCATCATGCCGGAGGTCACGCTGGAGGGGCAGAAGCGGCTGAAGGCTGCGAGCATCCTCTGCATCGGCACGGGCGGGCTTGGCTCGCCGATCGCGCTTTACCTCGCTGCGGCGGGCGTCGGGCGGCTGGGGCTCGTGGATGGGGACGTGGTAGATTTCTCGAACCTCCAGCGGCAAATCCTGCACGGGACGAAGGACGTGGGGCGGAAGAAACTCAACTCGGCGCGCGACCGCATCCGCGACGTGAACCCGAACGTGCAGGTGGATCTTTACGACACCTACTTCACGTCGGCGAATGCCCGCGCGATGGTGGAGCCCTACGACATCGTGATCGATGGGACGGATAATTTTCCCACGCGCTATCTCTCGAACGACATCTGCGTCTTCATGAAAAGGCCGAACATCTACGGCTCGATCTTTCGCTTCGACGGGCAATGCACGGTCTTCGCGCCGCATCTCGGCGGGCCGTGCTATCGCTGCATGTTCCCCGAGCCGCCGCCGCCAGGCATGGTGCCGAGCTGCGCGGAAGGTGGAGTGCTCGGCGTGCTGCCGGGCATCATCGGCGTGATGCAGGCGATCGAGGCGGTGAAGCTGATCATCGGCATCGGCGAGCCGCTCATCGGCCGCATGATCCAGTTCGACGCGCTGAAGATGAAGTTCCGCGAGTTCAAGCTGCGGCGCGATCCGAAGTGCCCCGTGTGCTCGGAGAACCCGACGATCACCGACCTGATCGACTACGATCAGTTCTGCGGCATCCCGCAAGCGAAGGCCGCGGAGGAAGCCGAGGAGCCCGTGCCGACGATCACCGCGACGGATCTCAAGGCGAAGTTCGACCGGGGCGAGAGCTTCAAGTTGATCGACGTGCGTGAGCCCTTCGAGTGGGACATCTGCCGCATCCCCGGCGCGACCTTGATCCCGCTCGGCCAGCTCCCCGCGCGCCTCAGCGAACTCGATAGCGCCGACGAGATCGTCCTCCAGTGCAAGAGCGGCGTCCGCTCCGCGCGCGCGCTCCACCTGCTGCAAGAGGCCGGCTTCGGGAAGCTCTGGAACGTCGAGGGCGGCATCACCGCCTGGGCCGAGCAGGTCGATACCAGCGTGCCGAAATACTAGGGTAGGGACGGCTGTCCTCAGCCGTCCGCGGCGCGCTGAGGACAGCGCGCCCTACCTCACTTCGCCGTCAGCTTCTCGATCAAGTAGGCGTCGATCGACGCGTGCTGCACGTCGGGCGCGCCGGGATAAACCAGCTCGCACGGCACGCCGATCGCCTTGCAGTGCTCCTGGAGTTTCACGCCGTAGTTGGACGAGTGCGTGGGGTCCTTCTGCTCCTGGCCGATCCCCGGCGCGGCTTTGTAGTTGAGATACACGGGCGCATCGCCGGGGCTGACGAGTTCGTAAGGCGAGTATTCCTTGATCCACGGCAGCACCTGCTCGCGGTTTTTGAAGAAGACCTCGAACTGCGTGTCGCGTGATTTCGGGTCAGCCATGAAGCCGAACGCGTGTCCGCCGTAGCGGCTGTTCGGGGTCCACTCGCGGAGCTGCTTCGGGTCGAGCGAAGTCTGCGCTCCGCTCACCGCGGCGCAGAGCAGGCGGGTGGATTCGCGGGCGATGGGGTCGCTGCTCTTCGGGTCGGCGAGGTCGTCGTGAAAGGCCAGCCACAGGCTCGAGCACGCGCCCGCCGAGCCGCCAGTCGCGCCGATGCGCTTCGGGTCGATGTTCCACTCCTTCGCCTTGCTGCGCACGAATTGCAGCGCGCGCGCGGCGTCCTTCAGCGGGGCATCGACGGGCGGCTTGATGCCGAGCGCCTGCGCCTCCTGGATGAAGCGATACTCGACCGACACGACCGAGATCCCGGCCTTGAGATAGGAGGTGACGCCGACTCTGTCCTTGCTCCCGCCCGTCCAGCCGCCGCCGTGGATGTAGAAGACGACCGGCGTGGGCGTCGAGGACTCGGCCTTGTAGAAGTCGAGCACCTGCTTCGCGTGCGTGCCGTAAGCGACATTGGCGAGCGTGGGTGGAGTGCCGGGGATGGGTGTGGGCGTCGCGGGTTTCGGTGCAGGATCGGCAGCGTGGAGCGCGGCGACGACGAGGAACGGGAGGAGTGTTCGGTGGGGCATGGCGGGTGAATCCGCGAGGGCTGCGAGCTATTTGACCATTTCCCCCATGAGCAGGATCGCCCCGGGGTAGATCGCCGTGCCGTCGAAGCGCTCGGGCTTGTCGATCGTGTTCTTGTTCTTCGCGAGGATTGCCGCCTTGTCCGGCTGCTCGGGATGAATCTCGATCTTCACCGTATGCACCGCGTCCGGCAGCTCCGTGCCGAGCATGAGCGTCGAGAGGCGGTGGTTGGTGCAGTAGGCGTCGAAGCGCGGGACGATCTTCGCGGGCTGATCGTCGAGCGTGACGATGACCTGCCCGCAGTCCGGGCCGACGAGGTCGTAGATCGCCGCGCGCGTGCCTTTGAACTTGAACGTGATCGTCTCGCCCGGCGTCCCCGCGCGGTGCAGGTCCTTGAGCCGCACGTAGCGCTTGGCCATCTCGTCCTTCGCCGGGTCGAGCTTCGCAAAACCCGCCGAGAGCTTCGCGTCGCTGATCGGCAGGAGTTGCGCGCGCTCATAGTTGTCTGCCACCAGCGGCACGCCCAGCGTGTGCGCGCCCGCTTTCCCCGATGCAGCGCGGATCGGCGCCAGCGAGCGCACGATGGCCGCGAGGTAAAGCTCGTGCCCGGTCTCCGGATGCGGATGCACGCTGTCCGGCGCGAAGACGAATTTGTCGCCGAGCCCGGCCTTCTCCTCGTCGGTCTTCGGGAGCTTCGCCTTCCACACGAGGCGGCCTTCCTTCGCCAGCTTCGCGACCTCCACGCCCATGTGAATGGACGGGATGCCGTAGTGGTCGGCGATCTTCTCCATCGCGCTCGCCGCGCGTGGATACTTGCCCTCAAGCATCGGCCCCACGAGCGCCTCGGTGACGGTATAGACGAAGCAAATGTCGCACGTCGGGAGCGCGCGCCACGTCTGCCGCACGATGCCTTCCATGCAGCGGAAGATCTGCTCCGGGTCCGCGCCGCCGTCGTTCACCGCGAACTCGACGAAGAGCAAATCCGGCTGCTGATCGAGCACGTCCTGCTTCACGCGGAAGACGCCGAGGTCCGAGCCGGTGCCGCCGATCGCCGCGTTGATCTCGTCGAGCTTCGCGCCGGGGAACATCGTCCGGAAGTGCGCGAGCGACTTCACCCGCCAGCCGGTCTGCGCGGTGATCGAGCCGCCGAGATACCCGATCTTGAGCTGCGCGCCGGGCTGCGTGGCCTTGGCAAAAAAGTTTGGCAGACCTTTGCGCGCGTGGACTTCCTCCGCAGGCACGAGTGGGAAGTCGGCTGCGTGTGAGCAGGCGAGCAGGGTGAGCAGGGCGGGGAGGATTCGTTTCATCAAAAGTCGATCGGCTTCGGCGGCGCGAGCTTGATGGGCACTTCCGGACCGAGCGTCTCCACGGCGTTGACCGGCTCGGCTCGCCGCACCTCGGGCCCTGCGCCTTCGGTCGGCGCGGGCACCTGTGCGGAGTTGTCCATCGGCGCGAGCTGTCCCGTGAGCGCGCGGGCGGCGACGGCGTTGTTCAGCGCGAGCGTGGAGTTGTAGGGATCGAAGTCGCCGATGACGGTCGGCGCCTGCATCGTCACCGGTGTGTGCGCGGAGAGATCGACGGCCGCTGTGGCGCGCGGCCACTCGCCCGCGGCGATGCTGCGCACATTCGAGCGGATTCCGCCGCCGTGGATGTCGCACATGTCTTTCGGCGCCTGCTCCTCGGTCGCCATCTCGAAGTAAGTCGTGCGCCGCTGCACCTCCTCGCCGGTCTCCGCGTTCTGCAGCGTCTCGAAACATTTCGGGCACGCGAGCAGGCCGCTCGATGCGCAGATCTCGATATTCCGCAGCCCGGCAGGTCGCGCGATCTCGACCGGGCGATGATCCGCGAAGCTGGCCTGCATCACCTCGGCCCACACGGGCAGCGCGATGTCGCGGCTGAACGCGCCGCGGTAGATCGTGCGCGGCTTGTCGAAGCCGACCCACACGCCGCACGTCACCGCGCTGGAGTAACCGAGGAACCACAAGTCGGTGAAGTTGTAGGCCGTCCCCGTCTTGCCCCCGAGCGCGAACTTCTTCACCCCAAGATCGGTGAACGTGCGATCCGCGGTGCCGCGCTCGAGCGAGTCGGCGAGGCAGGAGTGGACCTCGTAAGCGCTGGTCGGCCGCAGCACGCGCACGAGCTCCGGCTTCGCCTGGTAAAGCGTCTGCCCGTCCTTGTCCTCGATGCGTGCGATGATCCACGGCTTCTTCGGACGCACGCCGCCGGTGGCGAAGACCGTGTTAGCCAGCGTCATCTCCATCAGCGTCACTTCGCTCGACCCGAGGAACGTCGAGGGATACTGCCGCATCGGGCTCTCGATGCCCGCGGCCTGGCTCACCGTGCCGACGCGAGCGAGCGAGTCCTTCAGGTCCTTGCCGAGCATCATCCCGAGCCGCACCGACGCTGCGTTCTTCGACTTCACCAGCGCCTCGCGCGCGGAGATCGCGCCCTCGTAACGATTGTCCACGCGCTCCGGGCCCCACTCGCCGAGGATGCCGGTGAGGCCGCCGATCATCACCTGCCGATTGTCCATCACCTCGTCCTTCACCAGGGTGCCGGGGAAAAGGCCGCTCTCAAACGCGGTCGCATACACGATGGGTTTGAACGCCGTCCCGACAGGCCGCCGCGCGAGCAGCGCGCGGTTGAAGTCGCTGTGCTGCGAATCGCGCCCGCCGACCAGCGCGAGGATGCCGCCATTCGTGTTGTCGAGCACGACCACGGACCCTTGCAGGTAATCCGGCGGCGCGATCGAATCGAACTCGCCATCCGGTCCCGCCGGCTTCTTCGACCACGCCTTCCACTTCGCATCGTAGTCGGCGAACTTCTGCCCCTCGTAACTCGCGGTCCGCTCCACGGTGGCGAGTTGATTACGCAGCGCTCGCTCCGCTTCCTTCTGCAAGTTCGCGTCGATGGTTGTGTAGATGCGGTAGCCGTCGCTCACCGCCGCCTCGTGCCCCACGAGCTTCTCGACCTGGCTCGCCACGAGATCCGCCGCGTAGCTGTCCTGGTGGATCGGTCGCCGGTTCTTCACCACGATGTCTTCCTGCACGGTCCGGTCGAACTCCTCCTTCGTGATCAGCGCGAGCTCGAGCGCGCGCTGGAGCACGTAGTTGCGCGAATCGATGCACGCCGCGCGGTTGCGCCACGGCGAGAGATTGCTCGGGCTCTTGAGCAAGCCCGCGAGCGTCGCGGCCTCGGAGAGGTTGAGATCCTTCGCCCGCTTGCCGAAGTAGCCGCGGGCCGCCGCTTCCGCGCCGTAGAAACCCGAGCCGAAGAACACGCGGTTCATGTAGAGCTCGAGGATCTGCTGCTTGCTGAGCTGGTTCTCGATCTCGCGGGCGACGAAGATTTCCAGCACCTTGCGCTGATACGTGCGGTCGTTTGGTGGGAGCTGCGCCGGGAAGGTGTTGCGCGCGAGTTGCTGCGTGATCGTGCTCGCGCCTTGCTTGGATTTCTTGCTGCGGAAGTTCGTCACCGCCGCGCGCGCTATCCCGATCCGGTCCCAGCCGTGGTGTTTGTAAAACCGTGCGTCTTCCGCCGCGATCACCGCGGTGACGAGATGCGGCGAGAGTTCACTGAAAGGAACCTGGTCGCGGTTCTGGGTGAAGATGCGCCCGAGCACGTTGCCGCCGCGGTCGAAGATCAGCGACGCCGACTCCATCTCCCGGAGCCGCGCGTAGTCGAAACTCCTCGCCTTCGTCTCCCAGCGTCCTTTTTCCACCCAAGCCCACAGCCCTCCCGCAAACAGCAGGATGAGCAGCAGAGTGAGCGTGGCGAGAAACCACGGACGTCGATAAAAGCGAGGGCGGGCCTGGTAAAGGTCCAGCATGAGCGGAGGCGTCTCGTTGCACAGAGGGAGCGCTGGCGCAAGGGACGCAGAGTGATCAGTAATCAGTGGACAGTAATCAGTGACCCGGATGACGCGTGCATACTGGACCACTGATTACTGCCCACTGATTACTGAATATGTCCCTCACCGAAATCCTCCGCGCCGAAATCGCTGCCCATGGGCCAATGCTCTTTCGCGATTTCATGGCGCGCGCTCTCTACGACCCCGCGCACGGCTACTATGCCAGCGGCCGCGCGCGCATCGGCAGGAAAGGGGACTACTTCACCAGTGTGAGTGTCGGCCCGCTCTTCGGCGCGCTGCTCGCTCGGCAATTCGCCGAGGTCTGGGAAAAGCTGGGCCGCCCCGCCGACTTCACGCTCGTCGAGCAAGGCGCCCACGACGGTTCGCTCGCTGCCGACGTGCTCGCCGCACTGCCCGCGGAAATGCCCGCGCGCCTCACGATCGTCGAGCCTTCGCCGCACTGGCGCTGTTTGCAGCAGGCGAAGCTCGCGGGTCGCGACGTCCGCTGGGTGGACGACGTCGCCGCGATCGATCCCTTCACTGGCGTGCATTTCTCGAACGAACTCCCCGACGCCTTCCCCGTGCATCTCGTCCACCGTAGCTGCGACGCCCTCGTCGCAGGAAGTGCCTGCGGCGCCCCCGCCGCAGACGCCTGGCGCGAACGCGCCGTCGTTCTCGACGGCGACCGCTTCGTCTTCGCCGACGTGCCGCTTTCCACCGAACGCCTTCGCGCGCACCTACCCGACGCGCCGGAAGGCTCCATCGCCGAGGTGAATCTCGCCTCGCTCGACTGGATCGCCGCGCTCGCCCCGAAGCTCACGCGCGGCCTCGTGCTGGTCATCGACTACGGCCATACGCGCGCCGATCGCCCCGCAGCCGCGACGCTCGAAGCCATCGCCGCGCACCGCCGCGTGGACCCGCTCGAAAATCCCGGCGCAGCCGATCTCACCGCCCACGTCGATTTCACCGCGCTCGCTGCCGCCAGCGATCTCGACGTGCTCGGCTTCACCGACCAGCACCACTACCTCACCGGCCTCGCCCGCCTGCATTTCGTCGAAGGCGTGCCGCCCGCTCCGCGCGACATGCGCGCTTTCCAGACGCTCGCGCATCCCACGCTGCTCGGGCGATCCTTCAAGGTGCTTGCACTCGGCCGGGGATTGGAAGGTCAGCTCGCCGGCTTCGCCTTCGCCCGCGATGCGCTCCGCGCCTTGGGCTTGGATGGCTGAAGCACCCCGCGCAGGAACGGCGCCGTGCGGCTCGACTTGCACGCAGCGATCTCCTCCGGCGTCCCGCACGCGACGAGTTCGCCGCCCGCGTCGCCAGCCTCCGGACCGATATCGATCACGTAGTCCGCATCCGCGATCACACTCAGGTGATGCTCGATCACGATGACCGTGTGCCCGTCATCCACGAGCCGGTGCAGCACCTTTAGTAACTCGGCCACGTCCGCCGGGTGGAGCCCGATGGTCGGTTCTTCGAGCAAGTAGAGCGTCGATTTCCCATCGCTCACACCGCGCAACTTCGCCGTCTCACTGCGGCCGAGCCCGCGCGTGAGTTCGCTCACGAGCTTGAGCCGCTGTGCCTCGCCGCCGCTGAGCGTCGGGCTGGCTTGGCCGAGGTGCAGGTAGCCGAGCCCGGTGTCGCAGAGGAGCTGAAGCGGACGATGAATCTTCCGCTGCGCGCTGAAAAACTCCGCCGCCTGCTCCAGCGTCATGTCCATCACGTCGCCGATGCTGCGGTCGTTCCAGAGCACTTCGAGCGTCGCGGAGTTGTAGCGTTTCCCGTGGCAGTCGGAGCAGGGGATGTAGCTCGTCGGTAGGAAGTTCATCTCGATCTTGATCACTCCCTGTCCCGCGCAAGTCTCGCAGCGTCCACCATCCGTGTTGAACGAGAAGCGGCTCGCCGTGTGCCCGCGCATCCGCGAGAGCGGCACTTGCGCGTAGAGCTTACGGATTTCGTCGAAGACGCCGAGATACGTCGCCGGCGTCGAGCGCGAGGTCTTGCCGATGGGCGACTGATCGACCTCGTAAATCGCGGCGAGATGCTCCGCGCCGCGCACACCGGTGGACTTCTTCGCGCCGCGAGCGAGTGCAGCTGTGACAGCGGGCTTGAGCACGCCGCGCATGAGCGAGCTCTTGCCGGAACCGGATACGCCGGTGATGACCGTGAGACGGCGCAGCGGGAAGCGCACATCGATGTCCTTGAGGTTGTTCGTCCGTGCACCGCGCACCTCCAGCCACTGCTCCGCTGCCGCCCGCCGTTCGCCGCGCGTGGGATGCACGAGCGGTTCGCGCAACCACCGCCCGGTGGTCGAGCCCGGACAGCGCTGGATCTCCGCGAGCGTGCCGCATGCGACGACTTCGCCGCCGCGCGTGCCCGCGCCGGGCCCGAGATCGATAATTGTATCGGCCGCGCGCATCGTGTCCTCGTCGTGTTCGACGACGACGAGCGAGTTCCCCTTCGCCTTGAGTGCCATGAGCGTCGCGAGCAGGCGCTCATTGTCGCGTGCGTGCAAGCCGATGGTCGGCTCGTCGAGCACGTAGAGCACGCCGCGCAGATTCGAACCGAGCTGCGCCGCAAGCCGGATGCGCTGGGACTCGCCGCCGCTGAGTGTCTTCGCCGAGCGGTTCAGCGCGAGGTAATCGAGCCCCACCTGGCCCATGAAGCTGAGCCGCTGCGTGATCTCGGGCAGGATATCCGCCGCGATGATCTTTGCCGAGCCGGCGAACTTGAGCACCTGCGCCCACGCGAGCACGTCGCGCGACGACAGCGCCGCGATGTGCCCGATGGAATGCTCCCGCAACCGCACCGCGCGCGCGATGTCATTTAGCCGCACGCCGGCACAACTCGGACACGGCTGCGCCTCATCCTCATCGAGCCATTCGTGCTGCCGCTCCTGGTCCATCTCGATCTCCAGTTGCGACTCCAGCCGCGGATCGACGTGCGCCTTCCACACCTCGCCAAAGCCGCGGCACTCCGCACACCAGCCGTGCGGCGAGTTGAACGAGAACAGCCGCGGATCGAGTTCCTCGAACGATTGCCCGCACGACGGACAACTCATCTCGGTGCTGAGCACGTGCAGCTTCTTCTTCGCGTCGAGGATGCGCGCCGTGCCTTTGCCAAATTCGAGCGCGCGCCGCACATCATCGACGACCACATCGATCGAGTGTTCGCGAAAACGCTCCAGCTTCGGGAAGCGATCGACGTGCTCGAACTTCCCATCGACGAGCAACTCGGTGAAACCCTGCCGCTTCGCCCACGCTGCGACCTCCGTGTGAAAACCTTTTCGCGCCTTCACGAGCGGCGCGAGCACCTTGATCTTCCCGCGCTTCGCCAGCGCCGCCGCCTTCGCGATCGCCGAGGCGACGCTCTGTTTCTCCACCGCCACATCGCACTTCGGACAGAACTGCGTGCCGAGCTTCGCGAAGAGCAACCGCAGAAAGTGATACACCTCCGTCACCGTCGCGACGGTCGATTTCCCGCCGCCCTGCGTGATGCGCTGCTCGATTGCCACGCTCGGCGGCAGCCCGGAGATCGAGTCCACGTCCGGCTTCTCGAGCTGCTCGACGAACTGCCGCGCGTAGGTGGACATCGAGTCGAGAAAGCGCCGCTGGCCTTCCGCGAAGAGGATGTCGAACGCGAGCGTCGATTTCCCCGAACCGCTTAGGCCAGTGATGACGACGAGTTCGTCGCGCGGCACTTCGACGTCGATGTTCTTGAGGTTGTGCTGCCGCGCGCCGCGGATGGTGATGGAGTTCTCAGTGTTCAGTGCCCGCTGCACAGTGGCTTCTTCTGCGACGCGCAAACTTTCCTCGGACTGCGCACTGAACACTGAACGCTGAACACTGAGCGCCTCGCGTAAGAATCTCCCCGTGTGCGACTCCTCCACGCGTGCCACTTCCTCCGGCGTGCCCGTCGCGACGACTTCGCCGCCCATCGCGCCGGCTTCCGGGCCGAGATCGATCACGTGGTCCGCGCATTTGATGACCTCGAGATTGTGCTCGATCACGAGCACGCTGTGGCCGCGCTCGACGAGGCGATCGAGCACACGCACGAGCAGCGCGATGTCGTCGAAGTGCAGCCCGGTCGTCGGTTCGTCGAAGATGAGCAGGCAGTTCGCTTCGTCGCGGCGGGTCAGGCGCTCGACGAGCTTGAGCCGCTGCGATTCGCCGCCGGAGAGGACGTTGAGCGGCTGGCCGAGCCGGAGGTAACCGAGACCGACTTCCTCCAGCACGCGCAGAGGCTCGGCGACTTTCGCGGCATCGTGCGCGGCGAAGAACGCGATGGCCGACGTGACGGTCATCTCCAGCACGTCGTGGATCGACTTCCCGCCGAACTTCACCGCGAGAATGTGCGGCTGGTAGCGCCGGCCTTCGCACTCGGGGCAGCGGATGAAGACGTCGCTGAGAAACTGCATCTCGATCTTCTCGAAGCCGCTGCCACCGCAGCGTTCGCAGCGACCGGTGCCGGTGTTGAACGAGAACGCGCCAGGCGTGAGCCCCGCGGTGCGCGCGTCGGGCGACCCGGCGAAGAGTTCGCGGATCGGATCGAACACGCCGAGGTAGAGCGCCGGGCTGGAGCGTGGCGAGCGGGCGAGGGGACTTTGATCGACCATCACCACCTGCGCGATCTGCTCCGCTCCGCTCAGCTTGCGACACGCGCCGGGCTGGTCTTCGCCAGCTAGGTTTTTTGCTCGGAGGAGATTCCCGTAGAGCACGTCGTGCACGAGCGTGCTCTTGCCCGACCCGGACACGCCGGTGATGCACGCGAAGACGCCGAGCGGGAAGCCTACGTCGATGCCGCGCAGGTTGTGTTCGCTCGCGCCTTCGACGTGCAGCCAGCCGCGCGGCGGGCGGCGCTTTGTCGGCACGGGGATGCCTTTGCGCCCGGAGAGGTAGTCGGCGGTGAGCGTCTTGCGCAGCGTCTTGAGCGGTCCATTGAAGACCAACTCGCCGCCTGCTTCGCCGCGCCCGGGGCCGAGCTCGACAAGATGATCCGCAGCGCGGATGACGCTTTCCTCGTGCTCGACGACGAGCAGCGTGTTGCCTTTGTCGCGCAGGTTTTTCATCACGCGGATGAGTTGGCCGGTGTCGCGTGGGTGCAGGCCGATACTGGGCTCATCGAGGACAAAGAGCGTGTTTACCAGCGACGCGCCGAGGCACGTCGTGAGGTTCACGCGTTCGAGCTCGCCCCCGCTGAGCGTTCGCGTCGGGCGATCGAGCGAGAGGTAGCTGAGGCCGACTTCGATGAGGTAGCGCAGGCGGCTGGTGACCTCGCTTGCGAGCGTCGCGGTGGTCGAGTCGCCAGCAGTGGGTTGATTGCCAAGCGTCGCGAGCAGCCCGTTCACCGGCAGCGCCATCAGCTCCGGCAGGGTCTTTCCGCCGAGGCGGAAGTTGAGCGTTGCCGGCTGGTAACGGCCGCCGTGGCAGACGGGGCATTGCGCGTAGTTGCGGTAGCGGCTCAGCAGCACGCGGACGTGCATTTTGTAAGCCTTCGACTCGAGCCAATCGAAGAACCCCTTCACTCCATACCACAGGCTCTCGTCCCATTCGCCGCTGTCGCCAATCAGCGCGGGTCGCTCGCCTTTGATCACCCAGTCCTGGTCGCGCTTCGGCAGCTCGGCGAAGGGCGTCTTCACATCCACGCCACGCTCCGCGGCGCAGCGCATGAGGTCGCGCTGGCACTGCTGGCCGTTCTCGGTCTGAAAGGGTTTCACCACGCCGGCCTTGATGCTCAGCGAGCGATCGGGAAGCGCGCGATCGAGATCGATCGTGATCGTGCGCCCAAAGCCGCGGCACGTCGGGCACGCGCCGAGCGGGTGATTGAAGCTGAACAGCCCCGGTGATGGCGGCGTGATATCGACATCGCAGTGCGCACAGTGCCAGCCGGTGGAGAACGGCTGGCCGATGGTGATCTTGCCTTTGCCAAACCGCAGCGCAGTCTCCACCGCCTCGGTGAGCCGCGAGCGGTTCGCGTCGCTGATCGCCACGCGGTCCTGGATTACCTGCACGACCGCCGGCAGACGCATCGCGCACGGCTCGTCGGTGCGGACGATTTCGCCGTCGAGCAGCACGCGGAGAAAGCCCTGCTGCTTCACGAAGTCGAAGAACTCCCCGGGCTTCGTGCCGGGCGGGACGGGAACACCGAACGTCACGAGCACGCTGTCGCCGACGTGCTGCGCGAAGACTTGATCGACGATGCTGCGCGCCGTCTCGGGTCGGATACCTTGTGCGCAACTCGGGCAATGCGCGGTGACGACGCGCGGCAGCAGCAGCTTCAAGTAGTCGTTGATCTCCGTCATCGTGCCGACGGTCGAGCGCGTGGTCTTGACCAGATTGCTCTGCTCGATGGCGATCGCCGGCGGGATGCCGCGGATCGCATCGACCTTCGGCTTATCCATGCGCTCGAGGAACTGCCGCGTGTAAGGCGAGAACGTCTCGACGTAACGCCGCTGCCCCTCGGCGTAGATCGTGTCGAAGGCGAACGACGACTTGCCCGAGCCGCTCGGACCGGAGACGACGATCAGCTTCCCGAGCGGCAGATCGAGGTCGAAGCCCTTGAGGTTATTCTGCCGCGCGCCGCGGACTTCGATGCAGTCCGGGCTGGCGACGATGGTGAGCGGTTTCTTCACAGGCAAAGGACGCGCACGCTCACCCGGCGCGTTCCCATTCGCAACCGGACGCTACGGCACGACCGTGAGTTGCACGCTGCCCGCGTCGGTCGTGCCGAGGAAAAATCCCGCGCCGCGATTGTCGCGCTGGATGAGCACGCCGCGGAATTTTACCCGCTTGCTCACAGGCCTGATCGCGCCGCTGAACAGGCCGGTGCGCGGCGCGAAGCTGAGCGTCGCCCTGGCCACGTTGCTGGCGGGATCGGGTCGCGGGCGGCCATTGACGATGTCGAAGCGGGACTCGAGCGCGGCAAAAAGTCCGCCGCGATCGAATGCGGCTGCGACTTGCGATCCGTCCGGCACATTGAGCGGCGGCGTCTGCGGCGTGTAGCGCCCGCCGAATGCAGTGAGCGTCGTCGAGAAGCCGGTGGCAAAGCGTGTCTGGCGGAGGAGGACGGGCTTCTCCCAGCGGGTCGTCGTCCCGGCTGCGGCATCGACTTCACCCGTGCCGGCGAGATGCAGCGTGCCGTCGATCACCCCGGTCTTGCCTTTGTAGGGCTGGGAGAAAAACGGGAGCAGGCCGCCGGGATCGACGGTCGATTTCTTCGAGAACGCAGTCCCATCCGGCAGCACGCCGATGAGCGTCGCGCGCGCGGTCCTGCCTTGGCGGATCAAGCCGAAGCCGCTGCCGGCCGGCAGACCGTCACCGGCGATGGGGTCTGCGATTTCGTCGGGTGTGAAGCGCACGGTGAATGCGCTCGCCGGGCGTTGGACGCCCGCGGCAAAAAAGCCCTGGCCGGCGCGGAGGATGAGCGTGCGGCCGTTGAACGTGATGCGGCCCTCGACGCCGGCGGGCACCGTGCGGATCTGGCCGGATAAGCGGTCGCGGTCGCCGCGCACCGTCGTGTCGCGATCGGCTGCGAGTCGGCCTCGCACCGGGATCGAGCGCGCGCCGAGTTCGAAGCGCGCTGTGAAAGTCCTGCGCCGCGTCAGCGCGAGGCTCGCGAAGCCCGCCGCGAGCCGATCGGCTGCCGCGGCGGCGGGCGCGCCCTCGCGTGCCGCAGCTGTGGCGCCGGTGGTGTCGTCCTCGAAAAGCAGCCCCGCATATTCCCCCGAGACCACCGCCGCGACCATCACGTTGACCGTGGCAGTGGCGGTTTCGCCGAGGCCGTCGCTGACTGTGTAGGTGAAGGAGTCGCGGTCGATGAACCCCGTGCCCGGCGTATAGACGAGTGTGCTGCCGACGAGATCGACCGAGCCAAGGGAGCCTTGCGTGTAGCTGTCGATCGTCAGCGGGTCGCCGTCGGGTTCGAGATCGTTGGCCAGCACGTCGCCGACGAATGCATCCGTCGCGCTTTCCGCGAGGATCGCGTCGGTCTGTGGCTGCGGTTTGCCGTTGAGGAGAGTGAAAGGAATGGGCGTGCCCGTGATCGTGACGGCGTCGCTGCCGAAGCCGACGCGCGCGTGGAATTGGAACGTGTAAGTGCGGTGGCCGCGCAGGGCCGTCAGCGTTTGTTCGAGCATCTGCGTCCCGTAAAAGCCGTCGATGGTGACATGGGTGGTCTCCTGGTCGAGCGGGCCGACGCCTTCGCCGTAAGTGAACCAATACTCACCGCCGTAGCCGTTCGACATGAGGCTCGCGTTGAGCGTGACGGAGTTCGCGAGCACGTCGCTCGCGATCGTGGTGCTGCCGGTGGCCAGCGTGGTCGTGGCGAAGCGGAAGAGCGCCCCGCCGCCCTGCGGACCGCCGCGCGCGGTCACGCCGTAGAGCGCGCCGTCCGGGCCGAGTTTGAGGCCGCCGCTTGGCGCGAAACCGACGGCGTCGGATTGCGCGCCGCCACGAAACTCGTAGGCGACGGTGAAGGTGTTGATGCCGTCGATGCGGACGAGCACGCCGCCGCTGTCGAAGCCGCCGTCGCTGAGCAGAGCATAGACGCGCCCTTGCGAGTCGCGTGCCAGCGGAGCCACCCGCTGGAATGCGCCGGCCACATCCTCGCTGCGCAACTCGGCCACGAGTTCCACCGTCCCGTCGAGCTTCAACCGGAGCACCTTGTTGATTGCGTCCTCCGTCGGCACCCCGCCGAGGAACAGAAAGCTCCCGCCCGGCTCCGGCAGCAGCGGGCCGCGCGGGTTCACGCTGCCCGCGGGCGACGCGCTGCCGCCGAACTCCACGAGTGTGGTCACCGCCCCTGCCGGCGTGACGCGGAAGATCGCTCCGCTTTCATTCGTCCCGCCCTCCGGCAGCGCGCCGAGGAGATTGCCACTCCCGTCCAGTGCGAGGCCGCCCTCGATGAAGGTCTGCCCGAGCCCGAGCGGAGCGACGCGGAAGATGATATTGAGCGGGCCTGAGAAGCGATACAGCGCCGGTTCGTCGTCGAAACTCGACCCTGAGTTCATCGCGAGGCCGTAGAAATTTCCGGAGCCGTCGGATAACAGACCTTCCTTCGGAAAGCGGGCCGGTGTGTCTGCTACGTTGGCGCTGTCGCGAAAGCTGGCGCGGTCATTCACGATGCCGGAGGAGTCGATTTGCAAGATGCGCCCTTTGCCCTCGGTGCCGCCGGAGCTTTGCGTGAGCAGCACCGAGCTGCCCGGCTCCTCGAACGCGAGCGGCTGGCTGTCATCGTGGATGAAGTCGCTCGGCAGCGCAGCGAGCAGGCTGAGCGGACCGGAGGAGGGTCGTTTGAAAACAGTGCCGGTGAGACTTGTGCCGCCTTCCGAGGCGTAGCCGTAAAGGGTGCCGTCTTGCGCGAAGACGACCTGCCCATTCGGCGTCGCGCCGGTGCCGGTGCCTCCGTCGGGCAAGGGAATGGCAAACAGAGTCGGCGTGCCGTTTGCGTCGGCTTGGTAGAGCGAGCCGAAGATCGAGCCGATGAACCCGCCCGCACCATCCGCCAGCGGCCCGGCCTCCGTATAGTAAGACGTGGTGATCGGCGGCGCGATGCTGTCGAACAGGCTCAACTCGTCGATCACGCCTGCCTCGGACACGCTGAAGAGACCGCCGGCGTCGCCGTTCGAGACCGATTGGAAAGCGACGAGCAATTTGCCCGAGGCCAGCACGGCGAGGCCGGTGGTCGGAGAGCTGATGAATCCGCCGTTGCTCGCCTGGCTGAAGGTCAGCAGGCGGCTCGCCGCGCCGACGAGCGGCAACTGCCAGATGCCCGCAGCGCTGCCGATTTCCGTCGGCCCGACAAACAAACCATAGACTGCGCCGCTCGGCGTCTGCGCGAGTCGGCCCACGGGGTATGCGGCCTTCAGCGCGCCGGTGGGTCCGGTGAAAGCCGCCACGCTCGCGAACGTGACGACGCTCGTCGGCAGGATCGTCAGGCGAAAGATCGTGCCGAAGCCGAGCACGTCCGGGCTGCCCGCGGCTTTGCCGCCATAGAAAGTGGTGCCCACGAGCGTGCCGTCGGCCAGCTTCAGCAGCGGCGATCCCGGCGCTGCTCCGGGGAACTTTCCGGTGGTGCCGGTGAAATTTAGGATCGTTTGAAACCGGCCCTCCGGCGACACGCGAAAGACCGTCCCATTGTCCACGTCCGGCCCGCCGTTGGCCGTCGTCCCGTAGAAATTCCCGTCATTCGCGCGAACTAGCCCCGCCGCCGGATTGATGCCGATCGCCGCTCCGAGGTAGCCGCTGAAATCGACCAGCGTCTCGACCGTGCCATCCAGCGCCACACGGAAGACCGTGCCGCAGTTGGATCGCCCGCCGGAGCTCGTCACGCCGTAGAATTTGTCCAGGCCATCAAACGCCAACTGCCCCGCCGGATTCGCGCCGCGTGCGGCACCCTGCGGGTCGCCGAAATTCGCGAGGATCGTGATCGTGCCCGGCCCGCTCGACATCGAGGGCTCCACGCGAAAGAACGTCCCGCGCCCGAAGCGCCCGCCGCTCGACGCGACGCCGTAGAAATTCCCGTCAGGCCCGGGCACCACGCCCTGGGTGAGATTCGGGACGCCGGCGGAAAAGCCGTGGAGCAGCTCGGGTTTAAGCCCGTCCGCGCGAGTTGGAATCGAGGACAGAACGACTGCGAGCCAGCAAAGGGGACGAAGGACTTTCATAATCGGTGATGGCTCTCGGTGGGTCGTGTCACCGCGCGGGCACCGAGCACTCGCGCGACTCGATTCGCTTACGCCCCGCCCGTCGCCGGGTCAAGACTGCCTCTGCATTGACGGAGGCGGCTACTTGTCCTTCGCTGCCGCCTTCATTACGGCCGAAAGCTTGGAGACTTTCTGCCGCATGATTTTGCCAGACTTGAACTTCACCGTTGCCCTCGCAGGGATAACGAAGCTGCTGCCAGGTTGATTTGGATTTCGTCCGACGCGTGGCTTGGTCAGCCGCACCTCGAGGATGCCGAAGTTTCTCAACTCGACGGTGTCGCCCTTGGCGAGCGCGTCGGTGATGTGGTCGAGCGTCCGTTGCACCACATCAAAAACTTGATGCTGCACGAGCCCTGTTTCATTCGCGATTGCGACTACGAGTTCCCTTTTCGTAAGTGTTCCCATAACGGCTGAGGCTTGCACCCCCGGTGGAATTTCGCAAGCCCGTCATGGAGAAAAAGTTCCGCGAGGTGTGTGAAATAGCGCCTTCGCGGTTGGTGTGGGATTAACTTCGGGGTTTGCCCCGATAAGTGCTCACTTTCAGTCGGTAGTGCTCCGGCGCGAGTTCGTGCGCGGTCTTGAAGTGGGTCTTGGCCACACGCAGGAGCACCTCCGGGCCATGCGCGGCGATGAGCTCGCGCGCGACCGTCTTTACCCGCGGATCGGACGATCCACGCGGCATCTGGACTTCGAACTCCCGACTGGCCCGATCCATCCACGAGATGAACCCCTCGCGTGCCAGGATCGACGCTGCGGCGACGGCGAGGTCGCTCTCCGCTTTCGTCCGCGCGTCGAGTTGGATCTCCACGTTGCGCTTCGTCAGGGCTGTCTTGATGAGCTTCGGGTTCGCGAATTGATCACTCAGCGCACGCGGGCAGTCGGGCTGGATTTGCTGAAGATCGCCGATGATCGCGGCGTGGCCCCATGCGAGTAGACGGTTGAGGTTGTCGAAGCCCGCATACATCTCGTTGTAGCGCTGCGGCACGAGCACGATCACCTTCGTCGCCACTCCCGGCGTCTCGCGGATCAGCCTCGAGAATTCGCGGATCGCCTTGTCGGAAGTGATGCGTTTGCTGTCCTGGATACCCGCATCCATGAAGCTGCGCGCGATCTCGCGATCGGTGTAGCACCCGGCGATGACCAGCGGGCCGAAGAAGTCGCCCTTGCCGCTCTCATCGATGCCGAAGTGCGGCTCGAACATCGCCGCATCGTGGACTTCCTCGTAGCCGAGCTTCGCCTCGCCGAGGATCTCCGGCTCGAGCATGAACGTGACGAACTCCTCGGTCCCTTTGCCCGCGACGACGATCTTCGGTCCCTTCTCATAAACCGAGACGTTTGCGTTCGCTCCCTCGGCGAAGAAGAGCATGTAAGGCCGCTCGGCGAACTTCCACCCACGCTCGGTCAGCAGCGCGCGCAGCTTCTCCGCTTGCGCCGTGGTGAGCGGGCAGACGTGCATGGCTTTTGGTTTTTGCGATGGCGGCAGTGAAGATCCCGAGGGCATATATCGCAGCGAGTGAACATCACGAACCTGCCCGACCCAAAGCCATTTCGCGCGCGCCTCACCGCGTGGTTCCGCCGGCACGGGCGCGACCTGCCGTGGCGCCGCGACACATCGCCCTACGCGGTGCTCGTCAGCGAGTTCATGCTCCAGCAGACTCAGGTCGCCACGGTCATCCCGTATTTCGAGCGCTGGATGCAGCGCTTTCCGGACTTCGCCACGCTCGCTGCGGCGGGTGAAGCCGACGTGCTCTCGCAATGGCAAGGTCTCGGCTACTACTCTCGCGCGCGGAATCTCCACCGCGCCGCGAAGCTGATCGTCGAGCGCTTCGACGGGAATCTTCCCGACGACAATGATGCGATCGCGTCGCTGCCCGGCGTGGGCCGCTACACCGCAGGCGCCATCGCCGCGTTCGCCTTCGACCGATCGGTGGCGACGGTGGACGGGAACATCGCCCGCGTGCTCGCACGCTTGCTCGATCATCGCGAGGCGATTGATTCGGGCGAAGGTCAGGCCTTCATCTGGCAGACCGCCGAGGCGCTGCTGCCCGCGCGCGGTGGTCGGCTCCACACCTCCGCGCTGATGGAACTTGGCGCGCTCCTCTGCACGCCGCGCGCGCCGCAGTGCCTGCTCTGCCCGGTGCGCGAGTATTGCTCCGCGAAGGAGCCGGAGAAGGTGCCGCTCAAGAAAGCCCGCGCCCGCACGATCGCGCTCGACGAGCCCTGCGCCTGGATTCGACGCCGCGATGCGATCCTGCTCGAAAAGCAAACCGGTTCGCGCTGGCGTGGGATGTGGAAGCTTCCGGGCACGGCGCCGCGCGAATCAGTCCCGCTGCACACCGCCGAGTATCCATTCACGAATCACCGCGTCACGTTGCGCGTCTTTGCCGGCCGCTCGACGAAGACCCTTGGCGAAAACCAGGCGTGGATTTGCGACGCCGACCTCGACGCGCTCCCGCTCACCGCGCCGCACCGCCGCGCCATTCGCGCGTTGCTTTCGCGCGACACAGCCGCCAGCTAATTCATCCCCATGCAAAAGAATGCGATCATCCGTCGCCTCCTCGATCCCGGCGTCATCGCCATCATCCGGGCCGATTCTTCCGACCAACTCATCGAGTGCGCCGAGGCGCTCTACGCCGGCGGCGTCACTGCGATGGAAGTCACCATGACGACGCCGAATGCGCTACAAGTCATCACAGATGTGAGCGGGCGCTTCGGCGGCAAGGTGCTCATGGGCGTGGGCAGCGTGCTCGACCCGGAGACGTGCCGCGCGGCGATCCTCGCGGGCGCGGAATTCGTCGTCACGCCGGTCACCAAGCCCGATGTGATCCGCCTCGCCAACCGCTACGGCAAGCCGATCGCCGCGGGTGCGTTCACGCCGACCGAGATGCTCACCGCGCATGAGAGCGGCGCCGATTTCATCAAGCTCTTCCCAGCCGATTACGCCGGCCCGGCTTACGTGAAGACCGTGCTTGCTCCGCTGCCGATGCTGCAGATCATCCCGACCGGCGGCGTGACGCCCGAGAATGCCCGTGAGTTTCTCGATGCGGGTAGCGTCGCGCTTGGTGCAGGCTCCTCGCTCGTCTCAAAAGACATCTTGAAAAAGCGCGACTGGCCCGCGCTGCGCGCTCGCGCAGAGGCCTTCGTGCGCGCGACGAAGCGCTAACTTTCCCGGATCAGCGGTCGTGTGCTGTCCACGAAGAGGATGGCGACCGCGAGCACGACGAAGCCGGCTGCGCACATCCAAAATACTTCGCTCCAGTCCGCGCGGTGCAGCGGGCTCGCGAGCGCGAGAGGGATCCATTTCGCCACGGCGGACGCGCCGAGATTTCCCCACATATTGCTCCATGCCATCGTCGAGGCGACGTGCGCGCGACCGATGTCCTGACTGAAAGCCCAGATCGCTGGCCCGGCGCTATCCGTGGCGAACGCGACGATGCCGCACGCCACCGCGACGCCGAGCGCGCTGCCGAGCATTGGGCACAAGACGTAAGCGACCGCGCCGACGAGCCCGCCGATCACGATGGGCAAGCGTCTTCCCCATCGCTGGCCGAACCAGCGCGTGAGCGCATCGCACCACCAGCCGCCGAAGAGCACGCCGCTCATGCCGCACACGAGGGCAATGGTGACATAGAGATTCGCATCCGCCTCGCTGAGTCCGCGCACGGTGCGGAGATACTTCGGCAGCCAGGTGATGAGCAGCGCCCAGCCGAAGTTTAAGCCGATGCCGCCGAGGCTCAGCAGCCACAGGCCGGGATGGCTCAGCAACGCGCGCCACGGAAAGCGATAGTCTGGCGCCGGTGGTGGCGGACCGCTGTCGCGGATGAGCGCGCGCTCGGCGTCGTTGGTCCACGGGTGCGAGGTCGGATCATCGCGGAAGATGAAGTGCGTGGCCGCGGCGAGGAGGAGGCCGATCGCGCCGTAGGTCCACAGCACGGGCCGCCACGATCCGAGGGCGAGGATCAGCGCGCCGGTGAGCCACGGTGCGAGCGCGTTGCCCACACGGCCGCCGAAGCTCACGAGCGAATTCGCCCGCGCGCGGTGGCCGAAGGGAAACCAGCGCGAGATCACGCGGCTGCTCGCGGGATACGCGCCGGCTTCCGCGAGCCCGCACGCGAGCCGCACGACCACGAGCGCGGCGAGCGCGCCGGTGAAGCCGGTGAGCGCCGTGCAGGCCGACCACAGGACGATGTAGGCCACGAGCATTCGCCGCGGCCCGAAGCGATCTGCCAGATAGCCCGCCGGGAGCTGCCCGAGCGCGTAGGCGAGGAAGAACACGCCCAGCACGCTGCCGACATTTTCATCGCTCAGCCCGAAGTCGCGCATGAACGACTCCGAATGCACGACCGTCGTCATGCAGATGCGGTCGAGGTAGAGCAGGAAGGCGTTCGCCGTCGCTACGCCGAGCAGCGCATAGCGGACGCGCGTGGGCTGACTCGGTGGTGGGTTCATGAGGAGGTGTAGGGCAAGCGCATCGCTTGCCGTGGCAGGCGGAGCGCCTGCCCTACAGTCACAGATGCTCGTGCAGGAAGCGGAAGAAGTTGCCGTGCATGATGCCGTCGATGTCCGCCTGCGAGTAGCCGCGCGCGGCGAGCAGGGGATCGAGCGTGGCGAGATCGGCGATGCTATCGAGGTCCATCGGCGTCTGCTCGGTGCCGTAGCCGCCGTCGAGATCGGTGCCGATGCCGACGTGGCGTGCGTTGCCGGCGATCTGGCAGATGTGGTCGATGTGCTCGCAGATCTTCTCGATCTTCAGCCCGAAGTCCTGCGGCTTCGAGCGTTTGTGCGCCCAGCCGTGGACCATCATGATCGCGTCGAACGCCATGCCGATCACGGCGCCGCGATCGATGAGCGCTTTGATCTGCTCGTCGGCGAGCTGGCGGTTCCAGTTTGCGAGCGCGCGGCAGTTGTGATGACTCGCCCACACCGGGCCGTGGTAATGCGCGAGCGCATCCCAGAAGCTCTCGTCGCACAGGTGCGTGACATCGAGGATGATCCCGAGCCGCTCCATCTCCTTGAGCAACTCGCGTCCGCGCGGCGTCAGCGGTCCTTCATCATCGGTGCCGCAGCCGTAGATGCCCGGCCCGTAATGAACGGGCCCGAGCGCGATGAGTCCGTCGGCGCGCGACTTCTCCAAGTGCCGCCAGCTTAGGATCGAGTCCGCGCCTTCGAGGCTGAGCAGGTAGCCGATCGGCAGCTTCGCGGCATCCTCGTCGCTCGCGTTCATCCAGCGCTCGGCGTGCGCTTCCACCTCGGGCCACGTGCGGAGCTGCAGCATCTCACCGCAGTCTTCCATCGTGCGATAATACGCGAGCTGCCCCTGCGTCTGCGCCCATGCCTGCTCGGGGCTGCGCCAGCCGGGCAGGTTGTGAAAGCGCGGCGAGTAGCGCGCGATCTGCGTCGCCACGATGATGCCGAAGCGTCCGCGCCGCAGCTCGGGGAAGCACACGGTATTGCGCGAGCGGTGCCGCTCAGCCTCCGGCGCGATGAACTGCGCCGTGAGTTCGCAGCGGCGGATTTTCTCCTGCGACCAGCGCTGGTCGCGGTTGAACTCCATCGCGTTCATCGAGATGTCGAGATGGCAGTCGAAGATGAGGCGGGGTGTGCTCATGGCGTTGGATTAAGCAGGGCGTTTCACCGCGACGACTTCGATCTCGTAGCGGAGGGTCGGCGGGAGGCAGTTGGTGATCGTGGTGCGCGTCGGGAACGGCTCGGCGAAAACTTCGCGATAGAGCTGGTTGTAGAGCGGCACGTCCTCGGCATCGCGCACGTAGTTCCGCGTCTGGATCACATGCGCGAGGTCGCTGCCTGCGGCTTCGAGCACCTTGCGCACGTTTTCGATCGAGCGGCGGAACTCCGCCTCAAACGTGTCGCAGACGATCTTGCCGGTCGCATCGACCGACGCCTGGCCGGAGATGAAGATGAGATCGCCGAAGCACACGCTCGGGCTAAACGGAAGCGTCGAAGTGGGCGTGTCGGCGTTGCGTGGGTAGGAGACGAGTGGGTGGGTCATGCGCACTGGATACAACCCGCGCACCGCTGGATCGACGATACAAAATCGAGCGAGGAGCGACTGTCCACGCGAAGCAGCGCTCCCGTGTCCGAGCCTCTACTTTCCACCGCGGCGGCGTGCTATCGAGCCGGCGAAGAATCAGAGGCGACAACTCGAAAACCGACGCTCGGGCCGATGCTCTTTTCGCCGTGGCCGGCCCGGGCGGACCACCACATAGGTCCCTTCTCGTAAGTGAGGAAGCCTGCGCCGCGCAAGATCCGTTGCCCCACGTTAGACTCGTCGAGATCTTCGCACAATTCGCGCACGTTACCCCCGAGGTCGAACAGCCCGAACTTGTTGGCCGTAAAGCTTCCTACGGGGGCGGTCGTCGGGAAGTTGTCGCGGTAGCCGGGCAGGATGCTCTGGCCGGGAGCCTCGATCCCTTTGCACTCTTCGCCGCTAAAGTTGCCCGCACTGCGCGGCGGCGGCCACTCCAGACCCCACGGAAACTCCTGGACCTTGCCGCTCTTGTCCGTGGGAGTCTTCCGCTTCGGATCCTCGCGCTGCTTGCTCCCGATGGCACTGCTCCATTCGTGGTCCGTCGGCAGTCGGTAAAGCTCCGTCGCACGCATCCGTCCGATCCGCCGCTCGCGCTCCGTGAGCCAGTTGCAGAAGGCTTGGGCGTCCTCCCAGCTCACATTGACCGCGGGGTGGGTCGGCCCTTGCTCGAAGGTCGGTTTCGTCCATGCGCGCTTGGTTTCCGTGGCGAAAACCTCGTAGTCCTGCACTCGCGTTTCCCAGATGCTGAAGAGCACGCGCTGCTGGCTGCCCGGACCACCGGTGATCTTCACCGGCACGAACTTCATGCCCAGCGAGTTTACGAAGGGCCGCTCCTTGGCCGCCAAGGCGAAGGAGTTTTGATTTGGCTGGGAGAGCCGGACACTGGGAGAACCTACTTCCGGAGTGGCTGAGGGTGGTGCAGCGGCGGCGAACAGTGGCAGCCACGTCTTGCTCAACTCGTCCCGCTTGGCCTTGAGCACCAGGGCGTCGTCGAGGCGTTGGCGCTGGGTGAGGGCGGTTTGGTTTTGCGCGAGGATGGCATCATAGGCCGTGTAAAGCTCCATGGCCTTGGCTGCACGCGCCTGCTCGAGCTTGGCGCGGCGCTGGCGAAATGCGGACCGCAGCGATTGCACCCCGCTGGGAAGACCGGTGTCGGTGCCCGTGACCGCGTGCGTTTCCTCGAAGGCCTTGCGTTCATTCTGCCACGCGATGGCTTCGGTGAGTTGCTTCGAGGCCGTCGCCCGGGCGATCCCTGCATCGAGCGCCGCCGTGTGCTGCTTGCGCAAGTCCGTCACGCCCGCGTCGAAAGGTTCGCTCACCTGTTGGCGAAAAGTTTCCTGCTGCGTCGCATCGACCTGCGCGAGCCACTTCTCGACTTCGGTCTGCGGCTTCGGCGTGGCCGCCGCCACCACTGGGGGCGCCGGCGCGGGAGTCGCGACGGGCGCGGGCGCGGGATCAGGTTTGCCGTCGTCCCATTCGATGATGAAGCCGGCGAGCGATTTTATGGCCGGCAGAACTCCGATCCAACTCGGTTCGCCATCCTTGAGCCGCACGACGTAGAGTCCCGCAGGAGCCTTTTTTTCGTCGGTGTCCAGAAGTTGGCGCCACCACGGATTGCCGGAAATCCAGTGGAGCTTGCCCACGGATGCGCCATTCAACCAACGATAGTCGATCGAGTTTTCCTCGCCGCTTCCTCCGACCGCATAGCGGCGCAACTCGTCCGTCTTGAGCGGTCCGATGAGATGGTCGCGCGCCCACAATTCCTCCTCCTCGGTGATGAAGGTGGCGAGGTGCCCTCCCATGACTTCCGCCTTCGCCTTCGCTTCATTCCAAGTCATGGCGTCCGGCACCAACTGATAACGGTGCCCGGCGAAAGTGAGCACTTCGCTGGGCTGCACCGGCAGCGGCGTGGCCGGCTTGGCTGTCGGAGCAGGAGTCGGCTTCGGCGTCGCCGGAACTGGGGGCGGAGGAGGCGGAGTTGCGGGTGTGGGTGTCGCGACGCTCGCCGCCGGGGTTGGAAGGGGCGTGCTCGGCTCGATCGTCTGCCCCGTTGGGGAGGTCGGTCGCGTGAGCATGAAGACCGCGCCGCCGATCACCAGAGCGCCGATACCGATCCACAAGCCCGTGCGCGCGGGCTTGGCAGGCGCACCACTTGCATCGCCGCGGCGCAGCGTCACTTCCGTCGGTTGCGCAGACGCACCGGTCACCAAGGTCGTGCGGATCGAATCCACGTCGGCCTTCATCTCGGTGGTCTGCTGATAGCGCCGCTCGGGGAACTGCTGCATCGCCTTCTTCACCACCTCGTCGAGGCGCGCATCCACGCCGGCGCGGATCGAGGGCGGATCGACAAAGCCCCGCGGCACGTCCTTGCACAGCATCTCATAGAGCATCACCCCGAGGCTGTAGATGTCTGCACGATGATCGACCGCCATCCCCTTGGTCTGCTCGGGCGCCATGTAATCAGGCGTGCCCATGATCATGCCGGTTCGCGTCTCCCCAATCTTTGCCGCGGTCGGGTCGGTCAGACGCGCGAGGCCGAAGTCGGCGACCTTCACGCGGCCCCGCTGATCGAGCATCACATTCGCGGGCTTGATGTCGCGATGCACCACGCCCTGCTCGTGTGCGAAGGCGAGCGCTTCGCAGACTTGTGCGGTGATCGCCAGCGTCTGTGCTGGCTCGAGCCCCGGGCCGTGGATGATCGTGTGCAGGTTCGCGCCATCGACGAACTCCATCGCGAAGAAGAGGTGCCCCTCGGTCGTCGTGCCGAAGTCGAAAACGGTGATGATGTTCGGGTGATGAAGCTTCGCCATCGCGCGCGCCTCGCGGCGGAAGCGGTCGGCGAAATCGCGATCCACGCTGATCTCCAGCGGCAGCAGCTTGATCGCGACGAGCCGGTCGAGCTCGATCTGCCGTGCCTTATAGACCGCGCCCATGCCGCCGCGGCCGAGCAGGGTGAGCACTTCGTAGTTTGGGAAAAGCCGCGCGGCTCCCTCGACGCTCGGCGGTTCCCAGCCATACACGCCCGCGCTGCTGGTCATGCGGACGCTCTTCATCCCGCGAGCGAAGAGCTGCTCGGGACTGATTCCACCGAGTGCGGAAGGTGGTGGCGGGTCGCTTTCGTCTGGCACGGTTCGCGAGCGATAGCGCGTAGCGCGAAAAAAGCGAGTGTGGTTGCGACGCGTGGGGCGTCAGCCGTCGAGCGGGAAGATGGGGCGGCGGACGTGGCGATAGGGGAGCGCGCGCAGGTTGCTCGAGCAGGGGCCGGGCGTCTCCACCCACAGCATTCGCGCCGCGATCGGATCGTAGGCGCGGCGATGCGCGACGGCGGCTTTCACGACGATGACCGACAGCGTCTCAGGGTCGATGCCCTGGCTGCGCCACTGGCCAAGATCGAAGGGCGGCGTCCTCCGGCTCGTGAGCAGGATCGTGATCCCCGGATGCCGCACGACCACGCACGGCCCCATGTCGAAACGATCGCCGCACATCGAAGCGAGATGGCTCTGCTTATCCTCGAGCTCGAACTTGCCGTTGCTCGTGCGGAGCAATTCGACTTCGAGCTCGAACGGCCCCTCATCGAGCCGGCTGCCCTTGCCACCGATCGGTAATGTCACGCGCGTGCCGATGCGCATCGCCGAGAGTTGGCGCACGGCTTCGGGATCGTTGATCGCGATGGCCGCATTCGGTATCGAATGCTCGACCAGCGCGCGGAGTAAGCCGGTGCCGTCGCCTGGCGCACCGCCGCCGATGTTGTCCGACGGCTCCACGAGCACCGTCAGGCCGCGCGGCAGGGGATCGAGTTGAGCGAGCACGTCCGCGATGGGTGGATCGGTCACGTTGCCCGCTTCCCGCGTTCCATTCGCCAGCGAGTTCAGCTGCTGCAACGCCGCGCGCGCCTGCGCTTCGGAGCCCGTCGTGGCGATGGCGAAGCTCACTCCCGTATCCGGCGTGTCCGCGAACGAGAATCCAGCGACGACGTTCACCGCCCAAAACTCCGGCGTCCCGGTCTCCATCCTGCGCGCGAGACGTTCGAGCGAGAGCATCGGTTCGCTCGCCGTGCCGGTGCCGGTCGGCGGCCACATCAGCGGCGGGTGATGCCAGAACATCCGCGGCATCTCCTTCGTCGTCAGCGAGCGCTGCAACAGCTCGGCGGCGAACTTCGTGACTTGGCGCGCGTCGGCGTGCGGGTTCTCGCGGTAAGCGACGAGGCAGTCGGCGAGGTCGGCCATGCGCTGCGTGAAGTTTGCGTGCAGGTCGAACACGCCGAAGACAGGCACGTCGTCACCGATGAGCGTGCGCAGCCGCGCGAGCATTTCGCCCTCCACGTCCGTGAGCGACTGCGAGACCATCGCGCCGTGCAGGATGAGGAACACCGCGTCTAGCTGCGGCTGCACGCGCGCGGCGAGTTCCCGCCAGAACGTCTCGACCACGTGGTCTTCGACTGTCGCGCTCGGCGACGCGCGGAAATCAACGGTCGGGAACACCTCCCAGTCGAACTCCTTCGCCGACTCCAGCGCCCCGCCGAGCGGCGAACTGTCGCCCGCGCAGCGCAGCATGTCCGACCCGAGGAGCACCTGAAAATCACGCAGCCCGGTCGTGCCATCGACGAAGGTGTGCGTCTCGTGAAAGAGCCCGGCGAAGAGGACGCGGGGACGGCTCATGGCTTCCACCCGGCGGCGTGTTGGGCGAAGGCGGCCGCGGAGCGGCTGAGCGCTTCATCGATGTCGGCGTCGGTGTGCGCGAGGCTCATGAACCACAGCCCGCGCTCGATCGCGCGCACGCCGTTCTCCAGCAAGCAGCGCCGCAGGTGCGTCCAGCGCGGCGCATCGTGGCGGCGGACGTAGTCGCGGTAGTCGCGGATCGGCCCATGCGCGGCGCCGGGCTTGAGCATTGCGGTGTGGAAGACGAGACCGGGACCTTGCGGTTGCAGCGGGATGCTGTGTTGGCGCGCGAGTGCTTCGAGTCCGGCGATGAGCTTAGCGCCGAGGCGCTGAAGTCCGGCGGGATGCTGCGGGCCGAGCGCGAGGATCTGGTCGAGGCACCAGCGGCTTGCGGCGAGGCAGAGCGGGTTCGCGTTGAGCGTGCCGGCGTGGACGACTTCTCCGCGGATGATCGGCTCGAAGACGCGCGCCTTCCCCGCGAGCGCGGCGAAGGGCACACCACCACCGATGGCTTTGCCAAAGATCGTGAGGTCCGGCGACGCGCCGTAGTAGCCCTGCGCGCACGATGCGCCGAAGCGGAAGCCGGTGATCGTCTCGTCGGCGATCATCAGCGCGCCTTCGCGGTCGCACAGCTCGCGGATCGTCGCGAGCAGACCGTCGGCGGGTTCCATGCAGCCGGTGTTGCACAGCGCGGGCTCGAAGATGATCGCGGCGATCTGCCCGCGGTATTGCTCCACGCGGCGGCGCAGATGTTCAGGATCGTTCCAGCGCGCGACGACGAATTGATCGAGCACCTCGGAGATCACGCCCTTGCTCGGATGCAGCCGTGTCGGCTCGTCGTCGCTGCCCCACTGGTCCGGCGGCGGTGCGAAGCCGACGAGCCCTTCGTCCGACCAGCCGTGGTAGTGCCCCTCGAACTTCAGCACCAGCCGCTTGCCCGTGAGCCCGCGCGCGAGACGCAGCGCACTCATCACCACTTCGGTCGCGGAGTTGTTGAAGCGCACGCGCTCAGCTCCCGGCACCATCGATTGCACGCGCTCCGCGACATCGATCTCCAGCTCCGACTGCGCCGCCCAGTGTGTTCCGAGCCGCGCTTGCGCTGCGATCGCATCGGCGAGTCCCGCCGGTGCGTGACCGAAAAGCAGCGCGCCCTGGCCCGTCTGGAAGTCGATATATTCGTTCCCATCCACGTCCCACAGTCGCGAGCCTGCGCCGCGTGCGAAGTAGAGCGGCACGGGCTGCTCCATCTTGCGGATGCCGCTGTTCACGCCGCCAGCGATGCTCTGCTGCGCGCGTTCGAAGAGCCGGCGGGATTGGGAGAAACGATCGGTCATGGTGTGCGATGAAAGCGCGCGCGCGGACGAAGGCTTAGCGCCTTATTTTTCGTGCAGCCGCTGCCACTCCAGCGCCGGTTGATCTACGCGGAACTGCACGAGCCGCTGATGATCGACCTCGGTTACGTAAGCCGTGCGCCCATCCGGCCCGCCGAAGCAGATGTTCGACGGCTTGAGCCCGAGCACGTCGATCTCGCGCAGCACTTCGCCGCCCGGCGAGAGCTTCACCACCGTGCCCTTGCCATGCCGCGTCGCGTAAAGATTCCCGTCCACGTCGCAGCGCATCCCATCGAAGCCGAAGTCGTCGAACTGCTTCACCAGTTTGCGCTCACCAAGCGAACGATCCGGCTTGATCGGGAACGCCCACACGCCGCGCTGCTCGCTCTCGTTCACGTAGAGCGTCCTGCCGTCCGGGCTCACGTCGATGCCGTTCGTCGTGCCGAGTCCGCTTGCGAGAAGATGCGTGCTCCCATCGCGGTCGATCCGCCAGAGCTGCCCAGTCTTGTTCTTCCAATCTGGATCGCTCGCGTAGAGCGTTCCGTCGGCGGCGATGGCGATGTCATTCGGCTGACTCATCCTCGGCTCGTGTGCGAAGACGCTCACCGCCTTCGTCTTCATGTCCACGCGCAGCACGTTGTGCCCCATGTAGTCGGCCACATACATCGTCCCGGCGCGATCGAAGCGGATGCCATTCCCCGCGCTCCCCTCGGGCAACGTGACGAACAACTCCGCTTTCCCATCCGGCGTCACCTTCCCGATGTTGCGCTTCTCGCCAAAACTCACCGCGTAAAGATTCCCAGCCCCATCGCAAGCCGGCCCCTCGATCCCCGGCGTGAATGCGCCTCCAGCCGTGAGCGGCGTGGCGACAAAGAGCTGCTCGTCCGCCGCGCGAGCGAGAGCGAGTGAGCAGAACAGGGCGAGGAGGGGTTTCATCGGGAAGGCGAAACGCTCTACCCGCCGGCAGCGCGCACCGTCAATGCCGCGTGCTTTGATTCGATTAAACGAATCTTCATCCGGGATTCATCGTTCCTTCAACTAGCGGCTCCACGGTGCGTGGCGATATGAAACCACTTCCAAATCCACTCCGCTGTATCCGCAACCTCTTCACACCGCTTGCCCTCGCCGCGCTCAGCGCGGTTTCGTCGGCGGCTGCGACTGACCTCTCGTATCCACCGACGACCTCACCGGCTCGATCTATCTCTCCAGCATGTCGGTGCTGCTCATAGCCTGCTGCTACTGGCGCCGCGCGAACAACTGGGGCGCGCTCGGCGCGATCATCCTCGGTGCCGCCGTCCCGATCGCGCACCTCGCTATGGAGAAGATCGCGAGCACGGCGAAGCTCGCCGCCGACATCGGCAAGGATTGGGCCGGCATCGTCGCCTTCGTTGCCGCCGCGCTCGGCATGGTCATTGGCTCACTCATGAAACCTCGCACGACATGACGCACGGACATGGCTTCTGGTTCTTCCTCATGTGGACGTGCGTCGTGTGGTATTCGACGACGACGATCTACGTCGCGATCCAGGGCAGCATCGACATCAGGGAGATGCTGCGGCGGCTGCGGGATAAGCAGGACTCGGAGCGCTGAGCTCTACGGAGCGAGCACCATCTTGATGTCGCTGCCCTTCGCCGCGAGCGCGCGCTGGAATGCTTCCACGCCGCGATCGAGTGGCAGGACCGTCGTCCAGGTTCGTGCATCCACGGCTCCGCTGACCATCAAGTCCACCGCGGTCTGTAGCTCCGCCTGCGTCGCCGCATAGGTGCCGAAGACCGTGCGCTCGGGGAGCGTGATCTCGTAGGTGTCGATCGTGACGTCGTTTTCGTGAAGACCGATCCACACCGCAGCACCACCGGGGCGTGCGGCGGCGAGGGATTGCTGCTTGGTGATCCTCCCGCCGACGGCATCCACCACGAGGTCCACGCCCTCGCCGTCGGTGAGGTCGCGCGCGATCTTCACCACGTCCTCGCTCGCCGGATTGATCACCCGCTTCGCCCCGAGCGCCGTCGCTGCGTGCAGCCGCTCCGGCACGAGGTCGCTCACGAACACCGTCGCGCCGAGCATCGCCTGATACGCCTGCTGCGTCATCAGCCCGATCGGTCCGCCGCCGATCACGAGCACCGTGCGCGGCGCGAGATGGTGCGTGAGGTTCACGATGTGGACGCCGTTGCCCAGCGGTTCGGCGAGACACGCCGCCTCCGCGGGCAGCCCATCCGGCCACGGGATGAGGCTGCGCGCTGGCGCATTCACGAACTCCGCGAATGCCCCGGCCCGGTGCATCCCGAAAATCTGCCGCTGCGCGCACAGGTGCGTGTCGCCGCGCCGGCAGCGCACACACGCGCCGCACGGCACGAGCGAGTTCGACACGACCTTCTGCCCGACCGTGACGTTCGTCACACCTTCGCCCAGCGCCTCGACCACTCCGCAAAACTCATGGCCCATGATCAGCGGCGGCACGCGGCGCGGGCTGCGTTTGCGAAAGCCTTCGAGTTCGCTGCCGCAGATGCCGCACGCGGCGACCTTGAGCAGCACTTCGCCGGCGGCGGCGCGGGGCAGGGGAGCCTCAGCCATCTCGACGCGATCAAATTCCGGGTAGAGGAGACATTTCATTGAGCCTGTGAAAGTGGCGGCGAGCCGGGTTATTAGGCGTCCCATGATCATCGACTGTCACAACCATGTCGGCGCAGACATCATGTTTTACCTGCGCGGCGATTTCCCCTACGCGCAGCATCTCGTGACGATGACGAGCGAAGGCCGCGCGCTCGGCGTGGATCGCTGGGTCGTCTTCCCCTTCGTCATCAATCTCTCGCTCAAGATCGAGGCGCTGCGCCGCGGCGAGATCGAATATGGCGGCTTGGAAAAGGTGCCCTACGCGTTCGAAAACCGGCGGCTGCTTTTCGAGATCAACGAGCTCTTTCCCGAGCAGGGAAAACATTGCCTGCCCTTCGTGATGCTCGACCCGATGCGCGAGCAGGCTGGGCAGATCGCGGAGCTGCGCAAGCTGCGCGGCGAATACAAATTCTACGGCCTGAAGCTCCAGACCACGATGCTCCAGTCCTTCATCCAGACGCTGGGCGAGGAAGGTCGCGGTTTCATCGAACTCGCCGCCGAGTGGGACATCCCATTCCTCATCCACTCGAGCGTCGGCCCCGACGACCCGTGGGCGCAGGCGAGCGACATCCTCGACCTCGCCGAGAAGTTCCCGCACGTCCGCTTCTGCCTCGCGCACTCGTGCCGCTACGATCGCGAATGCCTCGACCGCGTGAACGCGCTGCCGAACACGTGGTTCGACTGCTCCGCGCACTGCATCCACTGCGACGGCGCGCTCGAAGACCTGCCTTACATCGCCGAGCGCTCGCGCCGCTTCGACTCGGACTTCACGAACCCCGCGCGCGTCATCGCCGATCTCGCCGCCGCCTATCCCAGCAAGTTCATGTGGGGCAGCGACTCGCCCTATTACAGCTACGTCGCCATGCTCGGCAGCAAGCGCATCGCGCTCATCAGCACCTACGAGCGGGAAGTGTCGGCGCTAAAAGCGCAGCCGCTCGAGGTGCTGGAGCGCATCGCTGACAAAAACATCCGCGCGTGGTTGAAGCTCAAAGATGAAAACATTCTCGCTCACTGACCGCGCCGCCCTCGTCACCGGCTCATCGCAAGGCATCGGCTTCGCCATCGCGAGCGGCTTGCGCGAAGCGGGCGCTCGCCTCGTCTTCCACGGTCTGCCCTCGCGTGCCGACAACATCCCGGACGATTCGGCCTACGTCTCCGCCGATCTCATGCAGCCCGACGGACCGGCGCGGCTGGTCACCGCCGCCTTTGGCGCGGCGCCGCAACTCGACACGCTCGTCTGCAACGCCGGCAGCTTCTTCGATGTGCCCTTCCTCGAGATGACACGTGAGCTGTGGGACAAGACCGTGCAGCTTAATCTCACCGCGACCTACTTCGCCGCGCAGGAGTTCGCGAAGCGGCTCGCCGCGGAAAAGCGCGGCGGCTGCATCGTCATCACGACCTCGACGAATGGCTTCCAGGCCGAGACCGACTCGACCGCTTACGACACGTCGAAGGGCGCGCTCGTCATGCTCATCCGTTCACTCGCCGTCTCGCTCGCGCCGCACGGCATCCGAGTGAACGGCATCGCCCCCGGCCTCATCCGGACGCCGCTCAATGCCGCGTGGATGGAGGCGCGCAACAGCGACCTGCCGCAGCATTACGAGAAGAAGATTCTCCTCGGCCGCATTGGCAAACCCGACGACTGCGCAGGCGCCGTCACCTTCCTCTGCTCCGAAGCCGCGAGCTACATCACCGGCGAGATCATCACCATCGATGGCGGGCTCACGGTCGTGCAGATCGGGAAGATGTAGAGCGCCTCGGTGCCTCGGGGGGCAGCGGCGATTTACTTCAGCGGGCGGTCGTGCTTGTGCCTGATCTCTGCGCCCGCTCCGCCGAGGATGATGTCGGCCACTCGCTCCTGAATGACGCTGTCGCTCGGATCAACCGGATGGCCCTGGCGCTCGCCCTCGAGTCGGCATTCATCGCGGACGATCTGTTCTACGTCGGGGATTTCGTCGCGGATGATTTCAGCTTCTGGATCCATGATGAGCGGGTTGGTTCACGATCGGCTGGGATGAGAGCACATCCTGAGCTGTTTCCAAGCCAGGTGATCGAGGCCGTCGTGAATGCATCGGCTGCGACGGGGATGGGGATCCCGTCAAATTACCGGCGGCTACAGGGGCATTTGCCCGGGGCGCACGCGTGGGGGAAAACGCAGCTCGGGCGTGCCGTCGAGGCGCTTGGCGAGGTCGATGGGATCGCCGAGGTTCACTTCGGCGGGATCGACCTGGTAGTTCCAGACGCTGAACCACGCGAGCTGCGCGGCGCCGTAGAGCGTGGAGAAGGCGCACTCGACCGCGTCGAAGCCGCACGCGATGTGGATGCGGCCGATGCGGGGGACGTTGAAGCGGGCGTCGAAGCTGTTCCAACGATGGCCGACGTAGGCTTGGAAGTAGGCGTGGAAATCCATGGGATTGCCCGGATCGACGCAGCCCACGTCGGGCAGATGACCGGTGACGTAGCGAGCGGGGATATTAAAACACCGGCAGAGAGCGATGGCGAGATGGGCAAAATCGCGGCAGATGCCGAAGCGTTGCGCGAGGGTCTCGCTGGCGGACTTGAGCGGGCTGCCGGATCCCCAGCGGTATTCGATGTTTTGATGCACCCAGTCGCAGATCGCTTGCACGCGCTGGAGGCCTTGGGGGATCTGGCCGAATTTCTGGAAGGCGAAATCCATCAGCCGATCCGAGTCGCAATACCGGCTGGGCAGCGTGTAGCGGAGCAGGGTGGGGGACATCTCGCCGACGCTCAGCGGCACGTCGCTCGCGTCGTGATTTTCCGGGCGCGAAGGCACTGAAACAAAGGCGTCGTGGCGGATAGTGAGGCGGCCCACGGGGAGTTCGCAGCGGCGCACGATGTTGTCGTGAACGTCGGCGTAGGTTTCGACGAAGACGTTCGGGGAAAAGCTGAGTTGCTCCCGCTCGATGCGCTGGCCTTTCTCGAGCCGCGGTTCGATCAGCAAGACGATGGGCGTGGGCGTCGCGGCCTCGTAGGTGAGTTCCAGGCCGCAGCGGATGGTAAGGTCGTGCATGCGTTATGAGTTCGCGCTTTCGCTGCGGACGGCAACGGGATGTTCCGCCCGCAGGCGGAGCAAGGCGGTCGCGTTGAGGACGGCCTTGGGCACGAATGAAGTGAGATCGACCCACTCCTGCTCCTTGCCTTCGGCGGCGTTCATCTCGGAGCAGTGCGAGTTTTCTCCGCGCGGGCCGAGGCCGTCGAGCGTGGGGCAGAAATCCCAGAGCACGTTGCCGTCGCTCAAGCCGCCTCGCTCTTCGCTGCGCACGGCCAGGCCGAGATCGCGCCCGGCATTTTGCCAGAGCGAGAAGAGCCGATCCGATCCGGGATTGTGCGGCCACGGGACGGTTTCATTCGTCAGCTCCACGGCGACGCGGCAGCGGAAGCCATCGTCATCCGCACTGCCCACGTCGCCGTCGCGATTCCACGCGAGGATCGCGCGCTTGGCGCCTTCGTAGGCGGTGGAGTCGAAGGCGCGCATCTCGAGTTCCGCAGTGGCGAAGTGAGGGACACGATTTGTGACGGTGCCGCCCTGGATCGAACCCACGTTCACCGTCAGCCCAGCGGCATAGTCCGTGAGTCGCTCCAGCGCGGTGACGACCTGCGCCAACTGCGCGATGGCATTCGCTCCGCGATGATGTTGCCCGCCCGCGTGCGCTCCGCGCCCGGAGACTGTGACCCGGAAAGTCGCGCGTCCTTTCCGCGCGGTGACGAGTGAGAAGTCGTCGTGCGTGCCGCCATCCACCTCGAAGATCAGCGCGGCGAGCGTGTCGGCGGGGAGGTGCGCGCGGCAGAGCAGGCCGAAGTCGGTGGAGATGACTTCCTCGCAAGCGTTCAGCAGCACGACCCAATTCGTCGCCGCAAAGGCCGCTGGTGCGATCTCGCGAATGGCGCTGAGCGTGAGGTGCAGCAGCGCGGTGCCGCCCTTGATGTCGTTCGTGCCTGGCCCGTAGATGCGGGTGCCGTCCTGCCGCCACGCAAACTTGTTTCGCCGCTCCTCCTCCTCGGTGAAGACCGTGTCGAGATGCGAGATGAGCGCGACGGTGGGAGCGTCCGGATTCCAACGGCGCTTGAGCACGAGGTGGCTCCCGAAGCCGGCGTTAGTCGCGGGCGCGTGGATCGCATCGAACCCGAGCGGTGCGAAGTGCGCGGCGATGAATTCACCGAGTCGGTCGATGCCCTCGGCGTTCTCCGTGAAGCTGTTGATCGCGACCATGCGCCGCAGGAATTCGAGCGTCGATGGGAGCTGGCCATCGCAGTGGCGGGTCAAGGGCTCGGCGTCTGCATGATTCGGCGTGAGCGACATCCGTGCATTGAACACTCGTTGCCCGCCGACGCGACTCTTCATCTGCCAGCGAGGAAAAGAACGATGCGTGCGGAATGTATGACACACAGCCCGTTGCTCACACCCATCCGGCGCTTCGAGCTGGCACGATACCGGTGTGAATCTTGCTATAAAAATGAGAATGAGAATAAACCCACGCCCCACGTTGTTCGTCCTCCTCTCCGGCTTCCTGTTGGCTCTCTCGCCTGTGGCCGAAGCCTTTCCCAGGACCAAGGAGAAGGCGGATCTCACCCTGACCTTTACGCTCTCACCCATCGATCCGGCGGGCACGGCATCGGGCACGGCGACCATTCACGTGACGCGCAGGAACGGCGTGGAAACCGACGGCCCGCTGGACCTGACGCTGTCCGGTCTGGCCGATGGCACATATACCCTCGAGGCCACGACCAAGGCCGACCCGGCAGGCGCTCCGATCCTGATCGGCTCGATCGTCCTTTCATCGGTCCCCGATCCAGCCGCCCCGCCTGCTGCGCCGCTTACTTTGCCCGCGGGGTTGAGCGCGCTGGAGATCGATACCTTGAGCGTCAGCGATGCCACGCCCGCGGTCGTGCTGGCTGGGTCCGCGAGCGAGAGCGTGACGCTCTGGCTGTTCTTCGGCAATCGCCCGCTGGTGCCAGTCGCGCCTGTGGCGGCCGCCATCCCTAGCGAAACCGGAAAGCCCAAGGCGAAGAAGGTGCATGGCCACGTGCTGATCCAGGCAGCGATCCGAGACGACGTGGAGAAGCGCCGGAAGTTCCTGCTCGTCGGGCACGGGCTCGCGCCGGAAACCACGCTGACCGTCAATCTCGACGGTGCCCCGGTTGGCAGCGTGACGACGACCAAGCGTGGCAAGGCGATGCTGAAGCGGCTCGATGGCGACTTCCGGCTCGCGGGTGTGCATGTGGTCAGCCTGAGCGACGCCGACGGCAACGTAGTCGCCGAAGCGGATTTCTTCCCGGGCATCGAGTAGCCCGAGCGCGCATTGCGCTCGCTCGCTCCGTGGGGGGAGGCGAGCGGGCGCCGCGGCTGTGGGGAGAGGTGGGCGCCTCGCGAGCCGCGGGACTCGACTTGCCGCGAAAGCGCGCTACCAGTCGCGCCCCTATGTTCTGGACCGAAGACATTGCGGAGCGCGTAAGCGGACCGCAGATCATCAACGACTCGAAGACACCGAGCGGCCGCGTGCATGTCGGCGCGCTGCGCGGCGTGCTCATTCACGACGCCATTTTCCGCACGCTGCGCGAGAAGGGGAAGGACGTGAAGTATCTCTACGGCGTGGATGACTTCGATCCGGTGGACGAAATCCCGAAGGGCGAGGACGAGCACTTCGGCAAATACATCGGCTGGCCGCTGTGCAACACGCCCGCGCCCGGCGGCGGTGAGGGCGACATGGCGGAGCACTACATGAGGGAGTTCTGGCAGGTCTTCGCTGATCTCGGCGTCGAGGTGGAGCGCTACCGCATGCGCGACATTTACCGCGCGGGCACCTTCAACGAGCCGATCGACATGATCCTGCGCAACGCCGACAAAGTGCGGCGTGTTTACAAAGACGTGTCGAACTCCGACCGGCCCGAGCACTGGCATCCCTTCCAGGTCATCTGCGAAAAGTGTGGATGCATCGCGACGACCGAAGTGAGCAAATACGACGGCACGCTCGTCCACTACCGCTGCCGTCCCGATCGCGTAGTGAACACGAAGCTCAACCTCGGCAAAGGCTGCGGGCACGAAGGCGCCGTGTCGCCCTTCGACGGCCGCGGCAAGCTGCCGTGGAAACTCGAGTGGATCGCGAAGTGGCTGAAGTTTCCCGTCACCATCGAAGGCGCCGGCAAGGATCACTCGACGAAGGGTGGCTCGCGCGATGTGAGCGAAGCGTGTCTGCGCGCGATCTACGGCACCGAGCCGCCACTGCGCGTGCCTTACGAGTTCTTCCTAGTCGGCGGCGCGAAGATGTCTTCCTCCAAAGGACTCGGCGCGAGCGCGCGCGACATGGCGGACCTGCTGCCAGCGGAAGTGCTGCGTTTCCTCATGATCCGCACGAAGCCGAACTCGCCGGTGAACTTCGACGTTCACGAGGATGGGATCGTGAAGCTCTTCAACGAGTTCGACCGCTACCAGCAGCGTGCGACCACCGGCGCGGCAAATGCCGACGAAGCCTGCACCTATCGCCTCGCCGAGCTACAGCCCGACGGCGCTTACGCCACCGCGAACTTCCAGCTCGTGAGCGCCCTCGTGCAACTCCCGCATCTCGACACGGTGAAGGAAATCGAGAAGCGCGTGGGCCGGCCGCTCACCGAGATCGAGCGCCGCCATCTTGATGCGCGCATCCGTGCCGCGAGCGTGTGGGTTGAGCGCTTCGCCGGCGACGATGAAAAGACACGACTGCAAGAAACGCTGCCCGCCCGAGCGCAGGAGCTCACGCACGCGCAGCGCGCCTTCATGCATGCGCTCGCCGACGCGCTGCCGAGCACGACATGGGAGGACGACGCGCTGCAGACGAAGATCTTCGAGATCACGCGCCTCACGCCGATCGATCAACCGAGCGCGTTCAAGGCGCTCTATCGCGTGCTGCTCGACAAGGCCAGCGGCCCGAAGGCCGGCAACCTCCTCGCCTTCCTCGATCCGAACTTCGTCATCCCACGCCTGCGCGAGCTGCCGTTCGACAAGCACACGTTTTGGCGCGAGTCCGCCACGCCGATGCCCGAGCTGGAGAAGTGGATCGAGAAAGAGCGCGAGAAAATCGCTGAGCAGAGCAGCCAACTCATCACCGACGGCCCGCTCACGGCGAACGAGTTCACCTTCGTGCTCAAGGATGGCAAACGCATGATCAAGCGCGTGCTTGCCGAAGGCGCGCTCCTGGCGTGAGCCCCGGGCAGCATTTGTTCTAAGTGGGCTGATCTTTGCCGCTCCTTTATCGCATGAAAATCCCCAACCTCTTCATCGCCGCATTCATCGCCTGCGGCATCCCTCTCCGCGGCGCCGAAGCGCCCAAGGCTCCGAAGCTCGTCGTCGCGATCCTCGTCGATCAGCTTCGCAGCGATTACCTCGACCGTTTTCGCGACCAGTTCGGCGAGGGAGGCTTTCGGCTGCTGCTGGACAAGGGTGCGTTTATGTCCTTCGCGCACTACAACTACGCCCCGACCGTCACCGGCCCGGGACACGCGAGCTATCTGAGCGGCGCGCCGCCGGCAGTGCATGGGATCATCGGCAACGAGTGGTTCGACAAGCGCACGCGCAAGAGCATCAACTGCGTGAGCGACCCCGCTGTGCAGGGCGTCGGCGGTGCCGAGGGCGAGGGCCAGCGCTCACCGCGCAACTTCACCGGCTCGAATTTCTCCGACGAGATGCGATTGCGCTTTCACTCGAAGGTCGTCGGCGTGTCTCTGAAAGACCGCGGCGCAATCCTGCCCGCGGGCAAGAAACCGGCGGGCGCGTATTGGTTCGACTCGGTGAGCGGGAACTTCATCACGAGCACCTACTACATGCCGGAACTGCCGGCGTGGGTGAAGGAGTTCAACGCGCGCAAGCGGCCCGCGAGTTTCGTCGGGCAGACGTGGAAGCGTCTGCTCGATCCCGCGGCTTATCACTGGCCCGACAACGCGGTGGGCGAAGGCGTGATGCCGCGCGAGAAGACGCCGACGTTCGATCACATCGTGCATCCATCGGCGGGTGAAGGTTTCGAGACGATCGTGCCGACGCCGTTCGGGAACACACTGCTCGCAGAGTTCGCCCTCGCGGCGCTGGAAGGCGAGCAACTCGGCCGCGGTGCGCAGCCGGATGTGCTGACCGTCTCGTTTTCGTCCACCGACGCCGTGGGCCATCGCTTCGGCCCCTACTCGCAGGAGGAGCAGGACACCGTGTTGCGTCTCGACCGCGAGCTCGCGCAGTTCTTCGCGGCGATCGACCAGAAGATCGGGCTGGCGAATGTCGCGATCGTGCTGACCGCCGATCACGGAGTCGTCGCCGCGCCGGAATTCTCCGCGGAGCAGGGGCTCGATGGGCAGCGCATCGACCTCGCGCCGCTGATGGCGGATTTGCAGGCGAAGCTCACGGAGCGGTTCGGCGATGGGAAGTTCCTGCTCACGCCGCGCCCCGTGGACGGGCAGATGTATTTCGATCACGACGCACTGCGGGCGAAGCAGATCGAGCCGGAATCGGTCGCCGGTTTCATCCGTGAGTGGGCGCTCTCCACCGGAGTGTATCAAGCGGCTTACACGCGCTGGCAGCTTCTCGACGGCCGAACCCCGGGCGCACTCGGCCAGCGGGTGCTGAACGGATACAACCCCGAGCGCAGCGGCGACGTGGTCTTGATCCACAAGCCCTACAACCTGCCCGGCACGCAGAAGAGCGGCACGACGCACGGCTCGCCGTATTCCTACGACACGCACATCCCGGTGGTGTTCTTCGGCGCGGCGTTCAAGGCCGGGCGCTACGCGGACGAGTTCTTCATCACCGACATCGCCCCGACGCTCAGCGCCGCGCTGCACGTGAATGTGCCATCGGGATCGATCGGCAAGCCGTGCGTGACGGTGCTCGCCGAGCAGCCTTAGGCGAGGCGGATCCGCGCGGTCATCGAATGCGTCGCGCCGGGGGCGAGCGTGATGGCGTCGGCACCGGCGTTGGCCGTCTCGATGCACGCCATGCCGGGCCACTCGTCGTCGCCGAAGTCCGCCATCGCCTTCGCTTTCGCGACCCAAGGATTCCACACTACGGTCGTCGCTGAGCCGGATTTCTCGATGACGATATCTCGCTTGAAGCCGGGATCGTGGAGCACGCACGTCGCGGTGGTGCTGGGGAAGACGCGGTCGGTTTCGCCCGTGAAACAGAGTGGCTCCGAGCCGAGGCGCTTGCGAGCACCGGCATCGACTTTGTCCACATACTCCGCGCCTTCGAGACCGCGCACCTCGACAGCCTGCACGGCGGAGACGGCGAAGTAGGTGTGCAATGCTTCCTCGAACGTGAAGGGGTTCGTGTCGCGGTTCTCGATCTCGAGCGTCATCTCCAGCGTTGTGCCGACGCGCACGCGATATCGCGCGAGAAAGGCATGCGGCCAGTGCGCGCGAGTTGCGCTGTCGTCGGTGATCGTGAACGTCGCGGTGATCGTGCCGTCGGGTTCCTGCGCGAGCGACTCGACATGCCACTCTGCGCTCCGCGCGAAGCCATGCGCCGGACTTTGCGGATGCCCGGCGCGTCCGCCGAACCACGGAAAGCAAATTGGCACACCGCCACGGATTGGCTTGTCCGGCGCGAAATGCGACGCGGCGCTCATGAACAGCATGGGTTGCGCGCCGGCGGGCGCCCAGTCCGCGACGTGTGCGCCGTGGATGAAGATGCGGGCACGGGCGAGCGGCGTGGCAATATCGAGCGCGGTGAGTCCACCGGGACCGATGGTGAAGGTGGCGAGGCCGGGGATTTCGAGCGAGCGGAGATCGACGATGGACGACATGTCAGGAGGGTGCGGAGCCGCCGCGGCTACAGCAACCGCAGAATCGCGGACTTCTCCGCCGGCGCGGTGCTGATCCCGCGGATCGCGTCCTTCGCGACATCGGGATCTTTCAACCCGTGGCCGGTCACTGTGCAGACGATGCGACTGCCTTCCGGGATGAACCGCATCGGGCAAACATCGCAGCGGCGATCGCTCTGGCACTTGAGCAGGCCGGCGATGCTCGCAGCGCTCGCGGGCTCGACGAAGATGCCTTCGTTCGCGGCGAGCCAGCGCTGGGCGGCGAGAATTTCCTCGTCGGTGACGATGTCGCACGCGCCGCCGGAGTCTTTCATCGCGGCGCTCGCGAGCGACCAACTCGCGGGATTGCCGATGCGGATCGCGGTCGCGATCGTGTCGGGATTCTCGACGACCTTGCCGTAGTAGATCGGCGCCGAGCCCGCGGCCTGGAAGCCGATCATCTTCGGAAGCTTCGTGGCTTTGCCGAGTTGGTGAAACTCGCGGTAGCCGAGCCAGTAGGCGCTGATGTTGCCGGCGTTGCCGACGGGCATGATGTGAACGTCCGGCGCGTCGCCGAGCACGTCGATGATCTCGAAGCTCGCGGTCTTCTGCCCCTCGAGTCGGAAGGGATTGATCGAGTTCACGATCGCGATCGGCTCCGTCTCGCCGATCTCGCGGACCAGTCGCAGCGCGTCGTCGAAGTTCCCGTCGATGGCCACGACCTTCGAGCCATACATGAAAGCTTGCGCGAGCTTGCCGAGCGCGATCTTCCCCGCAGGCAGGAGCACTATGCACGTGATGCCCGCGCGCGCCGCATACGCCGCGGCGGCAGCGCTCGTGTTGCCGGTCGAGGCGCAGATCACGGCCTTCGCGCCGCCTTCGACCGCCTTCGAGATCGCCATCGTCATGCCACGATCTTTGAACGAGCCGGTCGGATTGAGCCCCTCGTATTTCACAAACACTTCGCACCCCCGACCGACGAGTGCGCTCAGCTTCGGCGAATGGATGAGCGGCGTGCTGCCTTCGTTCAACGACACGACCGGCGTCGCATCCGTCACGGGCAGATACGGGCGCCAGCGGGCGATGACGCCCCGGTCGTGGAGTGGTGAAGAAAACATCGGGTAAAAAGGGCGGGGACTATTGCGACCGCTCCCGGGGGCGGCAAGTGGCATTTGCCATCCGCGCGGCACGCTCCTACACGAGCGCGTCATGCGTTTCTCATTCCTCCCTTGGCTCCTGTCCGTCACCTGCTTCGCCGCGCAGTTCGACCTGCTCATCCGCGACGCCCTCATCGCCGACGGCACCGGCACGGCTTTGGTGAAAGGGAACATCGCGGTGAAGGATGGGCGCATCGTCACCGTGGGCGAGGTGACCGGAGACGCGACGACGGTGATCGACGCGCAGGGCCGTGTCGCCGCGCCGGGATTCATCGACGTGCACACGCACTCGGAGCGCATCGCGCGGACGCCGGCGGCGGAGAATTTCGTGCGCATGGGCGTGACCACGATCGTGACCGGCAATTGCGGCGGCTCGCGCACCGACGTGGCGAAGTTCTTCGAGGAACTCGACGCAGCGAAAGTCGCAGTCAATGTCGCCACGCTCGTGGGCCACAACTCGGTGCGCCAAAAAGCAATGGGCGGAAACTTCCTGCGCGAGCCCACGGTGGAGGAGTTGGAAAAGATGAAGGCGCTCGTGGAGCAGGGGATGAACGAGGGCGCGGTGGGCTTCAGCACCGGGCTGATCTACGTGCCGGGCTCGTTCGCGAAGACGGAGGAGATCGTCGAATTGGCCAAGGTTGCCTCCGCACACGGCGGCATCTACGCGAGCCACATGCGTGCGGAGACGACGAAGATCTTCGATGCGGTCGAGGAACTCCTTCGAGTCGCGCGTGAGGCAAAGATCCGCGCCGAGCTTTCGCACATCAAACTTTCCGGCCCGTCGGCTTGGGGCAAAGCGAGTGAAGTGCTCGCCGTGCTCGATCGCGCTAGGGCGGAAGGCCTGTCAGTCACGCATGATGCTTACGCCTACACGGCGTCGAGCACGGGTCTCTCGCAACTCATCCCGGACAAGGCGCGCGAGGGGACGCGGCAGGATTTCATCGCGCGGCTCGCGGTGCCGGAGCTGAAGGCCGAGATCGTCGCGGAGATGAAGCGAACGCGCGAGCGCCAGGGACGGACAGACTACAGCTACGTCGTCATAGCGCAGTTCGACGCCGATCCTTCGCTCAACGGCAAGCGCCTCCCGGAAGCCGCGAAGCTCAAGCGCGGCTCGGACTCACTGGACGACCAGGTCGAGATGATCCTCGACATCGAGCGCCTTGGCGGCGGCAGCGGCATCTACCACGGCATGAACGAGACCGACCTTCAGGCCTTCCTGCGCCATCCGCTCACCATGATCGCGAGCGACGGCGGCCCGCGCATTCCCGGCGAAGCCGTCCCGCACCCGCGCAGCTACGGCAACAATGCACGTGTCCTCGGACGCTACGTGCGCGAGTTGAAACTGCTCACGCTCGAGGACGCCATCCGCCGCATGACTTCGCTGCCCGCGGAGACCTTCCGCCTGCGCGACCGCGGCGTGCTCAAGCCCGGTGCCTTTGCGGACATCGTGATCTTCGATCTGGAGAAGGTGACCGATCCCGCGACGTTCGACGCTCCGCACCACTTCGCGGAAGGTTTCACCGACGTGATCGTCAATGGCGGCATCGTGCTGCGCGCTGGCGAACTGACCGGTGTGCGGACGGGCTGGCCGCTCCGCCCGTAGCGCCTATGGCAGCTTGCACGACTGCCACGCGAGGAAACGCCACTGCCCGTTCTCCTCGCGCCACACGCCGAGGAAGCTGAGCGTCACTTCCATGGTGCCCTCGGCCTTTGCGATCTTCATGTGCGCGCGCCCGGTCATCAGCGCGATGCCCGGCGTGGGAAACGTGAAGTTCCGCTCCTCGTAATCCCACGTCAGGTATTTGGTGCGACCGGTCGCGAGCGCGTCGGTGTAGGAGGCCTTGTCGTCCACGGCGCCGGTCGAGTGCGCGTAGCGGAGGTCGTCGGAGAAGATCGCCGTGAGCCGCGCGCGATCTCCCGCGACGACGGCGGCGACGCGCTCGTCGTCCGCCGCGCGGAGCTTGGCGAGCCGCTCGTCGTCGGCGCGAAGCGAGCTGGCGGTGAATACGAGGAAGAGAGCGAGCAGTGTGGATTTCATGGGGTGGATTGGTTGGCGAGGATGCTTTGATAGCCGGCGCGCAGGATACCGAGATCGGAGTCGAAGGCGAGATGCGTGAAGCCGAGTTGGCGGAGCTTGTCCGCTTCCGCGCGGTCGCGCACGAGGATGCCGCACGGTTTACCGGCGGTGGCGACTTCACGCAGGCAGGCGTCGAAATCGCGCGTGGCTTGCGCGGGGCGAGCCGCGAGATCGAAGCGTAAGTCCGCCGGGCCGACGAAGAGCACGTCGATGCCGTCCACCTTTGCGATCTCGCGGGCGCTTTCGACGCCCTCGATGTTTTCGATCTGCGCGAAGATGAGCGGAGGCTCGGTCGTCGGTGGGCGCAAGCCGTAGCCGGAGGCGCGCACGGAGCGCGAGAAGCCGCGCCGGCCGCGCGGTGGATAGTGCGCGGCCTGCACGCAGTGTTCGGCTTCGGCTGCGGAGGCAACGTGCGGCACCATGATCCCGTCCGCGCCCCGATCGAGCACGCGTGCGATCAAGTCCGCGTGGGGAGCGCCGACCCGCACGATCGCGGCGACGTTCGTGCCGCGGATCGCCTGCAACTGCGCGAACAGCGCGGACTCGGAAGCGCAGCCGTGTTCGAGATCGAAGAGCAGCCAGTCGAAGCCGCACTCGGCGGCGAGTTCGGCGATCACTGGTGAGCCGATGGAGAGCCAGGTGCCGAGGTGTGGCTGCTGTTCGCGGAGTCGGGCGGTGTTCATAAGTCGTCGATGGTGCGGTCTTCGCGCAATCCGCCGAGGGCGGTGGCGAGTCGGATTACAGTGCGCATCTCGTCGGCCTGCGCGGCCGTGAGGAATGCGCGATCGCCTGCCAGCGAGCCACGGCGGCACCGATCTTTTCCGCCACGTCGGCGAGCGGCAGGCGGCCTTGCTTCTGAAGCTGGTTGAGGTCGGCGTGCGGGATCTTTTCGAGCACCTGCCACGCGAACGGCACGCGCGTGCGACTTGCATCGACTGCCAGCACCCGCGGCGCAGGGACGCCGGCATGAGCTACTTCGCCGAGGACGTGCGATTCGACTTCGAGGTAGTCGTCGCGTTCCGGGCCATCCTCCACACGGACGAAGAATTCCTCGCCTTCGATCGTCGCGAGAAAGGTGAGATGGTTTTCCTGCCCGCCCGCAGGACGGATCGCGACGTTCTTCCCTGCGAACGCTGCGGCGAGCGCCTTGCGCAGCGGATCTGCGATGTCTATGTCCGCCGAGGATTGTGCGGTGCCGTGAAACGCCGCGGGTCGATCGCACTTCCAATAGTAGATGGCGCGACGATCCGAGGAAATCACGGCACGTCCCCGGGCTCCACCACGGTGACCGGCAGTGCGATCTTTTCCTCCCGCGCCGTCTCAGTCGCGGCGATCGGTCGCTGCCGCCAATACGCTGCGACCATGTTGCCCACCATGTTTTGAATGACCGCGCTGAACACCGCCGGGACCGCCGCCAGCGGCTCTGTCGGGAAATTCTTGCGGGCGAGCATCGCGGCCATGCCCCCATTCTGCATCCCGACTTCGATCGAGACGGTGCGCGGGAAGCGCCAGTTGCAGAGGACGCCGATCAGCACCGGAGCGACAACGACTTGGCGCGTGGAGCGGGAGAGGCCGAGCGCATCGACTGGCACGTAGCGTCCAGCGAGGAGTTGGCACCACAGCGGCGTCATGCTGAACGCGAGCAATGTGGACGTGAGCGTCACCGCCACAGCCAGCGCGACATCGACGTGCGCGATGAAGCTGATCACATTCGACGCGATGCCGGAGGGGCAACTCTCCACGAGGATCAAGCCAACGGCAAAGCCCGGATCCAGCCCGAGCACGCGGACGATCAGCCAGCCGCTTAGCGGCATGAGCGCTGCGCGCTGATGAGCCACACGGGGTAGAGATTGGTGAAGCGGGTGAGAATTCGAGGAGGAGACATCTTTGGCCGGAGGTTGCCCGGTTCTCAGCGCGTTATCTGCAATCGATACCAGGCGGACTCGAGCGGGAAGAACTGCGAGAGATGCAGGCGGTCGAAGCGGTAGTGAGTGATCACTTTCTCGATCGCGTCGCGATGCTCCGCGACGAACGCTTCGTCCGGACAGAGCGTGACGACCCACGCGGCGAAGCACGGCTCGCGCATCCAGTCCTTTTCGAGATGGAGCCGCGGCGAGGCGCGGTGCTGCACGCGCAGGCCGGCGTTCGCGACGGCGACGGCGTCGGCTTCGCTCGACTGCGGTTTCCACGCTTCGTTCATCACGCGCCAATCGGGCTCGAAGTGCTCGGTGCCGTTCACGTCGAACTTCTCGATGAGCGGAAGGCTCTTCGCGGAAAGCTCGGCGCTCGCGCGGAGGCCCTGCGCGTAGGCGTCGCGGAGCGCAGGATCGGTTTCCATCTCCCACAAGCCGCGCAGGCAGACGACGCCCGCGGAGCCGGTCCACGAATGGCGCGCGCCCTGACCGGGATCGAAGACGAGGCCGGTGCGGCAGATTTCGAGACGCGTGCGCTGGGCGTTACCGCCGCGTTCGTTGGCGGCGTCGAGGTAGCGCTGCTGCCACTTCGCGTCGCCGGTGATCTCGTGCATCGCTTTGAGCACGAAGAGCAGCCGCGGCGCGCCTTCCCATGCGAAATGCACGAAGGTGCCGCGGAACGGCGAGGGCGGTCCATCGGTCGGCATCCGCCAGCCGTGCGAATCGAGCACGTTCACGATCTCGACGAACTTCGTGACGAGTCGCGCACGCTCGTCCGGCGCGGCGAGGCCGTCGTGCAGGTAGCGCCACATGCCGTAGAGCCACGGGCTGGTCTGGTCGTTCGAGCCCATCGGATAGGTGGTCTTGCCATCGGTTGCGACGCCGCGCGCGATGAAGCCGGGCGTGCTACCGCGCGAGGCGAGGAAGACGAGGCCGTCCACGAGGCGCTTCGCTTTGGCGCGGGCGTCGTCGGATTTGGTGAGCCGCCAGCGCGTGCAGAGTGCGTCGAGGTAGAGACCGTTGAACATCGGGCCGTCTTCGTTCGGCACGCCCCACGAGAGCGCGCTCGGCTTCATCTCGCGGCAATCCTCGGGCGTCGGGCGGATGATGCGGCCGTCGAGGTCGGTGTAGTCGAGCACGACGTTGTATTCATCGACGAAGCGCCGCCACAACTCGCGGTGCGCGGCTTCGACGGCCGTCGCCGGGTCGGCGCCGCGCGCGGTGAGGGTGAGGAGCGTGGCGGTGAGGATGCGAATCATGGGAGTCATGTGAGTGGCCCCTTCTGAAACATTCGTCGCATTCATACAAACGAAACGCGCGTGACCGGGGTTTGGAATCGCGTAATCCATCCGCCTATGAAACTGCTCCTCGCCACATTCCTCCTCGTATCGCATTCGATCGTCCGGGGTGCGGCGGTCGATTCCGTGCAGGTGCTCGCGAGCGTCGGTCGCGAGGGCAGCGGCAATGAAGCGGCGAGTGCGGCGTGGAAGGAAGTCGTGAAGGCCGGGCCGGCGGCGCTGCCTGCTGTGCTCGCGGCGACGGGGAAGGGGAGCGCGGTCGCGGACAACTGGCTGCGGCTTGCGGGCGACGCGATCGTGGACGGTGCGCTGCGCGCGAAGCGACCGCTGCCGCTCGTGGAGGTGGAGGCGTTCTTGCGCGACACGAGTCACGTGGACGCGGCGCGGCAGCTCGCATTCGATTTGATCCGGCAGGCGGACGCGGTGCGCGCAGATGCGATCGAGCCGTCGCTCATCGCGGACCCGGTGCAGGAACTCCGGCGCGGCGCGGTGCAACGCGTGATCGATGCGGCGAAGACGAAGACCGGCGACGCGGCGAAGGCGGCGTATCAGCAGGCGCTCGATGCGGTGCGCGATGAGGACCAGACGAACTTCATCGCCGCGGAGTTGAAGAAGCTCAACGTGAGCGTCGATCTGCCGCGGCACTTCGGGTTCGTGATGAAGTGGAACGTGATCGGTCCGTTTGACAACACGGAGCGGAAGGGCTTCGACACCGTCTTTCCGCCGGAGAAGGAAGTGCGGCTCGACGCGGAATACGACGGCAAGGGCGCGAAGGTGAAGTGGCAGCCGTTTGAGAGTCGCGACGATTACGGGAAGCTCGATTTCAACAAGCCGCTAGGGATGCAGAAGGAAGTGACGGCGTATGCGGTGACGACGATCGATTCGCCGACCGAGCGCGACGCCGAGCTGCGACTCGGCTGCAAAAACGCGTGGAAAGTGTGGCTGAACGGTGAGCTGATTTTCGGCCGCGACGAATACCATCGCGGTCAGCAGATGGATCAATACAAGCTCAAGTGCCGGCTGAGGAAGGGCGCGAACACCGTGCTCGTGAAAGCCTGCCAGAATGAGCAGAAGGAGCAGTGGACGGTCGAGTGGGAGTTCCAACTCCGCGTCTGCGACAGCACCGGCACCGCGCTTCTCGCCACCAAGTAATATGACCGCCCAGACCCTCGCCGCCCTCGCGCTTTCCTTCACCGCCGTCGCAGGCGACTGGCCGCAATTCCGCGGGCCGAACAGCTCCGGCGTCGCTGCCGACGCGACGATGGCGGCGCAGCCGAAGATCCAGTGGAGCGTGTCGCTGCCGGGGCGCGGGCTCGCGAGCCCGATCATCGTCGGCACGAAAGTCTTCGTGAGCTGCTCGAGCGGGCCGAAGCAGGAGCGGCTGCATCTCATCTGCTTCAACGCTGCCGACGGCGCGAAAGTGTGGGAGCGCCAGCTCCGCGCGACGGGCCGCACGATGTCGCACCCGAAGACTTCCATCGCCGCCTGCACACCATGCAGCGATGGGCGGCGCGTCTTTGCGCTGTGGAGTTGCAACGACGTCGCCGCCTTCGATCTCGACGGCAACCTGCTGTGGACGCGCGGGCTGACGACCGATTACCCGAACGTGAGCAACAGCCTCGGCATGGCATCCTCGCCGCTCGTGATCGGCGAGACGCTCGTGACGATGGTCGAGAACGATAGCGAGAGCTACACGCTCGGCCTCGACGTGAAGACCGGGTGCAACCTGTGGAAGCTCGATCGCCCGAAAGCTGCGAACTGGACGAGCCCGATCGTGTGGCGCGCGAATGCGGAAGCCGCGCCGGTCGTCGTGATCCAGGGCTCGAAGGGCCTCACCGGCATTGATCCCGCGAGCGGGAGCAAGCTGTGGGAATACACGGACGGCGCCTCGACGACGAGTTCGAGCACCGCGATCGGTGGCGTGATCTACGCGCCGTCGAACGGTTTCACCGCCTTCAGGCCGAAGGGCAGCGGCGCTGCGCCCGAGCAGCTCTGGCGGCAGAAAGCGATCAGCCCCGCGACGATCAGCCCACTCTTGCTCGGCGGAAAACTATTCTCGATCAACAACGCCGGTGTCATCGCGACCGCGGACCTCAAGACCGGCGAACCCGGTTGGAAGCTGCGGCTCACCGGCCCGTTCAGCGCGTCGCCCGTCGGCGCGGGGCAGCGGCTACTCGCGGTGAATGAGAAGGGGCTCATGCAGGTCGTGGACATCTCCGGAGCGGAAGGTGTGCTCACTGGTCAGCTCCAGCTTCCGCTGAAGGAGGAGACGAAGGAGATGATTCTTTCCACTCCGTCGCTGAGCGGTGCTCACGTCTTTGTCCGCACAGACAGCACGCTCTGGCGGCTCGGGGAGTGAGCCATTCCGAAGACGACCTCTGCACCCGGAGCCACCGATGAAACGCTTGCTTCTTCTTTCGTTGATCGTCTCGCGCATCGTTGCGGGTGCGAGCGATGGCTTCACGTCCCTGTTCGACGGGCGCTCATTCACCGGCTGGGAGCACAAGGGAAACTGGGTCATCGTAGACGGTGCGTTCTTTCGCAAGAGCAGCGGCGGGCCGCTGACCTACATGGTGAAGACGGTGCCCGATGACTTCGAACTGCGCTTCGAGTGGAAGGTGTCGAAGGGCTGCAACAGCGGCGTGTATTACCGCCCGGGTCAGTATGAGTATCAGGTGCTCGACAACGCGAACAGTCCGTATGGCGAGAACCCGCGGCAGAGCGCGGCGTCGTTGTTTTTCTGCATGGCGCCGTCAAGAGATGCAGCGAAGCCGTTCGGCGAGTGGAACGAAGGCCGCGTCGTGTGCAAAGGCGCGGTCATTCAGCATTGGCTCAACGGCGAGAAGGTCATCGACTTCGACTACACCGACCCGAAATGGGCTGAGGAAATCGAATTGCTTCGTATCCGCGGCGCCGATCTCCGCGCCCGTGGCGGCAAGCTCTGGCTGCAAGACCACGGTGCGCCGGTGTGGTTCCGCGGCATCCGCTGGCGCTCGATTCCGGCAGACGAACAGCTCGCCCGCTCGGAGTTCACGCCGATGCCCGTTCCGTCCGCGGCCCTGGAGAAGGAGAAGGCTCGTGTGCAGCAGATGCTCAAGGCGAAGGAGAAGAAGTGACAGGCCGTGAGCGCGACACTCAACTCGCACCTTCCATGACGCCTTCATTCTGCCGCATCGTTCTCTCGGCCTTAGCGCACGCGGCGACTTCATCGCTCGCGCAAACGCCGACGCCCAACCCTCAGACCAACGATCACGTCGCGAAGCTGGCGGCAGCGCTCAAGCCCACCCGCGAGATCGTTTACAAGAAGGTGGCGGATCGCGAACTGCACCTGCACATCTTCAACCCTGAGGGCTGGAAGGCCGCGGATCGGCGCGCATGCTTCATCACGATTCATGGCGGTGGCTGGACCGGCGGAACGCCGCCGCGCATGTATCCGTTTGCGGATCACTACGCGAAGCTCGGTTTGGTCGGGATCAGCGTGCAGTATCGGCTCTACGACCCGAAGACGCAGACGACGGTGTTCGATTGCGTGAAGGACGCGCGCTCAGCGGTGCGCTACGTGCGCGCCCATGCGGGCGAGTTGGGGATCGATCCGGAGAAGATCATCGTCAGCGGTGGCTCGGCGGGCGGGCATCTGGCGGTGGCCACGGCGATCTTTGATGGAGTCGATGAGGCGGGTGAGGACGCGCGTGATTCCGCGGTGCCGAATGCGCTCGTGCTGCTGTTTCCGGTGATCGACACGTCGAAGGACGGCTACGGCAACGCGAAGATCGGCGAGCGGTGGAAGGAACTGTCGCCCGCGCACAACGTCCGCGCAGGGCTGCCGCCGACCATCACGTTTCACGGCACGGGCGATACGGTAACGCCGTTCAAAGGCGCGCAGATGTTTCACGATGCGATGCTCAAGGCGGGCAACCGCAGCGAGTTGGTCGTCAATGAAGGCGGCGCGCACGGTTACCTGATGCGCACGCAGCCGCTTTACGACGAGTGCTTGGGCAAGTCGGACGCATTCTTGAGTTCGCTGCGGCTGCTGGAGCGTCGTTGATGAAAGCAGCCCTTTTACTCATCGCGTTGGCGTCGTGTGTCGGCGCGGCGGACGCGCTGCCCCCAGTCACGCCGCCGTATTACTCGATCCGCTACGAGGCGTCGGACAAGCCCGGTGAGTTGGCGATGCCGGTCACCTACACGATCTGGATTCCCGATGGCGTGAAGACGCTGCGCGGTGTGATCGTTCATCAACATGGTTGCGGCAAAGGATCGGGTGTCACGGGACGGACGGCGGCTTACGATCTGCATTGGCAGGCGCTCGCGCGGAAGTGGGACTGCGCTCTGCTCGGGCCATCGTATCAACAACTCACCGACAAGGACTGCCGCAACTGGTGCGACCCTCGCAACGGCTCCGATGCGGCGTTTCAAAAAGCGCTGGCGCACTTTGCGAACGAGGCAAAACACCCGGAACTGACGGCCGTGCCGTGGTGCTTGTGGGGACACTCGGGCGGCGGCTTTTGGTCGAGCCTCATGCTCACGCTGTATCCCGAGCGCATTGCGGCGATTTTTTATCGTTCCGGTTCCGCCTTCGCCGTCTGGGAGCGCGGCGAGATTCCCAAGCCGACGCTCACATCCGCGGTGTATCAGGTGCCGTTCATGTTCATCGGCGGAGTGAAGGAAGCGCAGGACAAGAGCCACGGTCCAGCGCGCATCGGCGATCAGGCGATGCTCAAGGCCTGGCGCGAGCACGGCGCGCCGGGCGGTCTCGCGTCCGATCCGCTCAGCGGGCACGAGTGTGGCGATTCGCGTTACCTCGCCATCGCTTTCCTCGATGCGTGTCTCGCGCAACGCCTGCTCGATGCCGGCAGCAACGCGCTCAAACCGGTGGACATGAAACTCGCGTGGCTGGCCGCGCCCGGATCGAACACGGCACAGCCCGCGAGCGAGTTCACTGGCGACAGAACCGCAGCGCACTGGCTGCCCGATGGCGCCGTCGCGAAAGCGTGGAGTTCATACAATCAAACCGGCCGCCCAGCGGACACCACGCCTCCACCGACTCCGGCGAACGTGCGCCTCGGCACGACGGGTGAACTGACCTGGAGCGCGCAGGCCGATCTCGAGAGTGGCCTCGCCGGCTTCATCATCGAGCGCGACGGGAAGGAGTTCGCGCGCCTGCCGGAGAAGCCCGTGGGCAAACTCGGCACACCGATCTTCCAAGGACTGACCGGCGGCGACACGCCCGTGCTCGCGATGCCGCCGATGACTTTCAAGGCCGCGAACGCGCAATCCGGCGAGAAGCATCGCTATGCCGTCCGCAGCGTGAACGCGGCTGGGCTCTTTTCGCCGCCTAGTCTCGCAGTTGGTGGCGCGCGGAACTAACGCGCGCGTCCTCTCTTGAGCCCGATCAGACCTTGGGCTCCCAGCCCTTGCGATACTCGCGCTGCCAGAGCTTTTCGCCGGCGGGATTGTCGATGAGCTTGCCGGTCTTCGGGTCGCATTTCACGACCGTGTTCGTGCGGTAGGCGATGTTGGCGAGGTGGCAGAGCATCGTGCTCTTTTGACCTTCCTCGATCGGGCTGTTGAGCGTCGCCTTGCCGCGGATCGCTTCGAGGAAATTCCCCATGTGCGCAGCGTCGCCGCCGCCGGGGCCTTTGCCTTCGCCAGTCTTCGTGCCCTTGCCGTCGTAGATCGTCCACGCATTGTTGTTGATCGCGAAGGTGCCGCCTTCGCCGTAGAAGACGACTTCGCCCAACGGCTTTTCCGCCGAGCGTTGGTGGCAACTGCTCTGCACCCATTCGCAGCCGACTTTGCCGAAATCATAGACGGCAGTGCCGGTGTCGGGCGTCTCCTGTTTGTCGGCGAACCAATAGCGGCCGCCGTTATAGGTGACGCGCGTCGGGTATTCGACCTGCAAGCCCCAGCGCAGGATGTCGAGGGTGTGGATGCCGTTGTTGCCCATCTCGCCATTGCCCCAGTGCCAGAGCCAGTGCCAGTCGTAGTGGCGGTAAGGCGTCATGTCGCGCTCGTCCGGCACGGGGCCCTGCCAGATGTTCAAGTCGAGGCCGGCGTCGGCCTTGAGCTTCCCTTGGCCGATGGCCTCGCGCTTGTTGTAGTAGAAGGCGCGCGCAAAAGTCGGTGTGCCGATCGCCCCGGCGTGGAGGGCGGCGATGGCTTCCTTCATCCATGTGCGGCGCTGGTTGCCCATCTGCACGAGGCGTCCGTATTTCTTCGATGCCGCCACGATCATCTCGGCTTCGTGCGGATTCTGGCTGCCGGGCTTCTCGACATACACGTGCTTGCCCGCCTGCATCGCGAGGAGCGCGGCGGGCGTGTGCCAAAAGTTCGGCGTGGCGATGAAGATGGCGTCGAGTTCCTTGTCGTCGAGGAAGGTGCGGAAATCGGTCGCGCCCTTGCAGGTCGAGCCCTGCTTGTCCGTCACCGCTTTCAAGCCGCGCTCCAGTCGCTTCGGGTCGGTCTCGGCGAGATAGACGATCTCCACATCGGGCAGCGCGAGCAGCGCGCTCACATGGGCGTAGCCGCGTCCGAGGGCGACGACGGCGACGCGGAGTTTCTTGCCCGCGGCATTCGCGGCGCGGAGGCTGGAGGGAAGCAACGCGCCGGCAGAGAGGACGGCGGTGCGTTGGAGGGCGGAACGACGGGTGATGTGCATGGTGGGTGATCAGTGATCCAGCGGATGCCGCCGGTCTTTGAGCGGAATCGCCAGGCGTGTGCCGCCGACGAAGTGCGATGCGTAGGCGCCTTGGATGATCTCGGTGACGAAGACCGCGTCGCGCAGGTTCGCGGTCGGCTCAGTGTCGTGCTCGATCGCGGCGATGAGTTCGCGCAGGAGCGTGTGATTGCCGCGATGGATGTAGTCGCCGAGCGGCGCTGGCTTGTGGTCGGCGGTGAAGTGCCAGTCCTCGACCCACACCTTTTCCCACGCGCGCTTTTCATCCTCGGGCTCGATCGCAGGGCTGGGATACACGAAGACTTCGCCGCGCGTCCTCATGCACACGGTCGCCTGCTCGCACTGGATGGTGAGTCCGTAGATGTCGCCGTGCTGGTTGAGGTTCGCCGTCGAGTTCCAAAATCCGCGCACACCGTGATCAAAGCCGATCATCACCGCGGCGGAGTCGCCCGCGATCGGGCCGACCGGCTCACGGCCCTCGTGCTTGTCAGCGAAGACCACGTCGCGATCGCCGACGGCGAGATGCGCGCTCACCCAGCGCGGCGGACCGGCGAGCGAGATCATAAGGTCGAAGAAGTGCGTGCCGTGGACGATCAATTCCTCACCGCCGCCGCGCGCGTCGTCGGAGGGTTGGCCGAAGAGGCGGAGCACCTTCCCATATTTGCCCGCGCGGATGTCTGCGAAGGTTGCGCGCACAGGCGGCATCGCGCGGAGTTGATGCGCGAGGGCGCACTTCACCTTCGCGCCCTGACAGGCGGCGAGCATCGCATCCGCATCGCGCAACGTGGCGGCGAGCGGCTTCTCAAGGAAGATGTGGCAGCCCGCTTCCGCCGCTGCGGTGACCATCGCGACGCGGTCGCTCACCCAACGTGGACCGATGCCGACGAGGTCGAGCTTTTCCTTCGCGAGCATGTCGCGGTAGCTTGCGTAGAGGCGCGTGAGACCGAGCCGTTTTCCCGTCGCCGCGAGGCCAGCGGAGTCGTCGTCGGCGAGCGCCTCGAGTTCGAATCGCTCGGCGTCCTTAAACGCCACATCCATCCCGTGGCCGTAGCCGCCGCGCTGGCTGGAGCCGATGATGCCGACGCGATACTTGCGGTTCATGTGGAGCGGAATATCCGATGCTCAGCCGCACGCCGCAGATCGCGGTCGCTAAATCTTCCCGGCCAATGCAGCCAGGATTTCGGCGCCCCTCGGCGAGTCGAAAAGCTCGGCTGCGGCGTGGATCGCCGCAGCATCCGCGGTGCTGCCGAAACCCGGGACCGCCGGCTGTTCAGCCTCCCTCCATCTGGCCTCGTAGGGGCCGTTGCCTCGGACGGAGAAGGAAATGGGAGGCTGCATGCGAGCGAACGCGCGCTGCAATTTGGCGCGCAAGACGGCCTCTGTCGTGGGTGTGGCGATCCCCAGATGGCGTTTCACTTTCTGCAGGGCGGACTCGGGCTTCGGGGTGGGTTCGGTCATGCCGCTATCGGTGGCTTCTTCGCGGTCATTGGCAATCGCAAAGAACCCGCGCGGGCTACTCGCGATTGAAGCGATGGATGCGGCCGAAGATGTTGTATTCGGAGACGAAGACGTTCCCCTTCGCATCGAAGGCCACGCCGTGCGGCGCGGTGACGATGCCGGTGCGCCACTTGTCGGGTTCGGTCTTGTTCGTGCCGGATTCGTCGGGGCGGTCGGATTGCCCGAACTGCGCGACGATCTTGCCCGACTTGTCGAGGATGGTGATGCGGCCCTTGATCTCGCCGATCAACGCGAGGTCGCCCTGGATGGCGACGGCGGCGGGGAGCAGCAGGTCCTTCGCGACTTCGTCGAGGAACTCGCCGTGGAGCGACATGTGGACGACGCGTCCATTCGCGCGGTCCACGCCGATGATGCGCGGCGGCGAGAAGCGGGTGTCGATGGCGATCTTGTGCAGGGTGTTGAAATTGTAAGGCGCCTTCCCGCGGCCACCGAAGCTTTTGAGGTATTTGCCGGTCTTGTCGAAGCGATGCACGTAGTCGCTCGAGTAGCCATCGGTCACGTAGAGATCGCCATTTGGCGCGACATCCATCGCGGTGAGGCGGACGACTGGCTTGCCGGCATCGGGATTCGGGACCTCCTTTCCGTCGGGGCCTTTCCGGGTCTTCGGCGCTTTGTTTTTGAACTCATCGGGGATCGCCGTCGGCGGAATGTTGAGCACTTCTTTTCCGTCGAGCGTGAGCTTGAGGATGTTTCCCGCCGTGAGCCGCGGGCCGTAGATGAATTCGCCGTCGGCTTCCTTGTGGATGACGAAGCCGTGGAAGTCGGCAGGTGCGTTCGGGACGTTGCGCACCCACTTGCCGTCCGGGCCGAAGACTTGCAGGCCGGCCTTCGGGTCCATGACGCTGACATACACTTCGCCGTTCGAGGCGACGGCGATGTCGCCGTGCATGTTGCCGATGACTTTTTTGCCGTCGGGAAAGGAGTAGGGCTCGGGGACCGCCTTGTATTCGGCGGCGAAGGCGCTACCGAGCAGAGTGGCGAGGGCGAGCGTGGTGGTGAGGAGGAAGCGCTGAGTCATGGTGGGTGCGGAGGGTGAAGTCACAGCACTCTCAACCCGCTCGTCAACGCTGCCTTTGTCGCTTCACCGCCGTTTGTGATGACACCATGAACCTGCAGCGCTTCTTTGCGCGACTGGATCGGGGCCGATACTACCGCATGAAAGACACGACCGAACATCTGGGCGTTCTCGCCCTGGGTTACTTGTGGAATCATCCGCTCCAGCAGCTCAACGACCTGCTCGGAGCGAAACATCCGGACCACTTGGAGCCGGAAGTATTGTCGGCCCTGCGGAAGCTGACGCCGGAAGAGAAACGCGCGCTCAAACGGGCGGTCGCGGGAATCTTCGCGCAAGACATGTCGGACTTCTGCATGGCACTCGATGAAACCGTCCGCCACGGAGACGGCATCGAGATTCATGAAACCGAACCCTCGTTCGGCCGGCACATGCCGCCGTGGAATGACCGCATGAGCTACTTCGATCGCGAGGGGAATCCGAAACCGGAATTCGCGCGCTGAGCGCCCCCCCCGCGAGGTCGTGGGCAAATTCGATGCGCCCGCGCGGTGCGTTCGTCTCCGCGTGGGCGCAGTGATCAGCTCCGCCGCTGCTGCGCGAGCGTGAACCAATCCGCGCCGCCACCGCCACCGGCAGCGGGCGCGGGTTTGCGATCCTGAAAGCGCCGCACGTCGCCGGGGCGCGCTTCGTTCTTTGGGCGTTCGCCGCGCGGGGCGAGATCGGCTTTCGTCTTCATCGAAAGCGCGATGCGTTTCCGCACGAGATCGACTTCGATGACGGTGGCCATCACGCGCTGACCGACCTTCACCACATCGGCGGCGGCCTTCACGAATTGATCGCTGAGCTGGCTGACGTGGACGAGCCCGTCCTGATGCACGCCGATGTCCACGAACGCGCCGAATGCGGCGACGTTCGTGACGATGCCCGGGAGCTTCATGCCGGGCTTGAGATCCTCGGGTTTCTCGACGCCTTCGGCGAAGGAGAACGCCTCGAATTGCTGGCGCGGATCGCGGCCCGGCTTCGCAAGCTCAGCGACGATGTCCTTGAGCGTCGGCAGCCCGACTTCGGTGGTGACGTATTTCTGTGGCTGGATCTTCGCGCGCTTGGCGGAGTCCTTCAGCAAGTCGAGCACGCTGCAGCCGAGGTCGGCGGCCATGCGATCCACGAGTTCGTAGCGCTCGGGATGCACGGCGCTGCCGTCGAGCGGATGCTCGCCGTCGCGGATGCGGAGGAAGCCGGCGGCTTGCTCGAACGCCTTCGGCCCGAGCCCGGCGACCTTGAGCAGTTCCTTACGCGACTTGAACGGCCCGTTCTCGTCGCGGTGCGCGACGATGTTGGCGGCGACGCGCGAATTAAGCCCGGAGACGTAGGCGAGCAGGTGCTTGCTCGCGGTGTTGATCTCGACGCCGACGTTGTTCACGCAGCTCACCACGCTGTCGTCGAGCGTGCGCTTGAGCGCGGTCTGATCCACGTCGTGCTGATACTGCCCGACGCCGATGCTCTTCGGGTCGAGCTTCACGAGTTCGGCGAGCGGGTCCATGAGCCGGCGCCCGATCGAGATCGCGCCGCGCACGGTCAGGTCCTTGTCGGGGAATTCTTCGCGCGCGACTTCGCTCGCGGAGTAGATCGACGCGCCGCTCTCGCTGACCATCACGACCGGGATGGAGGAGGGGAGCCCGAGCTTGCGGATGAACGTCTCGGTCTCGCGCGAAGCGGTGCCGTTGCCGATGGCGATGGCTTCGATCTGAAACTTCTTCACGACCGAGTGGACGAACTCCATCGCCTCACCAAGTTCGCGCACGCCTTTCTCCGGGTAGATCACGTCGTTGCCCACGAGTTTTCCCTGCCGGTTTAGCACCACGACCTTGCACCCGGTGCGGAAGCCGGGGTCGATCGCGAGCGTGTTCTTCTGCCCGAGCGGCGAGGCGAGGAGCAACTCGCGCAGGTTGTCGGCGAAGACCTTGATCGCTTCCTCGTCGGCGCGCTTTTTCAGCGTGATGCGTGCTTCGCCTTCCATCGAAAAGCCGAGCAGCCGCTTGTAGCAATCCTGCACCGCCGCCTTCACCTCCAGAGCCGCCGGGCACGCGCCGCGCACGAACATCCGCTCGACGATGCTCACCGCTTCGATCTCATCGGGGGTGAGGCGAGAGAGCAGGAAGCCCTCGGCCTCTCCGCGCCGGATGGCGAGGATGCGGTGGCTCGGCGCGGTCGGCGCCGGCTCGGACCAGTCGAAGTAATCCTTAAACTTCGCGCCCTCCTCTTCCTTGCCGGTGAGCACCTTCGACTTGAGCACCGCTTTCGTGGCGTAAAGCTCGCGCAACTTCGCCCGCACCGCGGCGTCGTCGGCGATGCGCTCGGCGATGATGTCGCGCGCTCCGGACAGCGCGGCGGGCACGTCGGCGATGCTGTAAGTCTTGCCGTCACTCTCGATGGATTTCGGCACATACGCGGCAGCAGCGGCCTTCGGGTCGGTTCCCGCATCTTGCGCCCACAGCAGGTCCGCGAGCGGCTCGAGGCCGAGTTCTTTCGCGGTCGTGGCGCGCGTGCGTTTCTTCGGACGGAAGGGCGCGTAGAGATCCTCCAGCGCGGTCATCGTCTCAGCCTTGTCGATCTTCGCCTTGAGATCCTCGGTCAGCAGCTTGCGCTCGATCAGCGAATCGAGGACGGACCCGCGCCGCTTGTCGAGGTCCTCGAGCTGCCCAAGTCGGTCGCGGATCGACATGATCTGCACTTCATCGAGTTCACCCGTTCGCTCCTTTCGGTAGCGTGCGATGAAGGGGACGGTGCCGCCTTCCTCCAGCAAGACAGCGGTCGCGGCGACCTGCCGGGTCTGGAGCTTGAGTTCCTGGGCGATCTTGAGGACGTGAGCTTCGAGCATGGATCGGGGTGGATTTGAGTGCGCACGATGATGCGAACGCTCCGCCGCCCGTCAATCCACCAACCCCAATATATTGTGCCTTTCCCGGCTTGACGCCCGCTATCTTGGGGTGCTGCCTACAGCACGCGGAGATTTGGAGGCGGAATCACCATCGGCCGCAGCTGCGGGGGCCGCACGCCGCTGGAGTCTGGATCGCCGGGCTGTAGCAATTCGGCTTCACGGATGTCGATCACGTTGGATTCGCGCTCCGGCACCGGCTTCTGCACCACGTCGGTCGGGAGCGGCTTGGCCTTGGTGGTCCGAGGGTCGATGTCCTGCTCTAGCCGTTGCTGCGCGTCTGCCATGCCTGCGATTCGGTCGCGCAGTTCGTCGCGCTGCTCGATGAGTTGGTCGCGCTCGCGGCGCATCCGCGCCACGTCGCGCTCCAGCCGCGTGATGCGCTCAGCGGTGAGGCGGTCGGTTTGGACGCGCGCCTCGTCGTCGCTGGAGCCCCGCGCGTGCGATTCAGTCTCCGCCACCGCGCTCGCGGTCATCGCCTTGTCACGTTGTTCCGTCACGGCCTTCAGTTCGCGAAGAAACTCCGCGCTCTGCCGCTCCGCCGCCTGCTGCGTCCGCGCCAGTTCGTTTGCCAACTCGTTGAGCTGGCCATTTAGCGCCTCCATCTCACGCCGGTGTTGTGCCGTCGCCTGATCGGCTGCGAGGCGATCTTCTGCGAGCCGCTGCGCCTCAGCCGTGCTTTCGCGCCGGGCGGCATCGCGCTCCGCCTCAGCGGCGGCCAGCGCTGCGGCGTGGTCCTTCGCGCTCTTGCTGAGCAGCGCCTTGGTCCGCTCACGCATGGTCTCGAGTTCGGCGGCGAGTTCGTCGCGCTCGGTCCGGATCGCGTCTTCGGCTTCGACAGATCCGGATTTCGTGCCCGCGTGTGAGGTTTCGTATTCCGTCCGGAGTCGCGCAATTTCCGCATCCTTCGCAGCCAAGGCAGACTCGGCCGCCCGAAGACGCTCTGCCAGTGCCTTCTCGGATTCCTCGGCCCTCGCGGCCGCTGATTTTTTCTGCTGATCGAGTTCGGAAGTCATAATTTCGATCCTTCGGTGTGCTTCGTTGACCTGAGATTTGGTGCGCTCGAGCAGCGCGGTGAGAGCGGGATTGGCCTCCGTGCGCTTGCGCGCTTCGGTCAACTCCGCCACGAGTTTTTCCACATCATGCCGGGCCGCAGCGAGGTCTTTTTCAAACTTTGCCCGGGCCCTTTCGGCGGCACCCAATTTGTCCGCCTGCGCCCGTGCAGCGAGCGTGGCTTCATCACGCGCATACGCGAGCTTGCGTGCGTTCTCCTCGCGCTGCGCGGCAAGCTGGCGCTGGCTCTCAGCTCGTAAGCTTTCGAGTTCACCCGAGTTGCCCGCGGACTTCTGCTGAGCAGCGGCCAGCGCGGCCTTTGTGCGCTCGAGTTCACCGGCCATCGCCGGGTCCGCCGGCGGGTGAGCGAGCAGTTCGTCGATCTCGCACTGGAGCCGTTCCACGCGCTTGCGCGCGGCGTCGCGTTGCTGCGTCAGGGCGCCGAGGCTCTGATCGAGATCGCTTTTCGCGCTCTCGATCCCGCCGAGCGGGTCGCGAACTTTCGTAGCGGCTGCCGCTTCATCGCGTGCTTGATGGAGCGCGGGTGCGTGTGTCTCGCGCTCCGCATGTTGCTCCGCTTCGCGCCGCTCTTCGGTGGCTTTGAGCCGGAGTTGAAGTTTGTGGACCTGCCCCGTGAGCTTCTCCTGCTCGTCGCGCAAGGCGGCGGCCTCACTCGAAGCTTTCTCGTGGAGGCTCCTGAGTGCGGCGAGTTCGTTGCCTTCGGGGCTGTGCGCTGCCGCAAGTTTCTCGCGCTCTTTCGCCAGCGCATCGCGCTCGATCTTCATCAGTCGGGCGTGGGTCTCAAGCTGGGCGTCCAGCTTTTCCTGCAGCTCTTTCTGCGTCTTGGACAGCTCCGCCTCCCGCTTGCGTGTGAGGGCTTCAAGTTCGCGCTTGGCATCGTTGCGCGTGGATTCGACCAGCGCCGTTGCTTCACCTCTCGCGCGATCCGCCTGCGCCGCCGTGCGCTCGGCTTTGATCCGTGCCTCGCGTTCGCGGGTCAACTCCTGCGCGACTTCGCGCTGGGAACTTTCGAGTGCGGTGATCCGGCGCTGAAGTTCCTCAGTCTGTCGCTGGATTTCGCGCTGCGAGCGTTCGCCTTCCCCGCGCAGCAGTTCCTTGCCGCCCGATTCAGCCTTTTGAAGCGCGGCTGCTTGCTCGGCAAAGTGCTGCTTTTGCTGGTCGAGCGCGTCGCGTTCGGCGGTCAGAGCTTGAATCTGCGCTGTCTGGGTCTGCTTGAGCGTCGCCAGTTCAGCCTGCAGCACGGTGATCTCTCCCGCACGCGACTCAGCATCGAGCCGTGCCTCGTCACGTTCTTTGCTGATCGCTGCGAGCCCGGCCTCAGCAGTCTTCTGCAACTGTGTGAAGTGTGTTTTCTCCTGTTCGAGCTGCTTATCGTAGCGCGCCGCGTCGGTGTAGAGGGCTTCGATTTCTTTCCGGTTCTCTTCGAGCTTCGAGTTCTGTGCGTCTCGCTCATTCGCGACAGTGGCGGCTTCCTCGTCGCCGGCTCCTGATTGTCGGCTGGTTTTGAGTTGCTCGCGCGCTTCGTCACGCTGGGTGGTGAGCTCGGCGATCGTCTCCTCGTAACCCGTGCGGAGGCGTTCGACTTCCTGCTCGGTCATCTTCGTGATGCGTTCGAGTTCGATCGCGAAATCGAGATCCTGCATCACCGCGGGCGCCGGCATCATGACGGGCACAGTGGGGAGCAAGGGAAGCTTAGTCGGGTGAGGCGGCGCGTGCGCCGGCTCCGCAGGCTTCGGCTCTGGCTGCATCTCAGTCAGAGCGCCGGTTGCTGGCGTGGCCGGCGAAGTCGGGCGGCTGAACCACATCGGCTGGCGGGGAGCCCCGGCTGTTTGCGGGGCCGTCGCGCCGCCTGCGCCCGGCGCGTTTCGCTTGCGGGTGCGGAGCTGCTGCGCGAGCGCCGCGGCCGCGGCGTCGGTGAGCTTCGGTTGCGACGAAGCGGCTTCGCCACCCTTGACCATGTCGAGCAGCTTCTGCCACGGGAACCGGACCTCGATGTTGTCCGACGCCCGGATTTCTCCACGGAAGATTTTCGGTGCGCGCTGGTAGATCTCCGACAGCGCGATCGTCGTCTGCCCGCGGGCGATCCGCGCCGACAGCTCGCACGCATCGAACGTCAGCGGCATCGATGCGTCATGTTCCGTGGCCGTGAGCAGTTGCGTCGGGATGCGCGGCAGGAAATCGCCGAGAGTGAAGATGATCGTTTCGTCCCTGCGCACCGCTGGGGCTGCCGCCGCGGAGCCCTCGGCGCTGCGACTTGCCGATGCGGAAGTCGTCCCCTCCACATCGTCTTCAGGCGTGGCGCTGGCGGCCTTGGTTCTCCTTCTCAGCGCTTGGGCGGCAAGATCCCGGGCCGATTCCGCCTGCCGTGGCGCGTCATCATCGTCCGGCCCATTTCGCCTGAATCTGTCCAGAAACGATTTCATCGCGCGAGGTCGGGGTCGATCACGTGGATTTTGAACCCCGCGTGTTGCGGATGCGCAATTGTGGCTGTGAGTTGTTCTTTCTCAGGGCTCGAATCGCTTACCGAATCGGAAGCCGCAGCGTCGATGACAAACTCGCTCACCAGCGGCTGAAGCGCGCGCGGAACCGTCGCGATCATCCGCACCTCGTCGGCGAGATACTCGATCTCGCGCACATGGGCCTCGCGGTGCAGGCGGGCGATCAAGGCTCCGGCGCTCGTGGGGAGCCGCAATTCGCGCGTCACACCGGCGTTGGCGACCCATTCGCCGATACGATCGATGAGCGCGTCGATGCCCTCGCCCGAGCGGGCGGAAATGAAGAGCGCGTCGGGAAAATGGCGGCGCAGGTTTGCCAGCGTCTCCGGATCCTCGACGCGATCGATCTTGTTGAAGACGACAAGCGTTGGCTTTTCGCCGACGCCGAGGTCGGCGAGCACACGCATGGTGGTGTTGTGGAAATCCACGGCCCGCGACTGGGAGGCATCGACCACGTGAATGAGAAAATCCGCAAACACGGACTCTTCGAGTGTCGCGTTGAACGATTCGACGAGATGGTGCGGCAGCCGGCGCACGAAACCAACCGTGTCGGTGAGCAGCAGCGGTTGCTTGTTCGGCAGGTCAATCCGGCGCGTCGTCGTGTCGAGCGTGGCGAAGAGCTTGTCTTCGACGAAGACATCCGCGCCGGTGAGCCGGCGGAGCAGGGAGGATTTGCCGGCGTTCGTGTAGCCGACGATCGCCGCGTTCGGCACGGGCGTGCGCTGGCGGTCCTTGCGCTGGGTCGCGCGGGCGCTGCGGACCTCTTTGATGTCGTGCTTGAGCCGGTCGATCTGCCTGCGCAGGCGCCGTTTGTCCTGCTCGAGCTGGCTCTCGCCTTCGCCGCGGCCGCCGATCCCGCCGCCCTGGCGCACGAGATGGCTCCACGCGCGAGTCAGGCGTGGCAGCGAATACTCCGCGCGCGCCAGATCGATCTGTAGCCGCGCCTCACGCGTCTGTGCGCGGCGGGCGAAAATATCGAGGATGACTTCCTCGCGGTCGATCACGGGGAGCTCGGCGAGCGTCTCCCAGTTGCGTTGCTGCGAGGGCGTGAGGTCGTTGTCGAAGACGATCACGTCGAGCCCATGCTCCTTCGCGTGCGCCACGATCTCTGCGGCCTTGCCCGAGCCGATGAGGAAACGCGCGTGCGACTCGCGATGGGAAATGAGCAGCTTCTCACCGACGGGCACGCCGAGCGTGCGCACCAGTTCGTCGAGTTCGTCGAGCAGACTTTGCGCTTCGTCGCGGTCTGCAGCGTTACGATACGCGCCTACCAGCAGCGCACGAGTTGGGCGTTTTGGCGAGGCGTTGAGATCAGGCATCCGTTGAGTAGCACAGCATAGATGAGCCCACTCGCACCTCAAGATTCCCAGCTGGTTCCGTTCGTCATAGCAGGTGCCCCATCTTGACCCGCTTCGTCTCGAGATACCGGGCGTTGTGCGGATTCGGCGGCGCCTTGATCGGGACGACTTCGACGATCTTTAATCCATACGCCTCGAGGCCGACGACTTTCTTCGGGTTGTTCGTGAGGAAGCGCATCTTGCGCACGCCGAGGTCGGCGAGGATTTGCGCGCCGATACCGTAGTCGCGCAGCTCCGGGGCAAAGCCGAGCTTGAGGTTCGCCTCGACCGTATCGAGGCCATCCTCCTGAAGTTTGTAAGCGTGGATTTTCGCCGGCAGGCCGATGCCGCGGCCTTCGTGATGACGCATATACAAGAGCACGCCGCCTTGCTCCGCGATCAGTTCCATCGCGCGGTGGAGCTGGTGCCCGCAGTCGCACCGCCGGCTGCCGAAGATGTCGCCGGTCAGGCACTCGCTGTGAACGCGCACGAGCGTCGCTTTGCGCGGGGAAATATCGCCCTTCACAAGCGCGAGGTGATGCACCCCATCGACGACGCTGCGGTAAAGGTGCAGGTCGAAGTCGCCGTAGTCCGTCGGCATCTTGATGATCTGCTCTGCTTCGATGAGCCGCTCGGCTTTGCGCCGGTAGGCGATGAGATCCTGGATGCTGCACATCCGCAGCTTGTGCAGCTTCTTGAATTTCAGCAGCTCCGGCAGACGCATCGCGGTGCCGTCCGTGCTGAGGACTTCGCAGATCACCGCCGCCGGCTGGAGCCCCGCGAGCCGCGTGAGATCGACGCTCGCCTCCGTGTGCCCCGCGCGCCGGAGCACGCCACCCGGTTTTGCGCGCAGCGGGAAGACGTGGCCGGGTTGCAAGAGGTCCGCCGGGCGCGCCTGAGGGTCGGCGAGCACTTCGATCGTCCGCGCCCGGTCCTGCGCACTGATGCCCGTGCCGATGCCTTTAGCGGCATCGACCGAGACGGTGAAATCGGTCCGGTAGGTCTCGCGATTCTCCACGACCATACGCTGGAGCCCGAGCGCTTCGGCGCGCTCTTCGCTCAGTGGCGCGCAGATGAGGCCGCGCCCGTGCGTCGCCATGAAGTTCACCGCCGTCGCCGTGCATTTCTCCGCGGCCATGACGAGGTCGCCTTCATTTTCCCGGTCGGCGTCATCGGTGACGATGACCATCTTTCCCGCGCGGACGTCGCGGAGGATCTCGTCGATGGAGTCGAAATGCGTAGCAGGCATGGCGGCAAGATACACACGCCGGGCGGCGGTGGGGAAGTGTTACGCTCGCGCGCTCATGCGAAACCCGTCCCCATCCGTATAAATCCGGGGACGGTGGCGGGATTTTGCTCGGACGGCAGCGCGTGGGGATCGGTCGAGCGGGTGCTTGTGCGCCGACAGGAACGACCGAGGGTGGTCGATTCGGTCAAAGGAGGAGAGCGGGACAAAAAGGCCCTAAATGCGTGTCCGCTACACAAGGCCACGTGGTCGCTTTTTACGGTAGGCGCGTAGAAAGAATCCGCGGGTTATCCACCGATGCGAACTTTCCGGGAATCAAGCGTTGACGGCCCTTCGCGGCGGTCCTAGCCTCCGCGCCTCAATCACTTTTCACCAGTTACTCACAACGTTCGAATCACGAAAGAAAGGAAGGGAATAAAACGCATATGCCAGAAGTCATCGTAAAAAAAGGCGAGCCAATCGACCGCGCACTCAAGCGCCTCAAGAGCAAGCTCGAAGCAGAAGGCATCATGGACGAAGTGCGCCGTTTGCGCGCATTCGAAACACCGATGCAGCGCACCAAGCGTAAAGCGAAGATCAGCGCGCGACGCGCGAAGAACAAAACGCGTTTCAACTTCCATAGCTAGGATCGCGACCATCGCGAGTCCGGAAGATTTCAGACAGCCAGTCCGCCGAGTGCGGGCTGGCTGTTTGTTTTTGTGGAGAAGGCGAAGTCACTGCTAGAAGCCGCGCGTGCTCCTGCTCGAAGTCTTCACTCAGGTTCTGCTGCCGATCCTCGCGATGTTCGCGTGCGGGTGGTTGCTCGATCGAAAGTTCAACGTCGACCTGAACACGGTGGTGAAGCTCAACGTGAACATCTTCGTGCCCGCGTTCATCTTCACGAAACTCGTCTCCGCGGACCTCGCGCGCGGCATCGCGACGAAGGTGATCCTCTTCACCGTCTGCGTTTCGACAGCGATGTTCGTGCTCGGCGGCATCGTCGGCCGTTTCATGCGCTACAACCCGGCGCAGACGCGCGGCTTGCAGATCGCCGCGATGTTTTACAACTCCGCGAACTACGGCATCCCTCTCATGGCGCTCGCGTTTCCCGGGCAGGCCGAGGTGCTGCAAGTCTTCGTGATCCTCGTGCAAAACATCGGCAACTTCACCGTCGGCATCTTTCTGGCGTCGTCGGCGAAGCACTCCGGCTGGCGCGCGCTGCTCCCGGCGCTGCGCCAGGTCTCCATCTACGCCGTCGCTGTCGCGCTGCTCGTGCGCACTTTTGATGTGCCGGTGATGCAGTGGCGCTGGCTGTGGGTGCCGATGAGTTACTTCGCCAGCGGCCTCGTGGCGATGGCGCTCGTCACGCTCGGCGTGCAGCTCTCGAAGACCGAGCACAACCAGCGGCTCTCGCAGCTCAGTTGGGCGCTCGTGCTTCGATTGATCGTCGGGCCGATCGTCGGCGTGCTCTTGGTCAAGGCGTTTGGTTTCACCGGTGAGACGGCGCTGGTGATGATCCTCGGCACGTCCTTTCCCACCGCCGTGAACACCGCGCTCGTCGCTCACGAGATGGGCGCCGATCACCACTTTGCCGCCGCATCGGTTTTTTGGTCCACGGTGCTGAGCATGATCACCGTCACGATCCTGATCACATTGCTGAAGATGCCGTCGATCGCGGGACTTTTCTGATTTCCGCCGCGCTCACGGTGGCGTAAAGCGCCCGCATGAGCGCCCCATTTCTCCTCGCCAAGAGCAGCACCGAAATCCTGTTCGATCCCGCGATGGCCAATCGCCACGGGCTCATCGCCGGCGCGACCGGCACCGGCAAGACGGTGACGTTGCAATCGCTTGCGGAGCAGTTCAGTGCCATCGGCGTGCCGGTCTTCATGGCGGATGTGAAAGGGGACCTCAGCGGTGTCGCGAAGCCGGGTGGCGCGAACCCGAAAGTCGCCGAGCGCGTGAAGCAACTCGGCCTCACCGATCGCGTGCCGACTGCCTTTCCGGTCGTGTTCTGGGATGTCTTCGGCGAGAGCGGTCACCCGATCCGCGCGACCGTGAGCGAGATGGGACCGCTGCTCCTCTCGCGACTGCTCAATCTCAACGACACGCAAGCCGGCGTGCTCGCGCTCGCCTTCAAGATCGCCGACGAAAACGGCCTGCTGTTGCTCGACCTCAAGGATCTCACCGCGCTGCTCCAGTGGATCGGCGACAACGCCGCGCAGTTCACGACGCAATACGGAAACGTGTCGAAAGCCAGCATCGGTGCGATCCAGCGCAACCTCCTCACGCTCGAACAGCAGGGCGCGGAGAATTTCTTCGGCGAGCCCGCGCTGAACCTTGACGACTTCCTCCAGACCGACGGCGACGGACGCGGCCACATCAACATCCTCGCCGCCGACCGCCTCATGAACAGCCCCCGCACCTATGCTGCGATGCTGCTCTGGATGCTCAGCGAACTCTTCGAGCACCTGCCCGAAGTCGGCGACCTGCCGAAGCCGAAGCTCGTCTTCTTCTTCGACGAGGCACACCTGCTCTTCACCGACATCCCGCAGAGCTTGCAGGAGAAAGTTGAGCAAGTCGTCCGGCTCATCCGTTCAAAGGGCGTCGGCGTCTATTTCGTCAGCCAAAACCCGCTCGACATCCCGGATGCGATCCTCGCCCAACTCGGCAACCGTGTGCAGCACGCGCTGCGCGCCTTCACACCGCGTGATCAAAAAGCGGTGAGGGCGAGCGCCGAGACATTCCGCCCGAACCCGAAGCTGAACACAGAGCAGGTGATCACCGAACTCGGCGTCGGCGAAGCGCTCATCTCCCTGCTCGATGAACGCGGGCAGCCCGGCATCGTCGAGCGAGCCTTCATCGTCCCGCCGCGCAGCCAACTCGGTCCGATCACGCCCGACGAGCGCCGCGCGCTCATCCAGGGCAGCGTCATTTTCGGCACCTACGAAAAGGAGATCGATCGCGAGAGCGCGGCCGAGATTCTCGCGCAGCGAACGACGCAATCTGGGGTCGCCGCGCCCGGATCACCTCCTCCGGACGCGGGAGCGGGAGCGCTTGGCGGCTTGGGCGGCATGGTCTTCGGCAGCACCGGCCCGCGCGGCGGTCGTCGCGAAGGTTTGCTCGAGAAGATGACCTCCAGCGCCGTGCGCAGCATCGGCAGCGGGCTTGGCCGCGAGATCATACGCGGCGTGCTCGGTGGCTTGTTTGGCGGGCGGCGCCGCTGAGTCGGCTACGGCGAGCGCAGGTTGAACAGCTCGTCTTGCAGCGACTTCAGTTGCTGGTTCATCCCCGTCAGGTTGCTCTCGCGGTAACCGGAGCGCCGGTATGCGGTGATGCGGGTCTTCAGGTCCTCGATCTCCGCCTCGAGTTGCTTTCGCCGCTGCGCGTAGGCGGCTTTCGCCTGTTCGAGTTGCTGCTGTTCGCGCTCCTTCTGCGCGACCATGTCGAACGTCTGCTGCTGAAGCTGGAGCTGCTGCTGCCGCTCGGCAAACTCCGCTTCGCGCTTATCAAGGTCCGCCATCGTCTTGCCACGTGCCGCCTTTTCGCGCCGCTGCTGCCGGGCGAGGTATCCCTGCCGCTCCGCGGCGTTGAGCACGTATTGCCGATCCTGCACGACGATGATCAACCGCTGCGACGCGCCGAGTCCGGCGAGGCTCTGCGCCTGTGCGGGATTGATCGGATCGATGAACCCGCGCCGCGCGATCTGCTGCATGAGCGCATTTTCCGGCGTGCCCATCCGCAGGAGTAGCGAGAGGTCGCTGAAACTCATCGCATCCTCTGCGTTCAGGCGTTCACCGCTGATGCGCTGTGCTGGCGGACCGAGTGGCGGAGTCGGCGGCGGTGCGGGCTTGAGCTTTGGCCGCGGCGGTTCGCAGCCCGCGAACGCGAGCGCGATGAGCAGAGAGATGCGGAGGCACGGATTCATGGGCGCAAACTCGCGTGCAGAATCCTTGCCAGCCGACTACGCTGCGTGGCCGCGCGCTTCCAGCCAGGCGAGCGCCTTCTGAAAGCTGCTCCCGTGAAGGTAGTGCGCGAGGTCGCCCGGCACCGGCTTCGGCAGCGCCGCGCTCGCAGCGTCGATCCGCGCAGACGCTGCTTTCAGCTTTGCGAGGTGCCCGGCGGGATCGCTCGCGTAGAGCTCCCGGTCGGCGATAACTGCGACCCGTTCGCGTAGCGCTGCGGCGAGTTCCGCGAAAGGCTCAGCGCTCATGCTGTGGGATGCCGCGTGTCAGACCGCCAGTTCAGCGCGGAGTTGGCGCTCGGCTTCGAGCCAATCGCCCTCCGGCGTGCCGTGCTGGCCGCATTGCTGGCGCTTTTCAGCGATGAAGTAGGCGCGTAGTCCGATGTCTTCCATCGTGAAGCCGGCGGCTATCGCGGCTGGCTTCCGCGTCCGGGTGGTCTTTGTGGTCTTTGGCGCAGCGGCTTTTTTCGCCGCGGCGGGTTTGGTCGCTTTCGCGCGCTTCGGTTTGGTGACCGTCGCGGGAGCGGGGACTTGGTTGGTGAAAACGACCGGGGCGGCAATTTTGGCTGCCGCACGCTTGGTCGTCGTGGTTTTTTTGGTGGTGGTCTTTTTGCCCATATCTTCTTGTTGGAGGGAAGATTCCCGGGGACTCACCGCCACGTGGCGGCAGCTGGAACGGCGCGGAGAGTAACCGCCTTTCGCTCGCCGTAAATGCCGAATTTTTACCGCGGCTCACCCACACCTAATCGTGGTGCTTGTCCTTCTTCTTTTTCTTGTCCGTGACCACGACCGTGGCGCCGGAGCGGTAGTATCCCGATGACCGCGGTTGGACGTAAACTTGGTTCGTGGCGCGCGTCGTGTAACCGCTCCGATATGGGCTGCTCCGGTAAACGCTCGGGCGCGAGCCGATGACCACCGTGGAGCTGGAACGCGGGTAATACCGATCATTGTAGTAGGTCCGGCCGTCGTAGTCGCGGTGGTGCTGGTAGCTGGAATAGCCGTAACTGCGGGTGACCGGTCTGCGATCGACGACGTATGCTTCGCATCCGCTGAACAGGAGCGCCGCCGCCAGCGCCATCATGGAAATCTTTGTTTTCATACCGCTGAATCGTCCTTCGCACGCTTCTGGTTGCCTGCCCTTCTTCGCGGTTGCTCCGCCGTGCCCGGTTCGCCACCGTGCGCGCCCGCATGACACCCCGCTCCTTCCTTCTCATCCTCGCCACAGCCGCCTTCGCCGCCGAGCCCGAGTTCCCGCTCACCGACGACTCGAAGCCGCACGACGGCGTGCCGAAGGGCGACGTCCTCAAGTTCTCCTTCGAGAAGTCGAAAGTCTTCCCCGGCACCACGCGCGACTACTTCGTCTATGTGCCGAAACAATACGACCCCGCGAAGCCCGCGTGCCTCATGTTCTTCCAGGACGGCAACGGGAAGAACTACGAAGCGCCCACCGTCTTCGACAACCTCATCGCGCGCAAAGAACTGCCGGTCACCATCGGCGTCTTCGTCATGCACGGCCGCGTGAAAGCTGCGAATCCCGACGCGGCGCTCGACCGCTTCAACCGCAGCTACGAATACGACGGCCTCGGCGACAACTACGCGCGCTTCCTCATCGACGAACTCATCCCCGACGCCGAGACGCGCGCCACCGCCGACGGCCGCGCGATCCACATCTCCAAAGCCGCCACCGACCGCGGCATCTGCGGCTCGTCGAGCGGTGGCATCGCCGCCTTCACCGCCGCGTGGGAGCGGCCCGATTCGTTTAGCCGCGTCTTCACCACCGTCGGCACCTACGTCGGCCTGCGCGGCGGCGACGGCATCCACACGCTCATCCGAAAGTTCGAGCCGAAGCCGCTGCGCGTCTTCCTGCAGGATGGCTCCAACGACAACAACATCTACGGCGGCGACTGGTGGATGATGAACCAGACGATGGAGCGCGCGCTCACGTGGGCCGGCTACGAAGTGAACCACGCGTGGGGCGAAGGCGCGCACAATGGCAAGCACGGCACCGCCATCTTCCCCGAGGTCATGCGCTGGTTGTGGAAAGACTGGCCCACCGGCCCGGCGAATCACGGCTCACAAAACCGGATGCTCGGCGAGATCGTCGATCCTGCCAGCCCATGGGAACTCGTGAGCGAAGGTCACAAAGGCACCGAAGGCCCCGCGGCGAACGCGAAGGGCGAGGTCTTTTTCATCGAAGGCGGCGGCGTCTCGAAGACCTTCAAGGTCGGCCTCGACGGCAAAGTCTCCGTCTTCCTCGAAGACAACCAAGGCGGCGATGGCCAGGCCTTCGGTCCCGATGGACGGCTCGTCTCCGTCGCCAGCAAAGCCCAGCAGATCATCGCCTACGACGCTGCGGGGAAGGGGACCAAGCTCGCCGAAGGCTTCCGTGGCAACGACCTCACCGTCGCCGCGAATGGCAACGCGTGGGTCACCGAGCCCGGCTGGGACGGCAAAAGCCCCAGCCAGCTCTGGCTGCTCCCGAAGGATGGCCCCGCAAAGGTCGTGGACAAAGGCCTGCGCTTCTCGAACGGCATCGTCCTCAGCCCCGATCAGTCGCTCCTCTACGTCGCCGACTCGCGCACCAAGTGGGTCTATAGCTACCAAGTCCAGCCCGACGGCACCCTCCGCCACAAGCAGAAGTATTTCTGGCTCCACCAGCCCGACACCGCCGACGACAGCGGCGCCGACGGTCTCGAAGTGGACAAGGACGGACGCCTCTACGTCGCCACTAGGATGGGCATCCAGGTCTGCGATCAAGCGGGCCGCGTGAACTGCATCCTTCCCACCCCGAACGGCAAGGTGAGCAACCTCTGCTTCGGCGGCGCAAACTTCGACACGATCTTCGCCACCTGCGGCGACAAGGTCTTCAAGCGAAAGATGAAAGCCAACGGCGCCCCGAACTGGGCCGCGCCCGTGAAGCCCGCCGCGCCGAAATTGTAGGCCGCGATTTTGGTTGCCCCACGGCTCCTCCTCTCGAAATCTCCGCGCCTTATGACCGACTCCTCCCAACCTTGGTGGAAGCAACTCAACAGCTACCACTGGTTCGTTTTCTTCGTTGCATCGGCGGCGTGGTGCTTCGACTGCCTCGACCAGCAACTCTTCATCCTAGCGCGCGATAACGCCGTCAAAGCGCTGTCGCCCGGCGTGGACTCGCTCACGCAGGGCAAGCTGAGTGGGTGGGCGATGAGCGTCTTCATCGCGGGCTGGGCCACGGGCGGTCTCATCTTTGGCGCGGTCGGCGACCGGATCGGTCGCGCGAAGACGCTCGCGATCACCGTGCTCATCTACTCGCTCTTCACCGGGCTTTCCTCATTCGCGGCGAACATCGAGCAGTTCATGATCTACCGCGCGCTGACCGGGCTCGGGGTCGGCGGCGTATTCGGACTCGCGGTCGCGCTGGTCGCGGACGCCTTGCCGGATTCCGCCCGCCCGAAAGCGCTCGGCATGTTGCAGGCTCTCTCCGCCGTCGGCAACGTCACCGCCGGGCTTTGCGCGATGTCGCTCTCGGGAGTCGATCCGCTGGTTTCGTGGAAGTATCTTTTCTGGATCGGAGCCATCCCCGCCTTCCTCTGCATCTTCATCATGATGCGCCTGAAGGAGCCCGAGAAGTGGATCGCCGCGAAGGCCACGAGCAAAATCGACAGCACCAAGGCGATGGGTTCCTACCTGAGCCTCTTCGGCGACGCGCGCTGGCGGAAACCCGCGCTGTTCGGGATGATGCTCTGCGTGTCCGCCGTCGTCGGGCTGTGGGGCATCGGCTTCTTCAGCAACAAGCTCGTCTCCGCCGCCATCGCCGACTCGCTCGCCGGCAAGAACCTGAGCCCCGTGGAAGTCAGCGCCGCCAAGCAATGGTGGGCCGCGGCAAACCTGATCGTCATGAACATCGGCGCCTTCGTCGGCATGATCGCGTTCAGCAAGGCCGCGCATCGCTTTGGTCGCAAGCCGGTGTTCGTTGTCGCCTTCCTCGCGGCGATGGCGGCAACGATTTTCTTCTACCTGAAGTTCAACACGCGTGCGGACATCTGGATGAGCTTCGTGCTCGGCGTCTGCCAGCTCTCGCTCTTCGCGGGCTTCGCGATTTATCTGCCCGAGCTTTTCCCCACGCGCCTGCGCAGCACCGGCACCAGCTTCTGTTACAACGTTGGGCGCTTCATTGCCGCCAGCGGACCGGTCACGCTCGGCGTGTTGCAAGCCAGGCTCGGAGCCACAGCCGTCGCCGCGCTGCCAGCGACCGCCAGCGCCGCCATGAAAGCCACCGCCGAACTCAACGCCTTCCGCACCGCCGGCTGCTACATGAGCGCGGTGTTCCTGGTCGGACTCGTCGCATTGCTGTTCCTGCCGGAGACGAAAGGGCGCCCGCTGCCGGAGGACTAGGATGGAGCGCTGGCGTCCCCGCCGGCCACCTCCAGCGCGCGCAGCGCCACTCTCGATCTTTGTGCCGCGCTTCGCGCCTTTGCTCGTGGCCGGCGAGGACGCCAGCGCTCCATGTTTTCCGTTTGGCACCGCGCTGGCTCCGCGTAGTCTCACCGCCATGCGACCCTCCCGCCGCCAAACGCAACTCTTCCCGCGATATTGGGTGGGCGGGCGTCCCTCGGTGACGGTGCTGCTGGTCGCCTGCCTCACGGGCGCATTCGCGTCGCAATGGATGCTCACGATGCTCGATCCAGTCCTCGTCGATGACGGCTGGATCGCGGCATGGCTCGCGGTCGGCAGCGAGAGTTTGTCCGGCGGGAAATGGTGGCAGTTCCTCACGTTCGGTTTTCTGCACGACAACCCGCTGCACCTGCTCGCGAACCTGCTGCTGATCTACTTCGCCGGTCGCGAGATTGAGCCGATCATCGGCCCGCGGCAGACGCTCAGCCTCTTCGCCCTCGGCCAGATCGCCGGCGGCCTCGCGCACGTGCTTGCGATGCCGGCGGTCCCGCTCGTGGGCGCATCGGCGGGGGCCGCGGCGCTGGTCACGGCATTCGCGACGGCGCTGCCGGAGCTGGAAGTCATCGGGCATTTGTTCTTCGTGGTGCCGCTGAAGATCGGCGCGAAATACTTCGGCCTCGGCCTCGCGCTCATCAGCGCGACCTGCTGGATCACGCGCAGCTTCCCGCTCGCCGGTCCTGCTGCGGCGTTCACCGGCTGCGTCGTGGGCTGGATCGCCACGCGCCGCCTCGGGTTCGGACGGCCTTTCTGGTTCCAGCGCATGATCTTCGACCACCGCCAGCGCGAGGCGCGGTTGCAGCGGATGCCACCGGAACAGTTCATGGCCGAGGAGATGGATCCCATCCTCGATAAGATCGCGCAGAGCGGCATGCAGAGCCTCACGCGCGCCGAGCGCAAGATCCTCGAGCGTGGCCGCGCGAAGATGGACGCGAAGCGCGGGTAGTCGAGCGTCTGCCGGTGGCGCCTCACGCCGATCACGAGCGCGACGACCTTCTGAGTGCAAGGCCTCTCCTCGCCGCTCGGGCAATGCTCCCGTGGTCGCACTGGAGCCTCCCGCACGGTCCGGACGAGCGCGTGCAGCGCATCACGCACAAGCATCACGCACAATCTGCTCAAGCGCGCGATTGAGTGAGGGGGGTGTAGGGCAAGCGCCCCGCTTGCCGGTGGGGCGCTTGCCCTACAGGGTTGCGAACGCGACCGCCGCTTCGGTTCGCCGCGCTGGATTCATTTCGGATGAAAACGTTTGCCACGTTTCGCGTGACCTCCTAAACGGCCCTGATCATGGATTCGGTTTTCCACCCTCAGACAAACGATAGTTCGCCTGTCGCACTCGGAGCGTCGGGGCGTCGGAGCGTCGGAGCG
>VFJQ01000005.1 GCA_009885995.1 Verrucomicrobiota bacterium
GAGCAAACGCCCGCCTCCCCCGAACGCCGCCCGTTTTTCAACTCGCCGCGCGCCTTTTTAACCCGCGATCCGCCGCGTCACTGCGGCGAGGGCGCCGCGCTGGCGAGGCTCACCGCCAACGCCACAAGCTCAGTCCGACAGGCTCTTAGCGGGCGGCTGTTCCCGGCACTCGACGGCGAGTCTGCGGCACTTTGACAAAAGCTCGTGAGTCGTAGCCCTGCGCCTCCAGCCGCTCCAAGAGATTTCGATACGTCGCATCCGACAGCGTCGGCGTGCGCGCCATGATCCAGCCGTAGCGCCGCGAGGGATGCCCGACGACTACCCAGCGGTATCCGGGATCGAGGTCGATGATCAGGTATGCCGCGCTGATCAGCGGCGCAAAGTGCACTCGCCACTCGGCATTTGTCCGCGGGTTAGTCACTTCCGCGACGAAATCGATGCGTTTCTGCGGCGCATCGAATGAGCCTTTTCGGAAGCGGAACCAGTTCGCGATCTTCCCATCCGAACGCAGCGCGTAGCTTTCGATCGACTCCACACAACCGCGTTCGGCGAAATACGGAATGTTCGCGATCACCCGCCAATCGCCCATGTAGCGGGGCAGATCGACATGGCGCACGGTCCGCAAAGCCGGCTTCGACCCCGTCGTGGCACACGCAGACAGTAAAGCGGCGGGAAGGAGAAGCAGGAGACGAAGTAAACTCACTCGCACCTTTTGCCCCAACCGCAAAGGCCGCGCAACCCCGCATAGCCCAGCACTACGGCACAACAAATGTTTCACCTCGGGTAGAATTTGCCTGATTGCCGCCCAAAGCTATCCTCCTACTCCGTTGAGCACACCAAACCAAGCTTCCCAGCCTCTGAATCTGGACACTGTCCTTTCGACAATGCTTCAAGCATTCGATGGCGTGTCGGACTGCCTCTTTGTAGTCGGCAAGCCGCCGCAGGTCGAAGCCTTCGGCAAATTACGCCCGATCGACATCCCTCAGTTCATGCCGGCGCTCCAGCCGCTCCACACCAAGCTGGTGGCGGAAAAGCTCATCGGCGAGAGTGAGCGGCTGAAACTTGACTACAAGGAGCGCGGCTCCTGCGACACCAGCTACGCCGTCCCAAATGTCGCCCGCTTCCGCGTCAACGTCTTCAAGCAAAACGGCCATCACGCCATCGTGATGCGCAAGCTCAGCACCGATATCCCCACCGTCGAAAGCCTCAAGTTGCCGCTGATCTGCAAGGACTTCGCCAAGGAAAAGAATGGCCTCATTTTTGTCACCGGTGCGACGGGCAACGGCAAGACCACGTCGCTCGCCGCGATCCTCAACGAGATCAACATCGGGCAGGACGTGCATGTGGTCACCCTCGAGGACCCGATCGAATACCTCCACCCACACAAGCGCGCCACGTTCAGCCAGCGCGAACTCGGGCGCGACTTCCCCGACTTCGTGACCGGCCTGCGGGCCGCGCTCCGCCAGGCCCCGAAGGCCATCCTCGTCGGCGAAGTGCGCGACCGTGAGACGATGGAGATCGCCCTCACGGCAGCGGAAACCGGCCACATTGTCTTCGCCACGCTGCACACCATCAACGCCTCGCAAAGTCTCCACCGCGTCATCGGTATGTTCGATCAGGAGGAAGAGGCGCAGATCCGCGAGCGCCTCGCCGACGTGATCCGCTTCGTTATGAGCCAGCGCCTCATCCCGAAGACCGCCGGCGGGCGCATTCTCGCCAGCGAAGTCATGGGCTCGAACTTGCGCGTCAGGGAGACGGTCCTCCTCGGCGAAAGCGACCTGCGCAGCTTCAACGACATCATCGAAGACAACAGCGTCCACGGCTGGCACACGTTCGAGATGTGCCTGCTGCGGCTCTTCCGCGAGAGCCGCATCACCGAGGACACTGCGATGGGCTACAGTGTGAACAAGCCGAGCATGCGCAAACTGATCGACCTCGCGCGCAAGGAAATGGGCACCCATGAAGACGCGCCGACGGACATGAGCCTCGACATCGAAGCGCTGCACAGCCGCCCCGGCGAACTCGCCATCGGAAAGCCCGGCTCCTCGACCACGACCGGCAGGCCGCGCTAACGCTCGTCAACGTCCAGTGCGGTCACCGACGCAAGGAAGCGCTCGACCGCCCACGCCGCGACCTGGCCACCGGGTCCACGGAAATTGTGATCGAACGCGTGCGTCGCCCACGGCAGGCGCAGGAAAACGTTGCGCACCTCGAGCGCGCGCAGGCGGTCCGCATAGCGCTGGCTTTGCCGATCCCACACCAGTTCATCCTTGGCGCCGTGAAGCTGCAGCGTGGGCGGCGTTCGCGGGTTGGCCACATGGTATCCCGAAGCAGTGTCGTAGTTCTCCGGATTCTCCGTCGGCGTGCCTCCCATCACCTGCCGCAGCAGTTTGTCCGAGTTCAGGATGTCGCTGCGCTTCGCGTATTGAAATGCGAAACGCATATCCGCAGGCGCATAAAACGCGATGCAACCCACCACCTCCGGATGATCCCCCGTCGCCGCCACACTCTCCGCGATCTGACCGCCCGCAGAACGCCCGAAAAGCACGAACCGCTGAGGATCGATTCCGAGTTCGGACGCGCGCGCCTTCAGGAATCCCAGCGCGGCCAGCGTATCCTCCTGCGGCGCGGGCCACGTCCAGCGCGGCGCGAGCCGATAGTCGATCGCCGCGACCGCGTAACCCAGCCGCGCAAGATGATGATTCATCGTCGCGAACTCGCTCCGCTCGCCCTGCTCCCAGCCACCGCCGTGCAGCATCACCACACACGGAGCGGACTGCCGTCCCTGCGCGGGATAAAAGTCCAGCCGCAGCGGCGCACCTTCGTGGTCGGCGAAGTCGAACGTCTGCACGTCCACGGGCACCGGCCGTTTTCCGAACCACACCCGCATCAATGAAAACGGCGTCCCCTTCGGCGCACCAGCGAGCGCGGGAAATACCGGGTTCATTTTGCCCGACGCAGTCCCGGCGAACAGCATCGCACGCACGGCGCTGGACATGAAAAAAACGGCCGCAAGCACCGCCAAACCCACGCTCACCGAATCCACCACCGAGCGGCGCCGCCCCGCGAAGATCACCGCCAGCGGCCCGAGCACCATCCAGTGGCCGTATTCCGTCGCGGCGACCTTGAGCTGCCAGAGGAACATCGCAGGCACCATCACCTGCGTGAGCACCGCGACCAGGAGGAAAATGACGGCGAAGACTAGGCGAATGGCGCTCATCGGGGTGTGCGCGGAGATTATGATTCCGCGCCGGAAAGGGAAGCCTTCGCTTCCGCACTCTCGCGAACTCGCCGCGAGTGACGCGACGCGCGACCCGGCATAAAGTCGCGCCCGCATGCCTCGCGTCATCTTCCACGTCGATATGGACGCGTTCTTCGCCTCAGTCGAACAACGCGACCATCCCGCGTATCGCGGCCAACCGCTCATCGTCGGCGCGCCGCCCGACCAGCGCGGCGTCGTCTGCGCCGCCAGCTACGAAGCGCGAAAATTCGGCGTCCGCTCCGCGATGCCCTCGCGCACCGCAGCGAAGCTTTGCCCGCAGGGAATCTTCGTCCGACCGCGCATGGACGTGTATCGCGCTGAGTCGGCACAAATCATGGAGATCCTCCGCGCCGCGACTTCGTGCGTGGAGAAAGTTTCCGTCGATGAGGCCTACCTCGATCTTTCGGAATCCTTCGCCACTTTCACCGATCCCGACGCAGCACTCGTCGCCGCGCTGCCCGCTGCAAAGGAGATGAAACTGCGCATCCACGCCGAGCGGCAACTCACCGCGAGCATCGGCATCGGCGCGAACAAATTCCTCGCGAAGCTCGGCAGCGATTTCCAAAAGCCCGACGGACTCACGCTCATCCCCGAGCGCGACAAGGCCGCGTTCCTGCGTCCCCTGCCCGTCCGCTCGATCCACGGCGTCGGCCCGGTCACCGCGCACGCGCTCGAGCAGTGCGGGATCGCGACGATCGCCGACCTCCAGGACACAAAGGCAAACCTCGCCTCCGTCGTGGGCTCATGGGCGGGCACGCTCAAGGCGCGCGCCTTTGGCGACGACGATCGCCCGGTCGATCCGAGCGACGAACGCAAAAGCATCAGCGCCGAGACGACCTTTCTCAAGGACACCGACGATCGCCCGACCCTCCGCGTGGCACTCCGCGAAGCTGCCGACGATGTGGCCCACGCCCTTGAAAAGGAAGCGCTCGGCGCGCTCACCGTGCAGATCAAAGTCCGCTACAGCGACTTCACCACGCTCACGCGGCAGATTCGTCTCGAAGATCCGCTGGCCGATGCGCGCGAGATCTACCGCATGGCCTGCTACCTCCTCGCGCGCGATCGCCTCGTCAGCGCGCCGCTGCGATTGATCGGCATCGGCCTCGCGACGCTCGTCCCTTCACGCGGGCCACAGCAGTTGCGGCTGCCGCTTTAGCGCGGCACCTCCAGCAGCAGCGTCGGCACCGTCTCGCCCGGCGCTGCATCGTTCACCACGCGGATGAGCGCATTTGTCCCCGCGAGCGAAAACGTGTCGCCCGAACTCGTCCAGCGCTGCGGCATCGCCACAAGCCCGCCATCCTTCACCACCACGCGCGCCGGCCAAAAGGTCTCTCGCGGATCACCGCGCAGCGGCTGCTCGCCGCCGAGCGGCACGTTCAGAAAATTCCACGCGGGCGCGATGCCTTGCAGCCTCTCCAGCGCCAGGCGTAGGCCCACGTGATAGCAGACAAAGTGCGACACCGGATTGCCGGGAATCACGAACGCCGCCTGCGCGCCGCGCGTGGCGAAGGTAAGCGGCTTGCCGGGGCGGAGATCGACCTTGTCGAAATGGATCGCGAATCCCGCCTCGCGCAGCACCCGCGCGCCGAAGTCGTAATCCCCCACGCTCGCTCCGCCGGAAATCAGCAGCACATCGCCGTCGCAGGCCCGCACGCACTCACCGAGTCGCTGCGGATCGTCGCCGCACCGCTCCTGACTCGCCAACCGGGCGCCGCTCTCGGCGACAAGCGCAGCGATCAGCGATGAGTTCGTGTCACGAATCTTTCCCGCCGTCAGCGGCTCATCGGGCGCGGCCAATTCATCTCCCGTCGCGATGTGCCACACCCGCGCCGGCGGATGCACGGGCACCCGCACCACGCCCACCTGCGCGAGGACCGCGAGTTCCGCCGCACCGAGCCGGCTGCCGCGCGCGAGCACCACGTCGCCGAGTTGCGCCTCCACGCCACGACGCCGGATGAAGCTCTTCGCCATCCGCCGCGGCACCTTCAACACGTCGCCCACGCGCTCCGCGTCTTCCTGCGGCACGACGGCCACCGTCCCCTCCGGCACCGCCGCGCCGGTGAAGACGCGCGCACATTCACCGCGCTGAATCGCAAACTCCGGCACTGCTCCCATGCGCACTTCGCCCACGATGCGAAACTCCTGCGCCTCACCTTCGCCGATCGCGTAGCCGTCCATCATCGAGCGATCCGCCGATGGATAAGCCGCGTCCGACTTCACATCGTCCGTCAGCACGCAGCCGCGCACCTCCGCGAGCGGCAGCGACTCCGCCGCACGCGGCGAGATGGCTTCGGCGATCAATCGGCGGGCTTCTTGCAGCGAAATCATGCGCCGAGCTAACGCGCTCTCCGCGCGCTGGCCACATTGAATCCTTGCCGCGCCGCGCGACCTCGCCTCACGTCCGCGGCGTGCAAGTCACCGTCCTCGCCTTCGCCCAAGCGCATGATCAGTTCGGCTTCCGCGAGCGCGTCGTCGAGTGCGCGCCGAGCGACACGCCGCGCGCGATCGTCCTGCGTCTCGCGCCCGCCGCGGCGCTCGACCGGATGCGCGTCGCAGTGGATCAGGAATACGCGGCATGGGATGCGCCCATCGGCGACGCTCGCGAAGTCGCCATCATCCCGCCCGTGTCCGGAGGCTGAGCGATGCAAAGCGAGATCATCTTCACCCACGAGCCGATCGTCATCCCGCCCGCCGTCTTGCCGTCGCGCGAGATCGGCGCGTGCGTGGAGTTTCATGGCATCGTCCGCGAACTCGAGCACGGTCAGCCGCTCGCCGGCCTCGACTACGAGGCGCACGAACCCATGGCGCGGCGACTCCTCGATCGCCACTTCACCGCGCTGAGCGCCGCGCACCCGTGCGCCGCGGTCCTCTTCATCCACCGCCTCGGCTGGGTGCCCGTGGGCGAAGCGTCGCTCTTCATCCGCGTCCTCGCCGCGCATCGTGGAGAAGCCCTCCGCTTCCTCTCCGAAGCCGTCGAGCGTCTGAAAGCCGACGTGCCGATCTGGAAACGCGCAGCGCAGTGATTCGCCGCGCACCTTCGCAGCCGCACGCGCTTATCCATCAAAATAGATCCATCTGCGCCGTCGGCACGTGGAAGTGCGCCGCGCTCAGTTCGCGGTCGATATTGCGCACGGCGAGGTCTTCCCCGGTGGGGAAACCGGCCCGGCGCTTCGCCACGTCGAACAGCTGGCCGATCTGCTCCGCGAGCGGGCCTTCGCCGCTCATGCGCGTCCCGAACTTCGGATCGTGGAGCTTTCCCCCGCGCAGCTCGCGGATGCGGCCGAGCACCTTCTCCTTCTGCCCCGGCACGTGCCGCTCCAGCCAGCTCTCGAAGATCGGCCCGACCGCCTGCGGCAGGCGCACGATGGTGTAGCCCGCGCCGATCGCCCCGGCCTCGACCGCGGCTTTGAGCAGCGCGGGGATTTCGTGGTCGTTCAAGCCGGGAATGATCGGCGCGGTGAGCACGCGCACCGGCACGCCCGAGGCGGAGAGCTGCGCGATGGCATCGAGCCGGCGGGACGGACGCGAGGCGCGAGGCTCGAGCACTTTGCACAGCTCCACGTCGAGCGTGGTGAGCGAGATCGCCACGCTCACGGCCTTCCACTTCGCCAGCTCGCGCAGCACGTCGATGTCGCGCGTGATGAGATGGTTCTTCGTGATGAGCGCGACGGGATTGCGGAACTCCGCGAAGACTTCCAGGCACTGCCGCGTGAGCCCGAGTCGCCGCTCGATGGGCTGATACACGTCGGTGATGCCGCTCATCGCGACGGTCTGCGGCTGCCAGCTTTTCTTCGAGAGCGCAGCGCGCAGCAGCTCGGCGGCGCGCGGTTTCACCATGATCTTCGACTCGAAATCCAGCCCCGCGCTGAACCCGAGATACTCGTGGTAAGGCCGCGCGTAGCAGTAGGCACAGCCGTGTTCGCAGCCGCGATAGGGCGAGCAGCCGGCGCGGAAGGGAATATCGGGCGAGTCGTTGAACGCGATGATCGATTGCGAGTCGTCGCGGTAGAAGACGGTGCGCGGCTCGATCAGCTCGCCGTCGTCGCCGAGCTGCGGCCCGTCGAGTTCGACGTGCAGCGCCTCGAAGCGGCTCGCGGGATTCGCCACCGCGCCGCGCGCGCGAGGTGTCGATTGGTGGAAGCGGCGCCCCGCCGCTTCTTCGACTTCGCGAAGCGGCGGGGCGCCGCTTCCACCTTCAGCCGAAGTAGGCGGGTTCATGGCCCGGCTTCCACTTGATGTTGCAGCCGATGCTCGGCATCTGCCGCTCGCCCACCGCCCGGCCCGCGAGCACCGCATCGAGCGCTGCGCGGAGGTCTCGGCCATCGAGCACCCCGCTCCCGGGTCGGTCCGCTCCGCGCATCGGGCGCGAGTCGTCGATCTGCCCGCGATACACGAGCGTGCGCTCCGGCCCGAAGAGGAAGAAGTCCGGCGTGCAGGCGGCGGTGTAGGCTTTGGCGACGGCTTGCGATTCGTCGAAGAGGATCGGGAAAGTGAGCCCCGATCCCGCGGCCCAGCGCGCCGTCGGCTCCGGCGCGTCCTCCGGGTAGTCGCGCACGTCGTTCGCCGTGATGCCGACGATCCCGACGCTCTTCCCCACGTAGTCCTTCGCGATGCGCGCCAGCTCCGGCGCGACGTGATGCACGTAGGGACAATGCGCGCAGAGGAAGACGACGAGCAGCGCCTGGCGATCGGCAAAGTCGGAGAGCGCGAGCGTTTTCCCCGTCGCCACATCCGGCAGCGCGAAGCCGGGAGCAGGAGTGCCGAGCGGGAGCATGGTCGAAGGCGTCGTGGACATGGCGGGAGGATGCGCCGAGCCGAGCGAGACAGCCAGCGCGAATCCGCCGCCCGAAGGCACGCGCCGGTGCGCGCTGGGTGAAGCCGGTAGGCGAGGTGTGGTAGGGCGAGCGGGGTAGGGCTCGCTGTCCCCAGCGAGCCGCAGAACGTCGATGGCGCACCCGGCGGACGGCTGGGGACAGCCGTCCCTACCCGGCGCACCCGAAGAGCACGCTGCTGCGCTAAGGCACCTGCACCCGCACCACTGCTTGGGTCCGATCCGCGAACGTCACCAGCACGCTCACCTTCCCCGTGTCGTCATAGCCGCGCGCGGCGCCGATCGAGCCCGCCGCAGCGGAGATTGCTACAAAGCTCTTCACCGCCTTCAGCGCCGAGCCCGGCCCGGCGGATTCGAGCTGATCGCCCGTGCGCAGGAGGCGGCGCATCTCCCCACCGCTGTCTCGGGCATAAAGCGCCGCCCGGTTCTTCGCCGTCACGCCCTGCTGCCCGTTGATCGCCAGCAGCGCCGAGACCAGCGCGCCAGAGCCTTGCCCATCCGGTTTCGCCACGGACACGAAGCGAGCCCAGCGTCCGCCCCCGGGCGCTGCGCCGCCGATCCGCGCGAGCTGCTGCACCTGCCCATCGGCACGCGCGTCGTAGATCGTATCCCGCGCGCTGCGTTCGCCTGGCAGCGTGCTCGACGCCACGAAGCTCGACGCCCGCCCCAGCCCCGACATCATCGCCCGCAGCC
>VFJQ01000176.1 GCA_009885995.1 Verrucomicrobiota bacterium
GCGGATGACCCTCCTCAAGTCAGCAGACGACCCTCCTCAAGTCAGCAGACGACCCTCCTCAAGTCAGCAGACGACCCTCCTCAAGTCAGCGGACGACCCTCCTCAAATAAGCGACGACTCGCCGTCCACTCCGCTCCCGCTCTCCCCATCTCCTCTTCTCCCAGTTTGCCAGGTGGCGTGTCCGCGGTGGCGCTCTGCGCGGGCCTGAGCGGGCTGAAAATCCGACTCCCGAATGGCGGCGCGGTGAGTTCTCTGCATCACTCGCTCATGCGCACTGCCTTCCTATCCCTCCTCGCCCTCAGCACGGCCGCTCTCGCCGCGGATCCCCTGCCCGCTTTCACCGATCCGGCTAGCGCGGGGCCGGACTTCGCGGTGCAGGGTGAATACACGGGCGAAGGTTGCGCGGCGCAGGTGATCGCGCTGGGCGATGGGAAGTTTCACATCGTCGGCTGGACGCCGGGCCTGCCGGGCGCCGGCGTGGAGGCGGAGAAGAAGGTGGAACTGGATGCACAGCGCGATGGCGGGCGCGTGGTTTTCAAGAGCGAGGACTGGCAGGGCGAGATCGCGGATGGGGCGATCAATGGGACCAATCGCGACGGCAAGACGTGGCAGCTCAGGCGCATCGAGCGGCAATCGCCCACGCTCGGCGCGAAGCCGCCCGCGGGCGCGGTGGTGCTCTTCGACGGCACGAATGCGGACGCTTGGAAGGACGGCAAGCTGACGCCCGAAGGCTGGCTCGAGCGCGGGGTGAAGTCGGTGCGGGAGTTTGGGAGCGGCACGCTGCACGTCGAGTTTCGCACGCCCTTCATGCCCACCGCGCGCGGGCAGGCGCGGGGGAATAGCGGCGTGTATTTGCAGGATCGTTTCGAGTGCCAGGTGCTCGATTCCTTCGGGCTCAGCGGCGAGAACAACGAGGCGGGCGGCATCTACACCGTGTCGAAGCCCAAGCTGAATATGTGCTTCCCGCCGCTCGCGTGGCAGACCTACGACATCGAGTTCGACGTGGCGCAGTTTGGCCCCGACGGCGCGAAGACGAAGGACGCGATGATGAGCGTGAAGCTCAACGGCGTGCTGGTGCAGGATCGGGTGTCCGTCGGGAGCGCGACACGAGCCGCCGGCCGCAAGGAAGGTCCGGAACTGGGTCCAATCCAGCTCCAGAACCACGGCAACCCCGTGGTCTATCGGAACATCTGGTTCGTGCCGAAGCCCTGAGGCAGCGCGACTCTACGGCAGGTCCGTGGAGCCCATCAGCCAGCGGTCGCATTCGCGCGCGGCTTCGCGGCCTTCGTTGAAGGCCCACACGACGAGGCTCTGGCCGCGGCGGCAGTCGCCGGCGGCGAAGACCTTGTCGATGCTCGTGCGATACTTGCCGTAGTCGGCTTTCACGTTGCTGCGCGCGTCGCGCTCGATCTTCAGCGCGTCGAGCAGCGGCTGCTCCGGCCCGAGGAAACCCATCGCGAGGAGCACCAACTGCGCGGGGACGACGCGCTCGGTGCCGGGGATGTTCTGCGGCACGAACTGGCCCTTGTCGTTGCGGGTCCACTCGACTTGCACGGTGTGGACGGCTTTGACGTGGCCGGTTTCGTCGCCCTCGAACTTCGTGGCGGTGGTGACATAGACACGCGGGTCGTCGCCGAACTTCGCGGCGGCTTCCTCCTGGCCATAGTCGAGCTTGTAAGTCTTCGGCCATTCGGGCCACGGGTTGTCGCCGGCGCGATCCATCGGGGGCTTCGGCAGGATTTCCACCTGCACCAGCGAGCGGCAGCCGTGGCGCATGGAGGTGCCGACGCAGTCGGTGCCCGTATCGCCGCCGCCGATGATGACGACATCCTTGCCCGTGGCGTCGATGAAGTCGCCGTTCTTGTGGCTATCCAGGATGGACTTCGTATTGGCGGTGAGGAACTCCATCGCGAAGTGGACGCCCTTGAGCGGGCGGCCTTCGATGGGGAGATCGCGCGGCTTGGTCGCGCCGGTGGCGAGCACGACGGCGTCGAAATCGGCGAGCAACTTCTCCGCGGCGTAGTTCGTGCCGACCTCGGTGTTGCAGACGAACTTCACGCCTTCCTGCTCCATGAGCTTGGTGCGGCGCAGCACGACCTCGTTCTTGTCGAGCTTCATGTTCGGAATGCCATACATGAGCAGCCCGCCCGGCCGATCCGCGCGCTCGAAGACGGTGACGCTGTGCCCCGCCTTGTTCAGTTGCGCCGCGGCGCAAAGACCCGCCGGTCCGCTGCCGATCACGGCGATGGTCTTGCCCGTGCGCTTCTCCGGCGGCTCCGGCTTCACCCAGCCCTCGTCCCAGCCCTTGTCGATGATCGAGACTTCGATGTTCTTGATCGTGACAGGCGGCGCATTGATGCCGAGCACGCACGAGCCTTCGCACGGCGCCGGGCACACGCGGCCGGTGAACTCGGGGAAGTTGTTCGTCTTGTGCAGGCGCTCGAGCGCCTCCTTCCACAGCCCGCGATAGACGAGGTCGTTCCACTCGGGGATGAGGTTATTGATCGGGCACCCGCTCGCCATGCCGCTGATCAGCGTGCCGGTGTGGCAGAACGGAACGCCGCAATCCATGCACCGCGCGCCCTGCGAGCGGAGTTTGTCTTCCGGCAAGTGCAGGTGGAACTCATCCCAGTCGCGCACCCGCTCGAGCGGAGCGCGATCGGCCGGGAGTTCGCGGAGATATTCGATGAAGCCAGTTGGTTTTCCCATGGTGGACGTGTTGTTTTAACGCAGAGACGCAGAGAGGCGCAGAGGTTCGGTGAGGTTGTTCACTACGCGGACGATGCCGCTTTTGAGGGCGGCGCTGTGGAAGTTGATGATCAAGCCGAGGTGCAGGCCCGAGAGCCGGAGGTAGGTAAGGAGCTGCGGTTTGTCCACCGGGGAGAGTTGGTCCTTGGCTTTGATCTCAACGATGACGTGGCCCTCGACGACGAGGTCGAGGCGCAAGTCGGTGGCGAGTTTCACGCCTTTGTAATCGATCGGGACGCTCTGCTGGCGATGGAAGCTCAAGGATCGCAGGTGCAACTCGTGACAGAGCGCCTGCTCATACACGGACTCGAGCAAGCCGGGGCCAAGCTGGCGATGCACCTCGATCGCGGCACCGATGATCGCTTCGGAGATTTCGTTCTCGTGCATCGGGCTAGCTGTGGAAGGGCGTGAATTTTAACGCAGAGGCGCGGAGGACGCAGAGGGACGCAGAGGGCAAGACGGAGAAACCCAAAGTATCCTCTGCGTTCCTCTGCGATCTCTGCGTCTCTGCGTTAAATTCCATGCGTCCTACGTTGATCAGCCGCCACCGATGCGCGCCACGTCGCGGGCGTTTGCCTCAAAGGCCGCGTTGAGTGCATCGTCGCCGCTGAGGCCGTCCTGCTCGGCTTTCTTCAGCGCCTGGAGCACGCGCTTGTAGTCCTTCGGCATCACCTTCACGAACTTCGCCACCATCTGCTCCCAGAGCGCGATGACTTTGTAGGCCTTCTGGCTCTTGGTGTAGTCGGCGTGGTTCTTGATCAGCTTGTAGAGCGCTTCGATCTCGGCGGCGTCTTCGAGTTTCTCGAGGCCGACCATCTGCGCGTTGCAGCGCGTGGCGAAGTCGCCCGCTTCATCGAGGATGTAAGCGATGCCGCCGCTCATGCCGGCGGCGAAGTTACGGCCCGTGGTGCCGAGCACGACGACGCGCCCCCCGGTCATGTATTCGCAGCCGTGGTCGCCCACGCCTTCGACGACGGTGTCCACCCCGGAATTGCGCACGGCGAAGCGTTCGCCCGCGACGCCGCGCAGATACAGCTCGCCGCCCGTGGCGCCGTAGAGCGCGACGTTGCCGGCGATGATATTCTCCTCCGCGGCGAAGGTCGCTCCCGGTGACGGATAGACAATGATGCGTCCGCCGCTGAGGCCCTTGCCGACGTAGTCGTTCGCGTCGCCTTCGAGCTCGAGCGTCACGCCCTTCGGAATGAACGCGCCGAAGCTCTGACCTGCGCTGCCTTGGAAGTGCAGATGCACCGTGTCATCGGGCAGCCCGGTCCAATGCTTCTTGGTGATCTCATTACCGAGGATCGTGCCGACGACGCGGTTCACGTTCCGGATCGGCAGCGTGGCGCGCACTTTCTCGCCACGCTCGATGGCGGGCGCGCAGAGGTCGAGCAGCGTGGTGATGTCGAGCGACTTCGCGAGGCCGTGGTCCTGCTCCATCTGGCAGAAGCGCCCGACCTCGGGGCCGACGTCCGGCTGATAGAGGATCTTCGAGAAGTCGAGCCCCTTGGCCTTCCAATGATCGATGGCGTGCTTCGCTTCGAGCACGTCCGTGCGGCCCACCATATCGGTGAGTTTGCGGAAGCCGAGCTGGGCCATCAGCTCGCGGACTTCCTGCGCGATGAACTTCATGAAGTTCACCGCGTGCTCGGGATCGCCGGTGAAGTTCTTGCGAAGCTGCGGGTCCTGCGTGGCGACGCCGACGGGGCAGGTATTGAGATGGCAGACGCGCATCATGATGCAGCCGAGCGTGACGAGCGGCGCGGTGGCGAAACCGAACTCCTCGGCGCCGAGCAGCGCGGCGATGACGACATCGCGCCCGGTCTTCATCTGGCCGTCCGCCTCGACGACGATGCGCGAGCGAAGGTTGTTGAGCACGAGCGTCTGGTGCGTCTCGGCGAGGCCGAGTTCCCACGGCAGGCCGGCGTGCTTGATCGAGGTCTGCGGCGATGCGCCGGTGCCGCCGTCAAAGCCGGAGATGAGCACCACGTCCGAGTGCGCCTTCGCGACGCCCGCGGCGATCGTGCCGACGCCGACTTCCGACACGAGCTTCACGCTGATGCGCGCCTCGCGGTTCGAGTTCTTCAGGTCGTGGATCAGCTCGGCGAGGTCTTCGATCGAGTAGATGTCGTGGTGCGGAGGCGGCGAGATGAGACCCACGCCGGGTGTCGAGTAGCGGACCTTGGCGATCCACGGATACACCTTCGCGCCGGGAAGCTGTCCGCCTTCGCCGGGCTTCGCGCCTTGCGCCATTTTGATTTGCAGCTCCTGCGCCTGCGAGAGGTAGAGGCTGGTCACACCGAAGCGGCCGGACGCGACCTGCTTGATTGCGCTGTTCTTCGAGTCGCCGCGTTCATTCGTCCACGTGTAGCGCGCGGGATCTTCGCCGCCCTCGCCGGTGTTCGATTTTCCGCCGATGCGGTTCATCGCGATGGCGAGCGCTTCGTGCGCTTCGCTGGAGATCGAGCCGTAGCTCATCGCGCCGGTCTTGAAGCGCTTCACGATCGACTCGACCGACTCGACTTCCTCGATCGGCACGGCCTCGCGCTGCTTGAACGCGAGCAAGCCGCGCAGCGTGTAGTGCTGCTGGCCGCGTTCATCGACCTGCGCGGAGTATTGCTTGAAGAGGTCGTAGCGGCCGGTGCGCACAGCCTTTTGCAACGTGTGGATCGTCTGCGGGTTAAAGAGGTGCGCCTCGCCCTCCTTGCGCCACTGGTATTCGCCGCCGACGTCGAGGGTGTGGCCGTTCGTCTTGCGATCGGGGAAGGCATGCGCGTGCCGCTGAATCGCTTCCTTCGCGATGACTTCGATGTCCGCGCCTTCGATGCGCGTGGCGGTCCACGTGAAGTATTTGTCCACGAGCGCCTGGTTCAGCCCGACGGCCTCAAAGATCTGCGCGCCGCGGTAGCTCTGCATCGTCGAGATGCCGATCTTCGACGCGACCTTGATGACGCCCTTCGTGGCGGCCTTGATGTAGTTCTTGCAGGCGGTCTTGTGATCGACGTTCACGAGCAGGCCCTGGCGGATCATGTCGTCGAGCGTCTCGAAGGCGAGATACGGATTGATGGCGCCGCAGCCGTAGCCGATGAGCGTCGAGAAGTGATGCACTTCGCGGGGTTCGCCGGACTCGATCACGAGATCGACCTGCGTGCGCGTGCCCTTGCGGATGAGGTGGTGATGCAGGCCGCTGACCGCGAGCAGCGCGGGGATGGCGGCGTTCGCCTGGTTCACGCCGCGATCGGAAAGGATGAGGATGTTCTTGCCGGCAGCGACCGAGCGATCGGCCTGCGCGCAGAGCTCGTTCATCGCCTTCTCCAGCCCCGCTGCGCCGTCCTTGGGATTGAAGAGGATCGGCATCGTGACCGCGGAGAACTGCCCGTCGGTGACGTGCTGGAGCTTCGCGAGTTCTTCGTTGCTGAGGATCGGGGTCTTCAGCTCGATGAGGTGGCAGCTCTCGGGCTCGGGGTTGAGCAGGTTGCGCTCGGGGCCGATGGTCGTCACCGGCGAGGTGATGATCTCCTCGCGGATGCAATCGATCGGCGGATTCGTGACCTGCGCGAAGAGCTGCTGGAAGTATTCGTAGAGCAGCTTCGAGCGATCCGAGAGCACCGCGAGCGGCGTGTCGGTGCCCATCGAGCCGACGGCTTCGACGCCGTCTTTCGCCATCGGCACGAGGAGCAGGCGCAGGTCTTCAAAGGTGTAACCGAACGCCTGCTGGCGCTGGATCACCGTGTCGTGATCGGGCTGCGGAAGCTCCGGAGCGTCCTTCACTTTCGCGAGCTGCACGAGGTGCGTGTCGAGCCACTGGCGATACGGTTTCTCGCTCGCGATCTTCTCTTTGATTTCTTCGTCGGGCACGATGCGGCCTTCCTCCATGTTCACGATGAACATGCGGCCCGGCTGCAAGCGCCCCTTGAGCGCGACATTCTCCGGCGCCACCGGTAGCACGCCGGCTTCGCTCGCCATGATGACGAGGTCGTCCTTCGTGACGTAGTAGCGCGACGGGCGCAGGCCGTTGCGATCGAGCGTCGCACCGATCATCGTGCCATCGGTGAACGCGACCGACGCCGGGCCATCCCACGGCTCCATCAGGCAGGAGTGGTATTCGTAGAAGGCCTTCTTCGCCTCGCTCATCGACTCGTGGCCGGCCCACGGCTCCGGGATCATCATCATCATCGCGTGGGGCAGCGAGCGGCCACCCATCACGAGCAGCTCGAGCACGTTGTCGAACATCGCCGAGTCCGAGCCGTTCTCGTTCACGATCGGCAGGATCTTCTTCACGTCGGAGAAAAGCGGGCTCGCCAGAAGCGACTCGCGCGCCTTCATCCAGTTGATGTTCCCGCGCAGCGTGTTGATCTCGCCGTTGTGCGCGATGTAGCGATACGGGTGCGAGCGCTCCCAACTCGGGAAGGTGTTGGTCGAAAAGCGCGAGTGGACGAGTGCCAGCGCGCTTTCCAGGTCCGGGTCCGCGAGGTCGGGGAAATACGGCCCGACCTGCTCGGGCATCAGCATCCCTTTATACACGAGCGTCCGGCAGGAGAGGCTCGGCGCATACCAGAACGAATCGACGCCCGCCGCGCGGATCGCCGTGTGGGCGAGCTTGCGAATGACGTAAAGCTTGCGCTCGAAAGCCGCATCGTCCGCCACACCTGCACCGCGTCCGATGAAGACCTGCTGGATAAACGGCTCGCTCGAAACCGCCGTCTTGCCGAGCTGCGAGTTGTTCGTCGGCACATCGCGCCACCCGAGCACCGTCTGCCCTTCGCTCGCGACGATCCTTTCAAACACCGCCCGGCCCTTCGCCCGCACCGCCCCATCCGGCGAACCGTAAAGACTTCCCACCCCATACTGCCCCGGCTCGGGCAACGCGACACCGGCGACCCGCTTGAAGAACTTGTGCGGCATCTGAATCAGGATGCCCGCGCCATCGCCGGAATTGATCTCGCACCCGCACGCGCCGCGGTGATCGAGGTTCACGAGGATCGTCAGCGCGTTCTGAACGATGTCGTGAGACTTCCTCCCCTTCATGTGAACCACGAACCCGACGCCACACGCGTCGTGCTCGAACTGCGGATCGTAGAGTCCCTGCTTTTCTGGTAGTCCCTGATTGTTCATTTGGCTGTTCGTTTGAAACTGTAAGAGAGCGCTCGGGCGGCCTCGCAGGCTTGCTCCCGAAGTTCGCTCCGCAAACAGTGCTTTCACCCTTCTGGCCGTGGCCGAGAAGGCAGTAAGCGGGCGCGCATTTATGGGAGCCTTTCGAGGTGGTCAAGGCCCGAGCCGAACCAATCTGGAAACAATCAGACGCCAGGACATGCGCCACCGGAAATCCACACCCGCCCCGCACGCCTCCTTTACCCCCACTTTTCCGAGTGACTCCCCTCGGCGGTTCCTGCTTTGGTCGCTGCCCCATGCTCCGCTCCCGCGTCGATTCCTTGCTCGATTCCCGCAAACGCCTCCTCGTCGTCGGCGAGATGATCCTTGATGAATTCATCTGGGGCAAAGTCTCCCGCATTTCCCCCGAGGCCCCCGTGCCCGTGGTGGATGTGGTAAAGGAAAGCTGGTGTGCCGGCGGCGCTGCGAATGTCGCCCGCAACGTGCGCGAACTATGCGGCGAGGTGCATCTCCTCAGCCTCGCCGGCGTCGGCGGCGAGGCGGAAATCCTGCGCGGTCTCCTCGCCGAGCAAGACATCCGGCTCGACTGCGTCCTCACCGACCCGGCTTACCGGACGATCCGCAAGACCCGTATCATCGCCCGCACGCAGCAAGTCGTCCGCGTGGACCGTGAGCAGCGCACGACCTTCTCTGAGGTCCAGCGCGCCGAAGTGCTCGCGCGCCTCGACACGCTGCTGCCGCAGATCGATGCGGTGATCATCGAAGACTACGACAAAGGCCTCCTCGACCAACCTCTCGCCGACGCCATCACCCAGCGCGCCCGCGCTGCGGGGAAAATCGTGTGCGTGGACCCGAAGCCGAGCAACCCCGTGCAGTGGAGTGGCGTGACCTGCATCACCCCGAACCGCCCCGAAGCCTTCCGCTGCGCCGGCCGCCCCGTGCGCGACCCGATGGACCCGCCGACGCAGGACACCGCGCTGTGCGAAGTGGGAGCGATCCTCATCGAGAAATGGCAGTGCGCCTTCGTGCTCGTGACGCTCAGCGAGCAGGGCATGATCCTCTTCCGCCCGGACGCCGAGCCGTATCACATCCCGACGCGCGCGGTGGAGGTCTTCGACGTGAGCGGCGCGGGAGACACCGCCATCGCCGTCTTCACCACCGCGCTCGCCGGCGGCGCCGATGCGCGCGAAGCGGCGGAGATCGCCAACCACGCCAGCGGCATCGTCGTCGGCAAGCTCGGCACCGCCGTCGTCCACCGCGACGAACTGCTCGCCAGCTTCGCGGAGCAGTAGAGGCAGCCGCGGGCGCTCGCTCGCGTGGCACGGATCATCTCCCCCGGTCCCTTCGAGGTCGGCGGTCGCCAGGAATCGGGTGGCCGATTTCCCTACGGCACCTGGATCCTCACCACCGCCTGCGAGCGGTCCGTAAAGGTCACCAGCACGCTCACCTTGCCGGTGTCGTCGTAACCCCGCGCCGCCCCGATCGAGCCGGGCGCGGCGCTCAGTGCCACGAAGCTCTTCACTGGCTTTAGCAGCGTGCCCGGCCCGGCGGATTCGAGCATATCGCCCGTCCGCAGGAGGCGGCGCATCTCCCCGGTGCTGTCGCGGGCATAAAGCGCCGCCCGGTTCTTCGCCGTCACGCCCTGCTGCCCGTTGATCGCCAGCAGCGCGGAGACCAGCGCGCCAGAGCCTTGCCCATCCGGTTTCGCCACGGACACGAAGCGAGCCCAGCGTCCGCCCCCCGGCGCCTCGCCGCCGATCCGCGCGAGCTGCTGCACCTGCCCGTCGGCACGCGCGTCGTAGATCGTATCCCGCGCGCTGCGTTCGCCTGGCAGCGTGCTCGACGCCACGAAGCTCGACGCCCGCCCCAGCCCCGACATCATCGCCCGCAGCC
>VFJQ01000076.1 GCA_009885995.1 Verrucomicrobiota bacterium
GATGAAGGGCGTCATGCAAGTCTCGCCTGCGCGGCCGAAGAGTCGCCTCCGACTCCGCCAAAGCGCTCCGTCGCGACGGCGAGCCCCGGCTGAACTGCCTGCGTGCCGCTCTTCGGCGCAGGGGTCCGGCCCGGCGGTGTGGCGCGAGAAAACAGCAGTCAAGTTCACGCTCCGGCGAGATGCTGCCGGATGAATTCCTCCGGCGTGATCGCCCGCACTTTGTATCCTGCGCTCGCGAGCACATCGAAGTGCCGGTCTTCCGTGATCACGTAATCCGCCTCCGCTGCGATCGCGCAGTCGGCGAACGCATCGTCATCCGCGTCGGCGGCGATGGTGTGAAAGTGAAAGCTCGGTTCGACGTGGCGCACCGTGCCGTGGAGTGCCTCGACCTGGCGGAACAAACGGTCGATCCGCTCCCAATGCGCTGGGCCGCCGATGCGCACGGCGATTTCCTGATACTCCAGCCAGATGCCCGTCGAAACCGCGACCGTCAGGTGGCCGAAGGCAAAGGCGTGAACGAGGCGCTCCAGCCCGGAGTTCCGGCCAAAGAGCCGCAGCACGACATTCGTGTCGAGGCAGACGATCACGCCGCGGATCGCCGCTGCGCGCGCACTTCCGCGATGATCTCCGGCAGACGATCCAGCATCCCCTTCCCGCGCAATTCATCCGTCGCCGCGTCCAGTTCCGCGACCGTGCGATTGATCTCCAGTTGCAGCAGCACGCGCTCGACCACCGCGAGTTCCTCCGCGGTCAGCGCGTGCAGCTTTTCCGTCACCGCAGGCAGCAAGTTCTTTGGATCGGCATTGGTGAGCGTGCTCATGCCGCTGAGCCTGCCACGCGCGCGGGCGTTTTCAAAACCATTCTCCGCCGCCGGTAGGGAAGTGGCTCACGCTGCCTCAGCGTGACTGCCGCAAGGCAGGTCGAGGCGGAAACACGGCGACAATCGACAACCTGCCGCGCGCAGCGCGCTGAAAAAAGATCGGGCGCTTGCGCGCGCACGGGAAGTTCACGCTGAGGCAGCGTGAGCCACGGGAGCGACTCCCCGAAAAAACTTTCCTTGCCCGGAAGCGGCTGCCGACGATGCAGGGCGTCATGCAAGCCACGGCTGAACTGCCTGCGTGCCGCGCTTCGGCTCCGGGTTCCGGCCCGGTGGAGTGGCGCGAGACAATAGCAGGCTCGTTCGACGCGATGAAGTGGGTCCGTTCCCTCCTCCGTGTGCTTGCCACCGCCACCTCGTCGCATATCCTCCCACCATGACCTGCATCGGCAAAGTCTCCGCAGATAAAGTCCTTCTCCCGCCCGGCATCCATCTGCCCGATGGCGCCGAGGTCGAGGTGCGCATGGCCGAACCGAACAGCCGAACCGCCGCGCCGGGCGCGCGACCGCGGATCAAAAAGCTCCCCGACTTCGAAGCCCGCTTCCGCCAGTTGTGGCCGCATGGTCCCGCGCTCGATGCCGCCGAATCCGCCCAACTCGACAAGCTCATCGCCGGCGAGTAGCCGCTGATCTACGCGGATACGAATGCGCTCTCGCGCTTCTACCTCGACC
>VFJQ01000090.1 GCA_009885995.1 Verrucomicrobiota bacterium
TCATCCGCTGACTAGAGGAGGGTCGTCCGCTGACTAGAGGAGGGTCGTCCACTGACTAGAGGAAGGTCATCCGCTGACTAGAGGAAGGTCGTCCGCTGACTAGAGGAAGGTCGTCCGCTGACTAGAGGAGGGTCGTCCGCTGACTGGGGAAGATCTCGACCGAACGGCGGCAGCGAACCGAAGCACCAGCGCGCCGGCCCCGCGGCTAAGCCGACGCCCCACCCACTTTGCCCCCATGAATGACGAAGCCGACGGAGCCCATCATGCGAACACCCCCGTGCGAGACTACCGCGGCATAGTGCCGGCCCTGCACGGGATCACCACGCGGCAGAACGAAATGCTGCACTGGCTCTGCGAAGGAAAGCAGCGCGGCCACATCGCCGACATCCTGGGCATCTCCCCGCGCACCGTGGAAGGCCACCTGCGCGTGCTCTACGACCTGCTCGGTGTGGACAACGGCCACGGTGCCGTCGCGGCCATCTCGCACGCGATCGAGGCGCGCTATCAAGCGATCATCGCAGCCATCCTTTCCCGCCGCCACTTCCCGCTTTCGGATGGATGAGGACAGCAGCGCCGGAGCGGCGACGACGTGGAAGCCCGCGTCCGCTCCCGGGCGAGGCCGCCCGCGTCGCCCGCTGTGCCGGCGGCGGGAGTTCGCCCGCGGGTGGCGCTTGAAGTTGAGCGTTCATCTGATACCCACGCGCAGCCTACCGGCGATCGGCGCCCGCGAGCGCGACCTTCCCCCACCATCACCCAGAACTCACCGCAAATGAATGCCCACCTGCGACTGACCAGCGCCCTTCTCGCCCTGCTCGCAAGCCTGCGTCCCGCCGCCGCGCAGCAACCGGATACGCTCAAGCACTCGATCCCCGCACCGCTGGTCGGCTTGCAGACGGGCGCGGGGCTCGGCGCCAGCGTGGCGATGGATGGGGGATACACCGTGGCTGGCGCGCCCAACGATGACCTCGGCGGGTCGAACTCCGGCGTGGTGAAGGTGTTTGATTCCACCACCGGCGCGCTGCTCTTCCTGCTGCCCAACCCCTCCCCCACGGCGAATGACTTCTTCGGCTTTTCGGTGGCGATCTCCGGCACGCGGGTGGCGGTGGGGGCTTACTTGGACGACGCCGTAGAGGCCGACACCGGGAGGGCGTATGTGTATGACCTCAGCAGCGGCACGCCCACGGTGCCCGTGATTACGCTGAACAACCCCGACCCGGCGGTGAGTGACGAGTTCGGCTACTCGGTGGCGATCTCCGGCACGCGCGTGGTGGTCGGAGCCTGGCTCGATGACACGGGAGCGAGCGGTGCCGGGAGCGCTTATGTGTATGACGTGAGCAGCGGGACGCCGACGGTGCCCGTGGCCACGCTGAACAACCCCGGCCCGGCGGTGGAGGACTTCTTCGGCTACTCTGTGGCGATCTCCGGCACGCGGGTGTTGGTGGGGGCTCCCGGGGACGACACGGGAGCGAGCAGTGCCGGGAGCGCGTATGTGTATGACCTGGGCAGCGGGACGCCGACGGTGCCCGTGGCCACACTGAACAACCCTGGCCCGGCAGCGAGTGACTTCTTCAGCCACTCGGTGGCGATCTCCGGCACGCGGGTGGTCGCGGGGGCTAGCTCGGACGACACGGGAGCGACTAATACCGGGAGCGCCTACGTGTATGATGTGAGCAGCGGGACGCCTACGGTGCCCGTGGCCACCCTGAACAACCCCGGCCCAACGGCGAATGACAACTTCGGCCGCTCGGTGGCGATCTTCGGCACGCGGGTGGTGGTGGGGGGTTACCGGGACGACACGGGAGCGAGCGATGCAGGGAGCGCCTATGTGTATGACCTGAGCAGCGGGACACCGACGGTGCCCGTGGCCACGCTGAGCAACCCTGGCCCGGCAGTGCAGGATTTCTTCGGCATCTCGGTGGCGATCTCCGGCACGCGGGTGGTCGTGGGGGCTTACGGGGACGACACGGGAGGGGGCGATGCCGGGAGCGCGTATGTGTATGACCTCGCCAGCGGGACGCCTACGGTGCCCGTCGCCACGCTGAACAACCCCGCCCCGTCGGTGGGTGACAACTTCAGCTACTCGGTGGCGATCTCCGGCACGCGGGTGGTCGTGGGGGATTACGGGGACAACACGGGAGCGTCCGCGGCCGGGAGCGCGTATGTGTATGACCTGAGCAGCGGCACGCCCACAGTGCCCGTGGCCACGCTGAACAACCCTAGTCCGGCGATGACTGACAACTTCGGCTACTCGGTGGCGATCTCTGGCACGCGGGTGGTCGTGGGGGCTTGGCAAGACGACGCGGGAAAGGGCGATGCCGGGAGCGCCTATGTCTATGACCTGAGCACCGGCACACCGACGGTGCCCGTGGCCACCCTGAACAACCCCGGCCCGGATTATGGTGACTCCTTCGGCACCTCGGTGGCCATCGACGGCACCACCGTCGCCATCGGCACACCCAAGGACGACTCGGTGATCGCCGATAAAGGCTACGCCTACGTCTTCGCCCCCGCGAATCCCGACACCGATGGCGACGGCCTGCTGGACATCTGGGAATACGCCCGCTTCGGCAGCATCACCGCGCACACGGCCACCGACGACACGGATGGGGACGGGCGCAAGGAGCTGCTCGAGCAGGCTTTCAATACCAACCCGCTGGCGATTGATGCCCCGGCGGCGGTGCCCGCGGTGGTGAGCGAGGGGAACTTCCTGAGCCTCACGCTGAGCAAGCGTGCGGGCGTCGCTTACACCGTGGAGACGGCGGGCAGCCCGGATAGCGCGGCCTTCAGCATGGCGACGACGACGATCATCGCCAATACCGCGAGCACGCTGAAGGTGCGCGACAACTTCACCCCGGCCACCGCCGCGCAGCGCTACATGCGGCTGAAGGTGTCGGCGGCGCCGTAGCGCTTTAGCCGTGTGGAGTGAATCCGCTGCCTTGCGTCCACCCGGACCGCTGGGGACAGCGCGGTCCCTACCCGTCCTGCGGACGAATTTGCAAACACGCCCTTAGCCGAAGCGATGCAGTCGGTCGAAGGCGAGCGTGTGGCTCAACGCAGAGGCGCAGAGAGCGCAAAGGGATCGCAGAGTGGAGATTTGCGGGCACCGAATAGCGCGCCCCGTCTCGACAAAAGAACTCTGCGTGCCTCCGCGCCCTCCGCGCCTCTGCGTTTCCCAATGTCGCGCCGGCAACTGCATCGCTCCGGCTTAGAGCAAGGCGGTCGCGTGGGCGGTGGTGGCGGCGGCGAGGCCGCGGAGGGAGTAACCACCTTCGAGCAGGCTGACGACGCGGCCTTCGGCGTGGTCGTCGGCGATCTTGCGGACGAGCTTCGTGAGGTCGGTGAAGTCTTCGTCGGTGAGCGTGAACTGGCCGAGCGGGTCGCGGTGGCGGGAGTCGAACCCGGCGCTGATGAGCACGAGTTCGGGGCGGAACTTTTCCATCGCGGCGAGGAGCTTCGTTTCGAGGGCGCCGAGGACTTCCGCGCGGCCGGAGCCGGCGGGGAGGGGGAAGTTCATCGTGGTGCCGAGGCCGGCGCCGGTGCCGGTTTCGTCTTTCATCCCGGTGCCGGGATACCACGGGCTCTGGTGCGTGGAGCAGAAGAAGACGGAGCCGTCGGGGTAGAAGATGTCCTGGGTGCCGTTGCCGTGGTGCACGTCCCAATCGACGATGAGCACCTTGCCGATGCCGTGGCGCTGCTGCGCGTGGCGGGCGGCGAGGGCGATGTTGTTCACGATGCAGAAACCCATGCCGCGATCGGCACTGGCGTGGTGGCCGGGCGGGCGGACGACGCAGAAGGCGCGCTGGGCGTGGCCGGTGCAGACGGCGTCGATGGCGGCGAGAGCGCTGCCGGCGGCGCGCTGGGCGGCGGCCCAGGAGTGGATATCGACCTGCGTGTCGCCGGTGGAGAGCTGGTCGGTGCCGGCGTGGATCTCGCGCTGGGCGAGGGCGAGGTAGCTGCGGGTGTGGACGAGGGCGAGGTCGTCGAGGGTGGCGTCGCGGGGTTCGAGGCGGGTGAGCTTGGCGGTGAGACCGGCGGCTTCGAGCGCATCCATCACGGCGCGGAAACGCTGCGGCTGCTCGGGGTGGCCGGGGCCGGGGTTGTGGGTTTCGCAAAGGGGATCGGCGACGAGGACGGTGTTCATGGAAGGCTGGAAGTGTGCGCAAGGTAGCGCGCGGCGAGCGCGCGGCGGCTGATTTTTCCCCGCTCGCTGATGGGCAGCTCGGGGACGAGCCATACGTCGCGCGGGAGCTGCCAGGCAGGGAGGGTCTGCGCTGCGGCGCGCAGGAGGGCGGGTGCGTCCACTTCGCCGACGACGCAGGCGACCGGCTCCTCGCCGCGCAAGGCCGACGCGATGCCGAAGACGACGACGTGCCGCACGCCGGGAATGGCGGCGAGGCAGCGCTCGACGTCGATGGGGTTGAGCTTTCGTCCGCCGACGTTGATGAAGTCGCTGACGCGGCCGGCGAGGATGAGTCCGTGTTCGCTCCACTCGACGAGGTCGGCGGGGCAGAAGCGGCCGCCGCCGAGCGTCTCCGGTTCTTCGTGCGGGAAGTAGCCTTCGCCGACGGCGGCGCTGCGGATGCGAATGCGTCCGTCTTCCGCGGGAGTGATCGTGACGCCGCCCATCGGCTGGCCGACGCAGCCTTCCGCGCGCAGCTCGCCGGTGCGGTCGTAGGCGATGCCGCCGCATTCGCTCGAGCCGTAGAAGGTGTGCAGGCCGAAACCGAAGCGAGCGCGGAATTTCTCCCACACGGCACGGATGAGCGGCGCGCCGGCGGAGATGCAGAGACGCAGCCGTGGCAGCGGTGGGCCTTCGAGTTCGGCGAGATGCTGGAAGAGCACGGGCGCGCCGGGGAAGACGGTGGCGCCAGTGCGCGCGAGGCCGTCGAGGATGGCGCGGGGGAAGCGGTCTTCGCTGGCGACGAACGGGACGCCGCGGAGGAGCAGGGGGGTGATGAGATTGCTGAAGCCGTAGCTGTGCGCGAAGGGGATGACGCCGTAGTTCAAATCGCCCGCGCCGATTCCCATCGTGTCGCACACGTGGGCGCAGTCGGCGGCGAGTTGCGCGGCGGTGAAGCGGATGGCGCGAGGCGTGCCGGTGGTGCCGCTGGTGAGCTTGAGCAGGGCGGTGCTTGGGAGATGGGAGTTGGGACTACCGAAATCAGGTCGAGGCGGAAACGTGGCGACAATTGGGAGTTGGGAGACGAGCAGCGTGCGATCGATCAGAGCGTTTGCGAAGGCCGGCGGTGGCGTGTCCGCGCCGAGCGGGAGCGTGCGGTGGCCGGCGCGGAGCAGGGCGAGGAAGAGGGCGGGCCAGCTCGGGGAGTTGCCGATCTGGACGGCGACGATCGAGGCGCTCGGCAGGCGCGCGAGAGATTCGGCGAGCGTGAACGCCTCGGTTTCGATGTCGGAAAATGTCCGCGTGACCGAGCCATCGGACGCCAACACCGCCGCTTCGGAGGAGCGGCGCGCGAGGGTTTGCCGCCACGGGTCGAGCAGCGCAATGTGTGCGTCTTCGGGGCGAGTCGCGGACGTGAGCATCTTTTCCGTTGCACGATTAACGGCGCCCGCTACCCTCCGCACTCCTTTTTCCAGTCATGAAAGACGGCATCCATCCAACATACGAACCGACCGACATCCGCTGCGCCTGCGGCAAAGTGTATCACACCCAATCCACGCGGAAGAATCTCCAGATCGGCATTTGCGCCGCCTGCCATCCGTTCTTCACGGGTGAGCAGAAATTCGTCGATACGGCGGGCCGCATCGAGAAGTTCTCGAAGCGTTACGCCAACAGGCCTCAGCGCACGACGAAGAAGAACTTGGGAAGCGCTTAGCTGATCAGCCGCCAGTTTTCAGAACGGTGAAGGTGCCTGCGCACCTTCACCGTTTTGTTTTTCCGCATGGACTTCACGCCACTCATCGCCCGCAAACGCAGCCGCTTCGACGAAATCGAGGCACTGATCGCCTCGGGTGCTGCCTACGCCGATCCGCGGAAATCGAAGGATATCATGCGCGAGCACATGCGGCTGAAGGAACTGCTCGCCGACTGGGCAGCACTGGAAAAGGCGCGCACTGAACTCGCCGAGAATTCCGAGCTGGCGAAAGGTGCCGATGAACTCGCCGAGATGGCGCGAGCGGAAATCCCTGAACTGACCGAGCGGATCGCGGCGATCGATCGCGACATTCAGCTCGCTCTGCTCCCGCCCGATCCGAATGAAGATAAGGACGCCATCGTGGAAATCCGCGCGGGCACCGGTGGCGACGAAGCGGGGCTGTTCGCCGCGGATCTTTACCGGATGTATTGCCGCTACGCAGAAACTGCGGGGCTGAAAGTCGAGAATCTGGAGTCGAGCCCCAGCGAGATGGGTGGATTCAAGGAAGTGATTTTCAAACTCAGCGGCGAGGGCGTCTTCCGGAAGCTGCGCTACGAGAGCGGGGTCCATCGCGTGCAGCGCGTGCCGGCCACGGAGACACAGGGCCGCATCCACACGAGCGCGGCGACCGTGGCTGTGCTGCCGGAAGCGGAGGAAGTGGACCTCGTGCTCAAGCCCGAGGAGTTGCAGATCGACGTGTGCCGTGCGGGCGGACCCGGTGGGCAGGGCGTGAACACGACGGACTCGGCGGTGCAGGTGCTCCACATTCCCACGGGCACGATCGTGCGCTGCCAGGACGGCCGTTCGCAGCAGAAGAACAAGGAGAAGGCGCTGACGATCATGCGCTCGCGCCTGCTCCAGGTGAAGCAGCGCGAAGAGGCCGAGAAATATGCCGCGCAACGCAAGTCGCAGGTCGGCTCCGGCGACCGCTCGGAAAAGATTCGCACTTACAACTATCCGCAGAACCGCGTGACCGATCACCGGATCGAACTGACGCTCTACAATCTCGATCGCTTCATGGAAGGCGACGTCGCTGGGATGATCGAAGCGCTCCAGCGCGCCGACATGGAGGACCGGCTCGCCGCCGCACAGGCTGCCGCTTAAACGAACCCACTCATGAAAACAGTCATCGCTACCCAAGATGCTCCCGCCGCCGTCGGCCCGTATTCACAAGCCATCGCCGTGGGCGATATGCTTTTCTGCGCCGGGCAGATCCCGCTCGACCCCGTCACCGGCAATCTCGTCGAGGGCGACATCACAACGCAGGCGACGCGTGTGCTGGAGAACGTGAAAGGCGTGCTCGCGGCGAACGGGATGACCTTCACCGACGTGGTGAAAAGCACGGTCTTCATGGTCGATCTCGCTGAGTTCGCGGCGATGAACGCGGTGTATTCGAAATACTTCGCCGAGCCCTTTCCCGCGCGCTCGACCATCCAGGTCGCCGCACTGCCGCGCGGATCGCGCGTCGAAATCGAAGTGACTGCCGTCCGGTCATGACGCAGGAGGAAATCCTCGATCTCTTCCGCTCGACCAACGCGCTGCTCGACGGGCACTTCCTGCTGCGCAGCGGGTTGCACTCGCGGCAGTTTTTCCAGTGCGCGCTGCTGCTGCAGCACACGCAGATCGCCGCGCGAGTCTGCGCGGCGCTGGCTGAGAAGGTGCGCGAGATTGAGGCCGACCGGGTGATTTCGCCGGCGCTCGGCGGCATCATCGTCGGGCATGAAGTGGCCCGCACGCTCGGCAAGCCGCACATCTTCGTGGAGAAGGAGGAGGGCAAACTCGTGCTGCGGCGCGGGTTCGAGATTCGGACCGGCTCGAAGTTCATCGTGGCTGAGGACGTGGTCACGCGTGGTGGGCGCGTGCAGGAGACGATCGACATCGTGCGCGCGCATGGTGGAGTGGTCGCCGCAGTCGCCTGTCTCGTGGACCGCAGCGGCGGAAATTTGCCGGACTTTGGCTGCCCGTTTGTTTCGCTCATCGCGCTGAATGTCGAAGCGTTCGAGGCGGACAAATTGCCACCGGATCTGGCCGGCACGGCTGCGACCAAGCCGGGGTCGAAGTAGCGGGACGAATTCGGTTCGGACCGGGCGGACCGTGCTCAGGGTGCATGCCAACGGATTGAAGCGACGGCTTGGGAGCACGAAGGTCCGGAAATGACCTTGGAAGCGCGGCGACAGTATCATGTATGCGACTCGCGAATTGCATTCCTGAAACAAAGTAATCACCATATGTGTCATATCTGCGATTGACGGCACCGGCAGTGCTTAACGACCCGGTATGAAGACATCAAACCGCGTTCGAATGGGTTGCACTCGATCGACAACTGGAAGTCAGCGCAGCGAGGGGTTCGCGCTGGTCGAGTCAGTGATCGGCATGGCACTCGTGAGCCTAACGCTCAGTTACGTGTTCGCAGCGAACTCGCACCTGCTTGGCCTGCTGAAGCAGGGCAAAGAGGGCACTTTCGCGACCCAGATGATCCAAGAACGCGTGGACGCGCTGCGGGGCGCACTCTGGGATCAAGTCACTGATCCGTCCAAGATCACCCAACTCCTCACACCAGCGACGGTCGCCGGTGCCAGTCTGCCGGGGGCGACGGAAACCATCAAGATCGAGCCATTGGCGAATACCACGAACGTGAGCGGCCAGTGTGTGAGGCTTCCCGCTGGGACGGTTTCGTCAGCCGGTTCGGTCCTCACCAGCCGGCAGTCGGTGAAAGTGACCGTCTCCGTGCAGTGGAATAGTCGCCAACGCACCCGAGTCCGTGCGGCCACGACCGTCTTCACCAAAGGCGGCATCTGAACGTCGATGTCACATTCCCCATTTCCATCCACGAGATCATTCCGAACCCGCGCGGCCTTCACGCTGGTCGAGATGTCGTGCGCGCTGGCGGTCACCGTGATGGTGCTCGCCGGTGCCATCGCGGGCGTGGTAGCGCTCCAGAAAAGCCTGGCCGGCTCCACGCAGTATGCGGCGGGATTCAACGACGGCACTCGGCTGGTGGATTTTGTTTCCCGCGATCTGCGCAACGCGATCCGTGTGTCGCGCAGGACTTCCGGGACGGCGACTGCATTCAAAAGCGGCTTTTTCGCGATCGCGGAGACTGAGGAACTCGTCGTGACCGTTCCTGATTTCTACGAATCCAACGTGCCGGACAACAGGAGCGGCTCGGCCTACAAGACCCCGAGATACGACCGCTCGAACCTCGATGCATCGACCGGCGCGACCTCCTTCCCTTACCTTGATGTCGTTGCCGTCATCGGGACGGTGAGAGTGCCAAAATATTCTGGCGAACTGGAAATCCGTTACCGGAAAAAGGCTCGTTCGCTGCAAGATCCGACCGTTTGCTATTTCAGACAGGAATACGATGGCGGCGCGACGCCGGTGCTGCGCTCCGAGGAGGAGATTGCCGAGAGGGCGGATGCGGTTCGGCTCTCGATCACGGCGTTGAATCGCTCGCACTTTCGCGTGCTCACCTCCTTCAGCCCTAAATGGTCGGGCGAGCCCAGGCGGTCGGGAACGCTTCAGGCGTCGGTCGTCAAGTTGCTCAACACCCGGAGGGACTAGCCATGCAAACACGATACTACGCAACGTCGGCCGCCAATCACCGCGAGACGGGTTCGGCGCTCATCGCCGCGCTCATCGTCATCGGCATTCTCGGCTTCCTGGCCGGGACGATCTTTCTGAGAGCCGTGCCAGCTTATCGCAGCAGTTACCAAGCATCCGCGTGGCATGAAGCCAGGCTCGCCGCGGATGCAGGCATCGATTTCGGGATGGCTACCATCCAGAATAGCCTGCCTCGACCAGACAACTACGCGTGGCCGAGCTGGACCTTGAGCAATGGCAGTCCCATCACATCGAGGACCGACGAAACACGTATGACGACACCGCCATCGAGCACGCTGGCTCACCTCGGCGATGGGAATGCCCGCCCATCGATTGTCCAGGTCGCGATCGATGTGCTCACCCGGGATGACAATGTTGCCAGAAACCCATGGTTCCGAATCCGCGCAACCGGCTCGGCCGAGGTCGCTTCCTCGCAGCTGAGCCTCGATAAGCGCGACCTCTTCCTGCGCCGCATGAGTCTGCAGAAGCGGCACATCACCCGCACGGTGGAGGTCGTGGCTCGCCCTGTCTATCTGTGGGAATATGCACTCAAGACCCGTGGCCAGATGATCCTCGGCGGCGGCACTTCGTGGGTCATCGACAGCTACGACAGCCGGTATCCGACGCTGACTGCGGACCATCGCGGCTCGACTAGCGGAATGTATGATCCCACCAAAGCGGGAGCGTTCGGGAATATCGCTTCGGACATGCAACGACCGGCGGATTCGCCTTATGGAGTGCTGATCGATGCGGAGAGCGCATTGGTCCGGGGCGAGGTGCAAACCCACGGGGGCGACAACCCCGATACCGCGGCCCACGAGAACGTGGAGCAGGCAGACAGAATCGATCCGTCCAAGATCACCAACGAGTTCGAGGAATTACTCCTGCCGCCGGAGAATCCCACACTGCCGGGCGATCCAGCCCAGGTGCGCCGTATCACCGAGCCATGGAGCACCGCGGATGTCACCAATCCCAACCTCTCGAGTCCGCTCCCGTCCTCCTACACGCGAGCCGACGGGTCCACCGCCGGCACCAGCGTCACCAACCCGGTCCGGATCAAGCTCGACCCGCCCGGGAACCAGACTCAGGGAGGTTTCGCGGTGGCCCCGCCCAATCCGACCACGGTGACTCGGTTCGTCGAAATTTACATCGATGCCAATGTCATCCTCGGCGGCAGCATCCCCAATATTCAAGTGCCGCCAAATATTCACGCGAAGATCTTCGTCAACGGCAACGTGGACTTTAAGAATCGGGACATCAACTACTCGTCCTCGTCGAGCCGCACTCCTGGCAACGTCGAAATCTACGGCGTCTCGACGAGCCCTTTGGCGCGCGTGGATTCATCCGGCAACGGCCACCTCGTCACCGTCTTTTACGGGCCGCAATATGCCGGACATCTCGATGGCAACACCGAGATCATTGGTGGATTTGTCCTGAATACTTACGACATCGCCGGCGGCGGCGGCAGCGGTGGTGACAGTGTTGGCGCCGGGTTCCATTACGACGAGGCGCTCGGCGTAGTCGGTCCGATTCAAGCCTACAAGGTCGTGGGCTACTTCGAGGACACACGCAAGGATCTCGACTAGTCGCACACGGAGGCGTGGTCTCCTGCCTCGTCGTGAGCACGCTTCCGTCTTGCGAAGGGCCGTAAGCAGGATTACGAGCGCACCCCATGCAGTTTCTCTCGCCGGCTCAACTGATCCTCGTGCTGTGGCTCATCGCCGCAGCCGCGCCGGTTGCGACCGTGTTGATCAATGGCGCGCTCGTGCCGCTGGCCGGAGCGCAGGATTGCCAGATGACGCGGGCGGGGGAAGACGCCAGCGGCTTCGCGGCCAGCGAAATGGCGGCAGCGTGGGCCGTGGACGGCGCGAGCAAAATGGTGGTTCGTCCGGCACGGGCATTGATCTTTGCGAAGGCTGACGGCTGCCCGGCTCGGATCCCGGCGATCAGCGTGCTGCAGACGGCTCTGCAGCGACATCGGCCGAAACCGGCTTAGCGATCCGCAGCTTCCATCGGCGACGGCCCGGCGCGGGCCGTCAGCGCTTGGCGGCGGGCGGCGCTTCCTTCGACTTCTCCGCGCCTTTGCTCGTCCCTTCATCTCTCACTCACTCCACACATTATGATTGGCTGGATCATCAAGAAAATCATCGGTTCCAAGAACCAACGGCTCGTGAAGAGCCTGCGACCCACGGTCGCGCAAATCAATCAGTTCGAACAACAGTGCCAGTCGCTCAGCGACGACGAGTTGCGGGCGAAGACGTTCAAGTGGAAGGACGAACTCGCACAACTCGACCCGAGCGAGCAGCAGCAACACCTCGACCGCATCCTGCCCGAGGCTTTCGCCGTGGTGAAGAACGCCGCGCGCCGGCTGACCGAGCGCAAGGCGACCTTCAAGGTGTGCGACCAGGACTACACGTGGGCGATGGTTCACTTCGACGTGCAGCTCATCGGAGGCATGTGCCTGCATCGCGGCATGATCGCCGAGATGGCCACCGGCGAAGGCAAGACGCTCGTCGCCACGCTGCCGCTTTACCTCAATGCGCTCACGGGGCGCGGCTCGCATCTCGTCACCACGAACGACTACCTCGCCCGACGCGATGGCGAGACGATGGGGCAACTCTACGGCTTCCTCGGTCTCACGACGGGCATCATCCAGCACGACCAGGAGCCCTCCTCCCGCCGCGCGCAATATGAGTGCGATATCAGCTACGGGATGAACTCGGAGTTCGGCTTCGACTACCTGCGGGACAACGGCATGGCCACGAGCGCCGACCAGCAGGTGCAGCGTGGGCACGTTTTCGGCATCGTCGATGAAGTGGACTCCATCCTCATCGACGAAGCGCGCACGCCGCTCATCATCAGCGGCCCGGCGACGGTTTCGACCCACCAGTTCGATGTCTATCGGCCGAAGGTGGACGAGATCGTGAAGCGCCAGACGATGATGTGCAACCGGCTCGCGTCCGAGGCCGAGGTGGCGTGGGAAAAGGGCGACGAGGAGACGTTCGCGAAGAACTTCGTGAAGGTGAAGTGGGGCCAGCCGCGCAACAAAGGATTGCTCCGGACGATGGAGGAGCCGGAGAAGCGCAAGGTGATCGAAAAGATCGATCTGAGCTTCTTCGCCGACCACATGAAGGAGGAAAAGTTCAAGCTGCAGGATGACCTGTTCTTCACTCTCGACGAGCGCCAGCACGAAGCCGATCTGACCGAGCAGGGCCGCAACTTCATGAACCCCGACGATCCGGATGCGTTCGTGCTGCCGGATCTCATCTCGCAGTTCGCCGAGATCGATAACAGCGACATGTCCGACGAGGAGAAGGCCAAGGCGAAGGCCGACGCGCAGGCCCATGCCGACCACCAGGGCGAGCGCATTCACAACATCACGCAGCTCCTGCGTGCCTATTGTCTCTACGAGAAAGACGTCCACTACGTCGTGGAGGAAGGGAAGATCGTGATCGTGGATGAGTTCACCGGGCGCAAGATGACCGGGCGCCGCTGGAGCGATGGCCTGCACGGGGCGGTCGAGGCGAAGGAAGGTGTGACGATCGATCGCGAGACGCAGACGCTCGCGACGATCACGATCCAGAACTACTTCCGCCTCTACGAAAAGCTCGCGGGCATGACGGGCACGGCGGAGACGGAAGCGAACGAATTTTGGGACGTGTATAAGCTCCAGGTCGCCGTTATCCCGACGAACCAGCCGTGCGTCCGCAAGGACATGAACGACCAGGTCTTCAAGACGCGCCGCGAGAAGTTCAACGCGGTCATCAAGGAGATCACCGCGGCGCACGCGCGCAGCCAGCCTGTGCTCGTCGGCACCGTGTCGGTCGAGGCGAGCGAGGTCGTGAGCCGGATGCTCAAGCGCGAGAAGATCCCGCACGCCGTGCTCAACGCGAAGTATCACATGCAGGAAGCCGAGATCATCATGCGCGCCGGCCAGCCGGGCAGTGTTACGATTTCGACGAATATGGCCGGCCGAGGAACCGACATCAAACTCGGCCCCGGCGTGCCCGATGCGGGCGGCCTCTACGTCATCGCCACCGAGCGGCACGAAGCACGGCGCATCGACCGGCAGCTTCGCGGACGTTGCGCGCGCCAGGGCGATCCCGGGCTCTCGCGTTTTTACGTGAGCTTTGAAGACGACCTCATGCGAAACTTCGGCGCCGCTGATCGCATGACGTCGATGATGGAGCGCTTCGGAATGGAGGAAGGCGAAGCACTCGAGCACCCGTGGCTGAATCGCTCCGTCGAGACCGCACAGAAGCGTGTCGAGCAGCGGAATTACATGGTCCGCAAGCGCTCGCTCGATTTCGACGACGTGATGAACAAGCAGCGCGGAGTCATCTACGGCTGGCGCAGCGAGGCCATCACCTCCGACGATCCGCGTTCGATGATCTACGAGGTGATCGAAGAAGCGGTTCCGGAAAAAGTTCGCAGCTTCCTCGAACTCGACGAGCCGAACCCGCAAGGCTTGCTCAACTGGTGCAACACGACGTTTCCGCTCGGGCTGACGATGGAGTCGAGCGGCCTCAAGACAAAGGAGACCGAGGAAGCCATCGAGTTCATCAAGGAGAAGGTGACGCAGAGCTACGAGTTGAAGTGCAAACACGAGGAGGCGGATGCGGTCCGCTACCTCGAGCGGCACATCATGCTCAACGCGATCGATCGCCTGTGGCAGGAGCATCTCTACGCGATGGATTCGCTGCGCGAAGCGGTCTATCTGCGCGCCTATGGGCAGAAGGATCCGCTCGTCGAATACAAGAACGAGGCCTACGAGATGTTCACCGAGCTGATGATCGCGATCAAAGGCGAGGTGCTGCACAATATGTTTCGCAGCACGTCGAACCTGCTCGCCTTCGAGCAGTTCCTCCAGCAGCTCCCGGTGCATCTTTACGCTCCACAGAGCGACGGCGATCAGTCCACGAGCGCACAACAAGCGGCACCGCAGAGCAGCAGTGCGCGGCGAGCGGCCGAGCTCGAGGGTGCTGAACCCGAGCCATCGATCCAACTCACCCCACAGCGTCGCGAGATGCCGAAAGTGAACCGCAACGACCCGTGTCCGTGCGGCAGCGGGAAGAAATTCAAGAGCTGCTGCGGTCGCGGCGCGTGAGCGACGAGGCGGCTCCCCATCGCCGCCGCGTCCGCTACGCGGGGAAATACCCACGGCGCTTCGAGGAAAAATACAAGGAGCGCGACGCGGCGAAGCATCCCGAGACTGCGGCGAAGGTGCTCGCTTCCGGCAAGACGCTGGCGGGCACGCATCGGCCGATCATGGTCGCGGAGATCCTCGAAGTGCTCGCGCCGAAGCCAGGCGAGATCGCTGTGGATTGCACGCTCGGCTACGGGGGGCACGCGCAGGAGATTCTCCCACAGTGTGGACGCCTGATCGGCATCGATGCTGATCCGATCGAGCTTCCGCGCACCGAGTCGCGGCTGCGCGCGCTGGGTTTGGAGATCACGACACATCGCAGCAATTTCGCCGGCTTGCCGAAGGTGCTCGCATCCGAAGGACTCGCCGGCGTGGACATGGTCCTCGCGGACCTCGGCCTGTCCTCGATGCAACTCGACGACCCGGCCCGCGGCTTCTCCGTGAAGGTCGGAGGCCCGCTCGACATGCGAATGAATCCGCACCGCGGCCAGCCGGTGTCGAAGTTGTTGGAAGAGGCGAGCGCTGCTGATCTCGCCTCGCTGTTCGCGCAGAACGCGGACGAACCGCACGCGCACGAACTCGCTGCGGCGCTGGCGGGAAGGAGCTTTGCAACCACGACGGAACTGGCGGCGGCTATCCGCGGAGCACTGCCTAGCCGCTCGACGCCGGACGAACGCGAGTCGTCCGTGCGGCGTGTTTTTCAGGCGCTACGCATCGCGGTGAACGACGAGTTCGGCGCGCTCGATGCGTTGCTGCGCTGCCTTCCGACCTGCCTGAACCCAGGCGGGCGCGTGGCGATCCTCACGTTTCACTCCGGCGAAGATCGGCGCGTGAAGAAAGCGTTCCTCGCCGGGCAGCGCGCGGGGCTTTACCGCGACGTGGCGCGGGAAGTCCTCCGGGCTGGAGCAGAGGAGCGCCGCGCGAATTCGCGATCGGTTTCCGCCAAGTTGCGCTGGGCCGTGCGGGCTTGATCAGCGGTAACGCGGCCGGCCGCGCTCCTCGCGCTGCCTCGGCGGACCGCCACTGCGGAAGCCTCCACGAGCCGGACGCGGGCCGCGGGGATCGCGCGGCTGTTCGTCGCGCGGCGGTGCGGGGGCGTGGTAGTCGAATCCCTCGGCGCGCTTGCGGACGATGCCGCGGCCGATGAAGCGCTCGAGGGTGTGCAGCGGACCGCGATCGTCCGGCGTGATGAAGCTGATCGCGTCGCCGATCGCCTGCGCTCGCCCGGTGCGGCCGATGCGATGGACGTAGTCCTCGGAGTGCATGGGAAAGTCGAAGTTCACCACATGGGAGATGCCATCCACGTCGATCCCGCGCGCTGCGATGTCGGTGGCGACAAGCACGCGGACGGCGCCGGATTTGAAGTCCGCCAGGGCGCGCAGGCGCTGAGCTTGGGAGCGGTTCGAATGGAGCGTCGCGGTCTTGACCCCGGTCTGCTCGAGCTTGCGGGCGACGCGGTCGGCGCCGTGTTTGGTGCGGGTGAAGACGAGCACCATGTTGAGTTCCGAACTGCCGAGCAGGTGAGCGAGCAGCGCGGGCTTGAGGTGCTGCTGCACTTCATAGACGAGCTGCGTCACGGTCGCTGCGGGGTTCGCCCGCCGGCCGATCTGCACGATCTTCGGCGAGCGCTGAAACTCGTGTGTGAGTTCCTCGATCTCCTTCGACAGCGTGGCGGAAAACATGAGCGTCTGCCGCTTCGCCGGCAAGGCCTTCAAGACGCGGCGAATTTGCGGGATGAAACCCATGTCGAGCATCCGGTCGGCTTCATCGAGGACGAGGTGAGTCAATTTCGAGAAGTCGCAGTGGCGCTGCTGAATCAAGTCGAGCAGGCGGCCGGGGCAGGCGACCACGATGTCCACGCCGTCGCGCATTGCTTGAATCTGCGGGCGTTCGCTGACGCCGCCATAAACGAGCGCCATGCGCAGTGGGAGATACTTTGCGTAGGCTCGGATGTTTTCGTCGATTTGCGCGACGAGTTCGCGCGTCGGCGCCAGGATGAGCACACGCGGGCGGCGCGGGGTGCCATCGCCGACCACTCCGGAGAGCTTCGCAAGGATGGGCAGCGTGAAGGCTGCGGTCTTCCCGGTGCCGGTCTGGGCGATGCCGATGAGATCGTGGCCTGCGAGCACCTCGGGGATGGCTGCGGCTTGGATGGGGGTCGGCTCCGTGTAGCCGGCATCATCGATTGCTTTGAGAATGAGGTCACCAAGACCAAGGGCGCGAAATGGCATAAGCGCGCAATATGGAGCGGCTATGCGGAATGGAAAGCGCGAGCGCGATCTTTCCGCGTCAGGCGAAGAGTTCGCCCGCACGATCCGGCGGCGCGACGCCCAGCTTCTTGTAAGTCGAAGGCATCGCGACGCGTCCTTGCGGCGTGCGCTTGAGGTAGCCTTGCATGATGAGGTAGGGCTCGTTCACGTCTTCGAGCGTGCCGGCGTCTTCGCCGATGGCGACGGCGAGGCTGCTCAAGCCCACGGGACCGCCGGCAAATTTGTGCACGAGCGCTTCGAGGATGCGCTTGTCGGTCTCGTCGAGACCTTCGGAATCGATGTCGCGCATGCCGAGTGCGGCGTCGGCGACATCGCGCGTGATCTTCGACCCGGCGCGGACTTGCGCGAAGTCGCGCGTCCAGCGCAGCAGGTTATTCGCGATGCGCGGCGTGCCGCGGCTGCGCGCGGCGATCTCGAGCGCGCCGGGTTCGTCGATCTCGACGCTCATGAGCCCGGCGCTGCGGAGGATGATGCTCTGGAGTTGGTCGGCGGTGTAATAGTCTAGCCGCAGCGGAAGGCCGAAGCGCGAGCGCAACGGCGCGCTGATCATCCCGGCGCGCGTGGTCGCGCCGATGAGTGTGAACTTCGGCAGGTTAAGCCGCACGCTGCGCGCGTTCGGGCCCTGGTCGATGATGATGTCGAGTTTGTAGTCCTCCATCGCGGGGTAGAGGTATTCTTCGATCACTCGCGAGAGTGCGTGGATCTCGTCGATGAAGAGCACGTCGCCGCGTTCGAGCGTGGTGAGCAGGCCGGCGAGATCGCCCGCTTTCTCGATCGTCGGGCCGCTCGTGTTCTTGATCGCGACGCCCATCGCGTTCGCGACGATGTGGGCGAGCGTGGTCTTGCCGAGGCCGGGCGGGCCGCTGAGGAGGATGTGCTCGAGCACGTCGCCGCGCTGCTTCGCGGCCTCGACCATGATGTTGAGTTGCTCGCACACTTTCGCCTGGCCGGTGAATTCGCTGAACACCGGCGGGCGCAATGACACGTCGAAGGGCGTATCGGGTGCATCGGCGAGTTGGCGGAGTGGTTGATCGGACACGCCGCGTGTCCTACGGGATGAGAGCCGATTGCGAAAGCCTCAACGCGCTGGCGCTTCGCGTTCGTCCTCGGCTTCCTCGATGGTCTGCTCCCGTCGCGCCTCGAGCATCTGCTCGTGCAAGGCCTCGTCCATTCCTTCTGCGATCAGTTCCTCGACCACGTGGTCGTCGTCTTCCGTCAAACGCGCCGTGTGCTTCCCCGGATCGGCGGAGACGAAGTCGCGTCCGCTGACGAGGAGTTGCATGTCGTGTTCGTCGCTGCCGTTCTCGAACTCGTGGCCGCCGTGCAATTCGCGCTTGGCCTGCTGCCAGTGCTCCTCGGTCGCCTCGGGCCAGCCAGCGATCTCCGCGATCTCGCGGGCGCGGCGGCGGACATCCTCCATCGTCGGCGCTCCGAGACCGCGCGAGTGCTGGAGGATCTTGGCGGGGATCGGTCGCGGAGCTTTCATGGCTCAAGGATTCGCCCGTGCTGGCAGGAGGCAAGCAAGCGTTTCGTTTACGACGAAAATTTTGGAGGTGACAGGCGCACGCAGACTGCTTTCGCTTTGTGCCTGTTGATTCAACGCGGATGAAACAAATCAAACTCACCGGTCGCGAGCGTTCCGTGCTGCGATATATTGACTGGAACTTGGGCACGAAGGGCGGCGAGTTGCTCGATTGCACGAGGCTCGAGGCGGATGACCTCGTGGACGTGCTCAACGGTCTGATGGAGGTCGGCTACGTGGAGATGGCGCCGTATGCGGCGCACACCGATGTGGCGACGTTTCGTGAGAAGACGTTCGAGGTGAACCCGGGTTATTCGCTCGATCTGCGCGCCGCGATGATGCGGCCTTAGATTTCGCCTTTCCGCAATGCGCGCGTGGCCTTAGACAGCGCGCCGCATGTTCACCCGCGACTCAGCTTCACCCATCACCGTCGTCACCGGAGGCGCCGGATTTCTCGGCTCCCATCTCACCGACCGCCTGCTCGCGGAGGGGCACCGCGTCATCGGCATCGACAACTTCATCACCGGCTCGACCTCGAACATCGAGCACCTCGCGGGGAACGATCGATACCGCTTCATCAAGGCCGACGTCTCGAACTTCATCTTCGTGCCGGGCGATGTGGACTTCGTCTTTCACTTCGCGTCGCCTGCGTCGCCGATCGACTACCTCGAGCACCCGATCCCCACGCTGAAAGTCGGCGCGCTCGGCACGCACAACACGCTCGGCCTCGCGAAGGCGAAGGGCGCCGGCTACCTCATCGCGAGCACGAGCGAGTGCTACGGCGATCCGCTCGTGCATCCGCAAAAGGAAGACTACTGGGGCAACGTGAACCCCATCGGACCGCGCGGCGTGTATGACGAGGCGAAGCGTTTCGCCGAGGCGATGACGATGGCCTACCACCGCTTCCACGGCGTGAACACGCACATCGTCCGCATCTTCAACACGTATGGCCCGCGGATGCGACTGCGCGACGGGCGCGTGGTGCCCGCCTTCATCGGCCAGGCGCTGGAAGGCAAGCCGCTCACGATCTTCGGCGACGGCTCGCAGACGCGTTCGTTCTGCTACTGCTCGGATCTCATCGACGGCATCTACCGGCTCTCGCGCTCAGACTTCCACGAGCCGGTGAACATCGGCAACCCGCGCGAGATGACGATCAAGGAATTCGGCGAGCACATCATCCGCATCACCGGCGCGAAGCATGGGCTCGAATACAAGCCGCTGCCTGTCGATGACCCGAAGGTGCGCCAGCCCGACATCACTCGTGCGAAGACGATCCTCGGCTGGGAGCCGAAGGTCGAGTTCGAGGACGGCATCCGCGAGACGATCGAATACTTCCGTCCGCGCGTCGGGAAGTAGTTCGACTCACCACCAAGACACCAAGACACCAAGGCACCAAGGAGAGGCGGTGGGCTTTGTGTCTTGGTGTCTTGGTGGTTCAAAATGCGCGTTGATTCGTCGCGCGTGCGTTCCCACTCTCCGCGGCCCATGCGCCACGCTTTCCTGCCCGCCATCGTCTGTGCTGCTGTCACCGCTCTTGCCCAGAATCCTCCGGACAAACCCAACGCCGCCACACCCGCTGAGGAGCTGACGGTCGCGCCGGGGTTCAAGGTCGAGCTGCTCAAGTCGGCGGCGAAGGAGGACGGCTCGTGGGTGAGCATGGCGGTGGATGCGAAGGGGCGGCTCTACATCTCCACGCAGGGGAAGGTGGAGGGCGCGGGGTGGAAGAAGGAGGACAAGTGGGGCGGGCTTTTCCGCGCGACGCTCGATGGCAAAGGGCAGGTCGCGCAGTGGGAGAAAGTGCCGGTGCCGGTCGGCGATGCGATGGGGATGTTGTGGGCGTTCGACTCGCTCTACGTGAGCGGCGACGGGCCGGAAGGGCGGGGGATCTATCGGCTCAAGGACACGAATGGCGACGGCGATCTCGACGCGTGGACGCTGTGGAAGAAAGTGCCGGGCGGCAATGGCGAGCACGGGGCGCACGCGCTGGTGCTGAGCCCTGACGGCAAGAGCATCTATATCGTCCACGGGAACTCCACGCCGCTCATCGAAGGCGTGGACGCGCAGTCCCCGTATCGCAACTACGCCGAGGACGATCTGCTCCCGCGCGTCATGGACCCGGTCGCGACCTTCTTCGACAAGATCAAGTCGCCCTACGGCTACGTCCTGCGCACCGACGAGAACGGCACGAAGTGGGACCTCTTCGCCGGCGGCTTCCGCAATCCCTACGACATCGACTTCAACGCCGACGGCGAGCTCTTCACCTACGACAGCGACATGGAGTGGGACGTGGGCTCGCCGTGGTATCGGCCCACGCGCGTGCTGCACGTGGTGGCCGGCGGCGAGTATGGCTTCCGCGAAGGCACGGCGAAGTGGCCCGCGTATTATCCCGACTCGCTGCCCGCCGCGGTGGACATCGGCCTCGGCTGCCCGACCGGGGTGAAGTTCGGCACGCGGTCGAACTTCCCCGCGCAATATAAGAGCGCCTTCTTCATTATGGACTGGACGTTCGGGCGCATCCTCGCGGTGCATCTGCGGCCGCAGGGCGCCAGCTACACGGCACGCAACACGGGCTTGGAGGCTGGAGGGCAGCGCGCCGTCGCTGCCGGAGCGGGCGGCCCACCGGGCACCGACGGCGCGGTGCCCTCCAAGGCGCCCTCCACCTACCACCTCACCGGTGCGGCGTCGGGGGGCGACGTGGAGGAGTTCGTGCGCGGCAAGGGGCTGCCGGTCACCGACCTCGAGTTCGGCCAGGACGGCGCGATGTATTTCACCATCGGCGGCCGCGGGACGCAGGCGGGGTTGTATCGGGTGAGTTGGGCCGGGGAACCCGTGAAGCCGAACGACGACTACGTGATGGATGGAGCGTCGAATGCGCGCGCGCTTCGACGAAGCCGCGAAGATCACTTCGGCGATGGCGACGCACGGGAGATCGAGTCTGCTTTTAGGCTTCCAGCTTCGGGCGACCGGTTTCACGCGTTCGCTTCTCGCCTTACGCTCGAACAGCAACCGATCCAGAATTGGCGAGATCGTGCTCTTTCAGAACATCGACCGAACATTGCCTTGAATGCCCTTCTCGCCCTCGCCCGCGTGGGGACGAAGGAAGACCAGGAGGCGATCCTCAAGGCGCTCGGGAAGTTCCCGTTCGATTCGCTCAGCGACGAGCTGAAGCTCGACAAGCTGCGCGTCATCGAAGTCGCCCTCGCGCGGCACGGGCGGCCGGGCACGGATGCGGTGCGGACGGTCAGCGATGAACTCAGCGCGCAGTATCCCGCCAAGTCCTTCGCCTTGAACCGCGAGCTGTGCGCGCTGCTCGTGTGGCTCACGGTGGAAGCGGCGCCCTCGCCGCTTAACGTGGACGCGGCGCCCTCGCCGCGCCCGGATGACGCACGAAGCGGCGGGGGCGCCGCTTCCACCATCATCGACAAAACCCTCGCCCTCATGGACGACTCCACCGAGCCGGCGGAGCAGGTGTGGTTTGCGCTTTGCCTGCGCGAGGCGAGCGGGTGGACGGCGTTGCAGCGCGAGCATTACTTCTCGTGGTTCGCGAAGGCGCGGACGTATCGCGGGGGGAATTCGTTTGGGAAGTTCATCGTCCGCATCCGCGATCAGGCGCTGGAGAAGGTGCCCGCGGCGGAGCGGTCCGCCTTTCTCGCGCTGGCGGAAAAGGAAATCGCGCTCGCGAAGCCGGCGGCGCCGATGCCGGGGCGGCCTTTCGTGAAGGCGTGGACGCTCGATGATCTGGTGCCGGCGCTCGGCGAGGTGGGGAAGGGGCGCGACTTCGCGCGCGGGGAGCGGCTGTATCGCGAGACGCTGTGCTCGCAGTGCCATCTCTTTGCGGGGAAGGGCGGCGATGCGAAGACGGGCGCGGTCGGGCCGGATCTCACGGCGGTGGGGAGCCGCTTCAGCCGCAAGGACGTGCTCGAGGCGATCCTCGACCCGAGCAAGGCGATCAGCGAGCAATACGCGAGCTTCCTCTTCACCTTCACCGACGGCACGAGCGCGGCGGGGCAGATCGCGGAGGAGAATCATTACCTGCTCACGCTGATCGTGGACCCGCTCACGGGGGCGAAGCAGAACTACCCGAAGGGCAAGCTGAAGACGAAGGAGATGTCGCCCGCCTCCCTGATGCCGCCAGGGCTGATCTACTCGCTGAGCAAAGAGGAAGTGCTCGACCTGCTCGCGTATCTGGAGAGCGGGGGGGATCCGAAGGCGGGGAACTTCGCGAAGTAGCCGGTTTGTTGGCCGCGGCTTCCCCCTTGTTCCCGAGTTCAACTTGGGAGCGAGGAGAAGGAGCAGGAAAGGCTCTGTGTATAGCGCCTGATGTTATAATCAGAGCGCCTGATTTTGCGCTCTACGTCCATCATTCAGCGTGCGGAGCGTGCGAGGGAGTGCTCAGAGTGTGCGAGGGAGTGTTCAGAGTGCAAGTGGCGGCGTTCAGGGTGAGCGAGGCGGCGTTCAGGGTGCGCGATTTGCGTGTCTGTATGGATGATTTTGCGCTCAGAGCGCACGATTTTACAAACCAAGTGAATAAGTTGGTAACCACGGAGGGGAGTTCCGTGGTTCAGACCTTTTTTGATCTGAGTGGCGTCTCTGTAAGTCAGAGTGCAGGCTCGGAGTCTTTCCGGCTGTTCTTCGCTCGTCGGGGTGCGATCTCGGCGCCTTGCCTCGACGCATTCCTTCCTCGGGGGGCTAAATCAGCCCTGCGGGGTGCTCTCTTTTGCGAAGCGGGTGACGACTTTCCAGCCCGAAGGCTTATCCGCCTTCTGCGGGGTGCTCTCTTTCGCGCAGCGGGGCGACGACTTTCTAACCCGACCGCTTCTCCGCCTTCTGCCGGGCGAGAAATTCCAACGTCATGGCCCGGTAGGCGGTGGCCCCGAGGCCGTTCGGGTCGTATTCGATGATGGGTTTGCCGTGGCTGGGGGCTTCGCTGAGGCGGACGGTGCGGGGGACGACGGTCTTATAGATCACGTCGCCGAAGTGGTTCTGGACTTCCTGGATGACTTGGTAGGCGAGGTTGTTCCGCATGAACATGGTCATGAGGATGCCGCCGATGTTCAGGCCGGGGTTGGCGCCGCTGGCGCGGACTTGCTCGACGACGTGGACGATTTTGGAGAGGCCTTCGAGGGCGAAGTATTCGCACTGGAGGGGGACGAGGAGTTCGTCGGCGGCGGCGAGGGCGTTGGTCATCAGGATGCCGAGGGAGGGGGGGCAATCGAGGAGAACCACGTCGAAGGTGACGTCGTCGCGGAGGGGCTGGAGGGCGTCGCGCAGCCGGGTGAGGTGATCTTCGGCCCGGGCGACTTCGATTTCCGCCCCGGCGAGTTCGATGTCGCCGGGGATGAGCCAAAGGTGGTCGAAGCGGGTGGGGACGACGGTCCTGGCGATATCTTCGGCGCCGAGCAGGGGGCCGTAGATGCTGTGTTGATCAATAGGTTCGTGGCCGAGGGCGCTGGTGGCGTTGGCCTGGGGGTCGAGGTCGATGAGGAGGACGCGCTTGCCTTTCGCTGCGAGGCAGGCGGCGAGGTTCACGCTGGTGGTCGTCTTGCCGACGCCGCCTTTCTGGTTGGCGACCGCGATGATTTTCATTCGGGGCGCGGAGGGTAGTGAGGGCGCGGGATTTGGAAAGGGGGAAGAAGTGAATCAGTGTTCAGTGATCAGTATTCAGTGATCAGTGGCCGGGAAGTGGCCGGGAAGTGGCCGGGAAGTGGCCGGGAAGTGGCCGGGAAGTGGGCGGGAAGTGGTGCGCTGCACTTGACTGAGCACTGACAACTGAACACTGAACACTCCCGATGCTTCCACTGACCGAGAAACTGCTCAACGACGCCGGTGGCTGGCAGGCCATGAAGGCGGCGCGTGCGCTGCACGCGGCGGGGCGGGTGTCGGAGGCGGGGTATGAGGGCGGGGTGCTGCGGGGTTTGGTGCGCGAGGGGCAGACGCAGTATCGGGCGGGGCTGCGGATCGGGGGGAAGTCGGACATCGAGAATCTCTGCACGTGCCGGGAGAGCAAGGGGCGGGGGCTGATCTGTGCGCATGCGCTGGCGGTGGGGCTGGCGGTGCTGGCAGGGGGCAGGGGGCAGGAGACAGGGGTCAGGCAGGGAGCGGCGCCTCGCTCGCTGACTCCTGAGTCCTGTCTCCTGACTCCTGAATCCTCAACTGCCGAGCTGCGCTCGCGTGAAGATGTGGTCTTCAAGAGCGAAGGGGACTGGGAGCGGCTGGCGCTGCACCTGATCGTGCCGCCGAATCTGGCGGATGCCTGGGTGCGGGGAGCGGTGAGCCTCGGGGTGGAGTGTTCCAGCCGGACGGGGCGGCGGCTGTGCAGTGCGCTGCCGAGGAGCGGGCGGTTCACGGTGTCGGCGGATGATCTGGCGGCGCTGCGCGTCCTGCTGCGGCTGACGGGTGGGGCGTTGCCGGGGGCGCTGGCGCTGAACCGGGCGCAGGCGGAGCAGGTGTTGGAGGCGTTCGCGACGAGTCCGCGGGTGACGCTGGGGCGCGGGGCGGCGGTGGATTTGGCGAAGGAACTGCCCGTCTTGCGCAGTCGGGTGCCACAGGCAGAGGGGGCGCGGTCTTCCACGCCGGCACTGGAGGTGGCACGGCCGGTGGGGGAGGCGCCGAAGTTTGTGCTGAAGATCGAGGGGTCGCTGAACTATCTGGGCGCGGAGCTGGAGGCGCGATCCGGGGACCGACGGCGGACGATCACGAGCCCGGGGTTCCGTCCCGAGCATCCGGCGGAGCAGTCGGCGCTGCTGCGGCTGAGGAGTTGCGGCTTCGAGGGGCCGACGCCGCGGGGCGAGTGGGCGCTGCGGGGTGAGCAGGCGATCCTGGGGTTCTTTGCGCGCGCTTTGCCCGAGCTGAAAAAGGTATGGGAGGTGAGCGTGGGGTCGCGGTTCGAGCACGTGACGGCGGGGCTGGAGCGGGTGACGCCGCGCTTCGAGATGCAGGGAAGCGGGACGAGTTGGTTCGAGACGGGTTTTGAGCTGACGACGGAGAGCGGCGAGCGGCTGTCGGCTTCCGAAATCCGCCGCCTGCTGGCGAGCGGTCGGCGGACGATGAAGCTCAAGAATCAGAAGACCGCGGTGCTGGATGAGGGGCTGTTGGATGAGTTCGAGGAGCTGCTCAAGGACACGAACCCGACGCAGATCCGGCCGGGGACGTATCGGTTCGATGTGCGGGATGCGGGGTATTTCGGGAGCTTTGCGCAGCAGCAAGCGGGGGAGATCGTGAGCGGTGGGAGCGGGCTGGATTGGCGGAGCGAGCTGCCTTTTGCCCGGAAGGTCCAGCAGCCCGTCCTGGGGCCGGAGTGGGAGATCCTGCGCCCGTATCAGGTGGAAGGGGTGACGTGGTTTAACGCGCTGTATAAGAACGGGATGGCGGGGATTCTGGCGGATGAGATGGGTTTAGGAAAGACGGTGCAGACACTGGCCTTCCTGACGACGGTAGAGGGGCCGAAGTTGGTCGTTTGCCCGGCATCGCTGACGGTGAATTGGCAGCGGGAGGCGGTGCGGTTTGCGCCTTCGCTGCGGCCGGTCGTGTTGGCGGAGGCGACTCCGGCGGAGCTTCGAGGGCTGGTCGCGGAGGAGCGGCTTTTGATCACGAGTTACGCGCTGATGCGGCGCGATCTGGAGGTGCTCAAGGGCGTGGAGTTCGGCGCGGTGATCCTGGACGAGGCGCAGCAGATCAAAAATCCCGAGAGTCAAACGGCTCAGGCCGCGCACCGACTCCAAGGCCGCGCCCGGATCGCGCTCACCGGGACGCCGATCGAGAACGGCGTGCGGGATATCTGGTCGGTGATGCAGTTCCTGATGCCGGGCTATCTGGGGTCGAGGCAGTCTTTCCGCGAACGCTACGAGATCCCGATCCGCGACCAACCCAGCGGCCCGCAGCATCAGCGACTCGTCCAGCGGTTGCGCCCGTTCTTGCTGCGCCGGACGAAGGTAAGGGTGGCGACGGAAATCCCGGAGAAGATCGAGCAAGTCGCTTATTGCGAGCTGTCTGGGTTGCAGAAGGAGCTTTACAGCAAAGTGCTGCGGGCGGCGAGGGATGTGGTTCAGAAACGGCCTGGCGACACGGGCTCCGGTGGCGGGAAGCTGGCGGTCTTCACCGCGCTGCTGAGGCTGCGCCAGGTCTGCTGCGACCCGCGTCTTCTCGGCGGCGATAGTGAGCGACCGGCCGCCGGACACTCGGCGAAGCTGGACTTGCTGCGGGAACTTCTCGCCGAGGCGATCGAGGACGATCACCGGGTGTTGGTGTTCAGTCAGTTCTCGACCATGCTCGGATTGATCCGGGAGGAATTGAGATCGGACGGCATGGAGTGCTGTTACCTCGACGGATCGACCAAGGATCGACAGGCCGAGGTGGACCGGTTTCAGAAGGGTAAGATCCCGGTATTCCTGATCAGCCTCAAGGCGGGCGGGTTCGGCCTGAACCTAACAGCGGCGGACACCGTGATCCTTTACGATCCGTGGTGGAATCCAGCCGTGGAAGCACAGGCGGCAGATCGAGTTCACCGGATCGGTCAGACTCGATCCGTGAATGTCTACCGACTCGTGGCGAAGGACAGCGTCGAGGAGAAGATCCTCGCGCTTCAAGAGCGGAAGAGGAATATCGCCGCGGACTTCATCGAGGGAGAACAACCGCTGATGGAGGGACTGAGTTTCGATGACGTATGTGGGCTGGTTGAATGACATGAACCCGTAGTGACTTACACCTCAAAACGAGAGTTGATGGCATCCTCTTTGATAACATTAAACAATATACGTCCCATTAACTATATGGGTAGTGGGTCAGTTTGATTTCTCAGGGTTGCCGTTGTCCGGCGGCACCCCGTTCTCAGGGTCGAGATACCAAGGCGCCGGGAGCTGGTCCTTCGGCGTCGGCGTGTAGGTCTTTGGAGTTGTCCGCTGTGCGGTGAGCTTCAAAACAAAAGCACGATCCGCTGCCGCCCGGTCACGGATCGCAACGTAGGCGTCGATCATTTCGACAACCTCCACCATCGTCCAAACGTGGTCAGTGACGCCAGCCGCCACGGCGGGCGCTGTCTTGATCGTGCTGTGCTTCCTCGCGAAGTTGTAGGCCATGAAGCTCACCGCGAGCATATGGCAGTGGTTTTCGAGCTTCTTGCTAAAGGCGTTGGTGAGCCGCGTGAACCGCCGATTGCTCATGCGCAGCGTGAGGTTGCCCCGCTCCACGTAGGACGTGCTCACAAGGTCAATGTCGGGAGTGCCGAAGACCGGCACCTTGTCAGCCCGCACTACCACGTCGAACCCCTGCTCGTCCTTCTCGTAGATTTTGACCAGTTGCGCGAAGTGCGTGCGGTCTAAGTCGAAGTTCATCCCGACCGCCATCTTGTAGGCCGGATGCCCGTCGCTCGTAATTTGAAGCTCGCCGCTGAAACGACGGCTCAGATCGGCGCAGAAGTCCATCGCCGTGCGGGATGAGCGGTCGCCGACGCGCCATGCGGGAATGAGCTTCGTCTCGGCACAGATGGCCGTCCACGTCCACACGTCGCCCGGATGCGCGTCGATGGCGCTGGCCTTCGCCTTCTCCTTGCACCCAACGAAGCTCCACACCTCGTCGAGTTGCAGCACGCGGCACGGCAGCTTGCGGAGATGCTTGTTTTGATACGCTGCGCACGCCTGCCCCGCGTCCACGAGGAACTTCACAATCGTGTTCTTCGCCGCGCCAGTGATGCGCGACGTGGCGAGGATGCTGTTGCCCTCAATCAAGCAGCGAAGGACTGCCGCGCGGTTCTGTGTGCTAAGCCTGTTCATGCTTGCAAGGTATATTTGCAAGCATGAATGAAGAATCTTTACCAACCGGCAGCGCAGGCGGTCACGCTCGCGCCGCTAAATTAAGCCCCGAGCAACGCAAAGACATTGCCCGCCGTGCCGCTGCGGCGAAGTGGAACATCCCCGTCGCAAGCCATGAGGGCGTATTGAACCTTTCCGGGTGGTCTAACTTCCCATGCTGGGTGCTCAATGATGAGCGCCGAATCATTTCTCAGCGGTCGTTCATGGTCGCCATCGGCATGGCTGCTCACTCGCGGATTCCATTAGCGGAACGGGTCAGCCAGGTTTTAGACCCAAGGAACACGCGCTCTGATTCAGCCGTCGCGCTGATTTACGCGCTTGAACATCCAATCCGCTTCTACACGAAGGAGAATGTGGACGCTTTCGGATTCGATGGTGAAATCATCATCGATTTTTGCAGGGCCGTGCTCTACGCGCGCAGGGTCGGACACCTCGCCGGGGCCGCGTTGGATTATGCAGACCAAGCAGAAAGGCTGCTCGTTTCGATTGGAAAAACAGGCATCGCCGGGCTGATTGATGAAGCGACCGGCTACCAAGAAGTTCGCGCAAAGGACGCTCTAGCAAAAATTCTGGAGCAGTATGTCGCAAAGGAGCTGCAACTTTGGACGAAGACATTTCCAGAGGAGTTCTACAAAGAGATTTTCCGCCTTCGTAAATGGGACTGGTTCAACCCCAAAAGATTCACGCGCCCATCTGTGTTCGGGCATTGGACAAACGACTTCGTGTATGACCGGCTCGCGCCGGGCGTTCGGGAAGAACTGTGCGCACGAAATCCGAAGCTGGAAACCGGAAGACGCAAGGACAAGCACCACCAGTGGCTCACCGGCGACATCGGACATCCGCAGCTCCGCGCACATCTGGACGGCGTGATTCGGATTTTACGAGGAAGTCGAAGCTGGGGAGAGTTCAGAAACTTCTTGGACCGCTTTTACCCCAAGGTCGCCACAGTAGAATTGGGCTTTGAAGTGACAGTCAGCCGCAAGCCGCTGCCAGAGAACTGACAGTCGAGCGCTGTCGCTCTACTTCTTGCGGGCTTTCGGGTCAGCCTTTGCGAGCACCTTCGCAAAGACATTCTGCGCGGACTTCACGCCGGCCTCGACGGCTTTAATGTCGCGCACCTTGCGCGGACGCTTGGACTGTGGGCGTGAATGAGTCGGCACGCGATGAGCTTACACGGTCTGCCGTTCGTCTGCACTTGGGAATTTGCAGCGACTGCAATTTTGCAGTTGACCCAACGCAAGCGCTTGCGCTCAAACCCCGCGTGAACGACGATTGCCTGCCACCAAAGGAACCGTCAAACACGATTCAATCAGAAATCCGGCTTCCAAAACATGACCGATCCTCTTCCTCAACCGACCGCTCAACCACGTGCCGAGGTGAGGGTGGCAGGTGAATACTTCAACGGCTTTGAGATTGGACTTGGCCCGGGAGATTTAATCATCGGGTTACTGCGTAACAACGATCGGCGCTTGGTGCTCAATTGCTCGCTGACGGTCGCACAAGCCTTGGCAGAAGCGCTTCTTGAGGCTGTGAATGACATGGAAACCGCCACGGGAACAAAGGCGGTGACGCTGGCGCAGTTGGTTGAAGCGCGACCGAAACTAGAAGAGATCCATCGCCGAAAAAACCAAAAGCAATGAGCGACAAAGCCGCAACAATGTTTTTTAGGCCGATTCCGTGGAGCGAAGCTAATTTCACTGCCGTGAGCGACGAGCGGCGGGATGCGGTGCAGCGGATTAAGTCTTTTGCACAATTTCAAGCTGGCTGGTGCTATGGCCGTGGTGAAGCTTTTGAGGAAGCGACAACACAGACTGCGATTGCCATTGCGGGACTGCTAATCGCTACAGGATGGGAGCCAGAAGCTTTTCCGGGGCCGGATGGCGAAGTTGTGATTACGGGACGCGTTGAGGGGACGTATCTCCGATTCTCGGTGGACAAAGAACGCGAGATTGAGTTCGAGCAGCGTGTCGGCGGCGAAACGACCGAGGAGAAGGTTTTGAACACCGAAGAAGTGGTTGCGTTGATTCTAGAGAAAACATCCCAATGCAGTTCATTCGACTCATTCATCCCACTTGGTGGAGTCAACGCGAAAACACGTGGGATGACTTGGCCTTTGTTCCTTCAAGCAAGAAGAACGGAGGAGGATTGTCCGTCGTGCTGGTTCAGTGCGCTCAAGACCCCGCTCGCGGAGGAAGTGTATGCGGATACCTCGCACATCACATTCCAAAAGGATTTGGGCCACCGCCGGTCTTTTGGCTCTTTGATTCCGACCAGCTTCCAGAACATACGGTAAGGCAAGAAGACGAAGATCCCGATAATCCCTGCCATCGGAATATCGACATACAGAAAAAAGCGGCCCGGAAGCACTTTGAGGTGCGGGTCGCAGATGGTGGATGGAATGGCTTCTACAGATGTGAAGGCGGTGCAGCGGTTGCGATAACTGAAGAAGAGATGGTCATGCTACGGCTCGAAGAAGAGTTGCGGCAGCGTGCTTGGTTTGAGGGTAAATAATTTCCTTAACTGGAAACCCAACACATGCGTTCCACGGGACAGTTCCATGCCGAAGCACGATTCGTAAGCCTTTTTGAATCAAGGCTATAGGAACTATAATTCAAACTGACCCACTACCACTATATGGATGGTGGGTCAGTTTGACTTCTCAGGGTCGAGATATACCAAGGCGTCCTCAGAGAATCGCCCTCGACGCTCTGGCACTTCGGCGTAGCCTCAACGAATCTCAGCCCGGAACTCCACGTGATGCCTTTCAGTCATTCGAATCCAGGGACGCGATTAGATTCCCGACACCCCGGTGCTTGCCCGGCCCGCTCCCGCCTCGCCGGACATACTGGGATCCGGCTTCTGCTCGCGGTGGTCGTGGTTGTGTTGCTTTGCGCGGCATGGTTCGGCTCGATTTTTCATGCCGAAACGCCGCAGGCCCGACATGGCACTTCGTCCGCGGTTTTGGCACCGGTGCTCAATGAATCAAAAACCGCGGATCCCTTGGATGAAACACCTGCGAGGGCCGCGAGCGGTCAATCCCAACCGGCCATCGCCCTGCTCTATTCCGCGCTCCCGGCTCTGCGTGACTGCGATCCTGTTAGCTTTCGGTTACCAAACGGCTCGCTTGCCGTCGGCACCGTGAACCTCATCCAGCATGAAACCGGTGGTTGGCTCCGGGTCGCGGGCTCTCTCAGCGGTCCCACCACCGGTTCCTTCGCGTTCGCGACCGACGGGCGCAAGACCGGTGGACTCGTCCAGTTTCCGACGCGTAGACTCGGCTACGTGCTGGTCGAGGAACCCGGCGCCGGTCTGGTCCTCCGCGAGCGCTCCCTGGGCGATCTCGTCTGCATGCCGTTGCCACGGCCGGATTTCGAGGCCACCACACCGCCGAGCCGCACCCGAGCCGCATCGGAGGTGCCTCCTCTCCTAAGCAGCCGCCCTGCTGCGGCTGCGGTCCTCTATCTGGACTTTGACGGCGAGACTGTGACCGATCCGCTTTGGAACAACGGCCGTTCCATCGTCGCCAGAGCCCCCACTCTCACCAATGCCGACATCACGAGCATTTGGCGGCGCGTGAAGGAAGACTTCTGGCCGTTCAATGTTGACGTGACCACCGACGTGACGCGCTACAACACCGCCCCGGCCGGTAGCCGCATGCGCTGCATCGTCACGCCGACGGACACCGCGGCCCCGGGTGCCGGCGGGGTCGCTTACGTTGATTCCTTTAGCGAAGCCGGCACGTCTGCTTTTTCGAGCAGCATCCCCTGCTGGGTTTTCAATTTCAGCGTCAACGGTATCGCCGAAGCCGCCTCCCACGAACTCGGTCACACGCTTGGCCTTCACCACGACGGACGCACAAGCCCGGCCGAGGAATACTACACAGGGCAAGGCAGCGGCGCGACAGGCTGGGCCCCGATCATGGGTGCCGGCTACTACAAGTCGCTCACGCAATGGAGTAAGGGCGAGTATCTCAATGCCAACCGCACTGAAGACGACCTCACCATCATCAGCGGCGCGGCGAATGGCTTTGGATACATTGCTGATGAAGCGGGCGGGTCGCTCGTGGCGGCTGCCGAACTCGCCGTTGCCGACACCGAGGTGAATCAACCCGGCGTCATCACTCAGGCGAGCGACACCGACCTCTACGTCTTCTCGACCAGGGCCGGTGCGGTGAGCATCGCGGCCACTCCCGCACCCATTTCGCCGAACCTGGACATCCTCCTCGAACTCATGGCCGATAACGGCGCCACGCTAGCCACCAGCAATCCCGTGACCAGCCTTCCAGCATCAATCGCGACCACAGTCACCGGCGGGGTCTACTACCTGCGCATCCGAGGAACCGGCGCCGGCAATGCGCTCAGCACCGGCTACACGAGTTACGGGTCGATCGGAGAATACACTATCACAGGCAACATTCCGGGTGGTCCCACGGCGCCGACAATCACCAGCGCTGGGGTGGCGGAAGGTGAAGTCGGCGTTCCGTTCCGCTATCAAATCGCGGCGACAAACTCCCCCGACAGCTTCGGCATCGTCGGCACCCTGCCCGATGGTCTGAGCTTCGATCCCCTCACCGGCCTCATCTCTGGCACGCCGACCGAAATCGTGGCGCGCAATCTCACAATCGAGGCCACCAACGAGCATGGCACAGCCACGAAACCGTTCACGATCACCATCCAGGCGGCAGGCACACCGGCTATCACAAGCGGATCGCTCGCTCGCGGGACCATTGGTCTCGGCTTTGGCTTTCGAATCACCGCGACCCACTTGCCCAGCAGCTTCAGCGTCATCGGAACTCTGCCGCCCGGCGTCGCGCTCGACACGTCCACCGGGCTCCTGAGCGGCGTGCCGACACAGGCAGGCGATTTTCCCGTCACCGTCAGTGCTGCGAACGCGATTGGCTTCGCGACCGCGGAACTCACCATCAGTATCGGCGATGATTCAGTCGCTCTTAGCCAGGCGCTCGATGTTCCCGGCCGCGCCTTCACCAATGCTGGCACCGTCTCGTGGCAAGGCCAGATCGCTATCCGTTTCGATGCGACCGATGCCGGCCAGAGCGGCCCGATCGGCGACAATGAAGTCTCCGCGATGCAGACGACTGTGGCCGGGCCGGTCACGATCTCTTTCCACTACCGCGTGGACTGCGAGGCGGATCACGACGCGCTCATGTTTCTCGTCGATGGCGCGCCACAGCTCAGCGCCTCGGGATTTGTCGATTGGACGGATTTCACCCTCCCGCTCGGCGCCGGCACTCACCTGCTCCGCTGGGAATATCGCAAGGACGCCGCGGGGCGCGCGGGCACCGACGCAGCGTGGATCGACACGCTAGGCATCACGAGCTCTACCGCGCCGGTGATCACCAGCGCGGATTTCGCCGCCGCGCGAGTGGGCGTGCCGTTCGACTATCAAATCGCCGCTACGAACAGCCCCACCTCCTTCGGTCTTGCCGGCACTCTTCCTGCCGGCCTCGCTTTCGCCGCCGGCACCAGCGGCCTCATCTCCGGCACACCGATCGAAGGCGGCATCTTCTCGGTCACGATCAGCGCCAGCAATGCCGGCGGCACCGACACTCGCGAGCTCCTCATCAACGTCGAGTCCGGCTTCCTCGATCTCACCGCCGCACTCGATCAGACGAATCTCACGTGGACGAACACCGGCACCGCACCATGGCAGGGCGAAAGCGGCGTCACGCACGATTCCGTCGATGCCGGCGCAGCCACGAACGTGAGCGACGACCAGACGGCAACGATTGAAAGCGACATCGAAGGCCCGGCCTCGCTGCGCTTCTTCTGGCGCGTCTCATCGGAGGAAGACTACGACTACCTGAGCTTCAGCATCGACGGCGAAGAGCGCTGTCGGATCAGCGGCGAAGTCGATTGGGCGCTCAAGAGTTTTCCCATCCCCTCCGGCACACATCGCATCGCATTCCGCTATCGTCGCGATGCCGACGACGCCGGCGGCCAAAACGGCGCATGGGTCGATGAAGTCTCGCTCTTCCCACGCGAAGGCCTGCCGGGCAGCGATAGCTTCGTCGGCGCGCCAGCACTCACCGGCACGCACGTCGAGATCGCTACCAACAACATCGACGCCACTCTCGATTCCGGCGAAAGCGGTCCCTATGGCAGCAGCTACGGCCACTCGCTGTGGTGGACCTGGACCGTGCCGGAGAGCGGTCGCGTGGTCGCCTCCACCGCCGGCAGTAGCTTCGACACGATCCTCGCGATCTATCGCGGCACCTCACTAGCCGACTTGAGCATCGTCGCCGGCAACGACGACGCCTCCCGCCGACTCAGCACCAGCCGTGTCACGTTCGACGCCACCGCGGGTCAGACCTACTTCATCACCATCGGCGGCTACGGTGAACGCTCCGGCTTCATCGACTTCGACATTCACTACACCGGCCGCGGCACCTATGTGGGCATCATCACGCCCGACGCTGGCGCGGAGAAGACCGCCGGGCTGATCAAGTTCACGCTCAGCGATACGCTGACTTACACCGGACGTGTCCTCTTTGAAGCCGGCCGCCACATACTTCGCGGCTCGCTTGCCAGCGGCGCGGACAGCTCGATCATCGTCCGGCGCGATGGCTCTGAGCTGCTCGACTTCACCCTCACCACAGACCTCTCGCAAGGCGACAGCACCATCGCTGGCACGATGAGCGCCGATGAGCAGAGCTATCATTTCACCGCGCGCCGCCGACTCGCTCCGGACGACATCCCTGACCTCGCCAGTGGCGCCTACACCGTTCTACTCGAACCCTCCACGAACGGAACCGTCTCCCCGCACGGCGCTGGCTATGGTCGCGCCATAGTCACGGCTCGTGGCGATGTCCGGTTCGCCGGCTTCCTGGGCGATGGGAAGCGCGCATCGCAAGGCGGTGCACTCACCTTCGGCAATGTGTGGCCTTGCTTTCTCGCACCATATCGCCGCATCCCCGGCGCGCTGGCTGGCGAGGTCGCCTTCGATCCCGTCGCGGCGAATAGCTTCACGGGGGCATTGCGCTGGCGCGTCGAAGACGCGGGCACCGGAATCTTCAGCGACGACGTCACCCTCACCGGCGCCTACTACTTCCGCCCCACCGCCACTGAGCCGGTGATCGAGGTCAATCCCGGCTTCGCCAACGTGCGTCTCACTTTCACCCACCGCGACGCCGTGGCCGATCCCGCCGACCCGATCGTCACGCTCGCGCCGTGGAACGATTTTCTCGGCCTGCCCTTCGGCTTCGCGCTGAAGCTCAACACCAAGACCGGGCTCTTCAGCGGTCACCTTCCCAATCCTCTCACCGGCAATCGTCAGGCGCTCGGGGGCGCCTTGCTCCAGTCGGAAAATCGCGGCGCCGGCCTGTTCAAATCCTTCATCGGCCACGGTCGCGTCGAGCTCACGCCCGCACCCTGAGGCTCACCGGCCATGAAATCTCTCGCCCGCGGAGTCCGGCGCCGATAGGTGCGCACCATGTCTTCCACGCCGACCGCACAGCCGAAGCTTGAGATCTCCGGCTCGCGTCAGTTCACCTCCTGGCTCACCGAGCAGCAGCTCTCGCTCGCCTTCACCACCTATCAGAGTGGGAAGCTCTTCCTCATCGGGATGCAGGAAAACGGGCGCCTCTCCGTCTTCGAGCGCACGCTCGAGCGAGTGATGGGCCTGTGCGCCAGCCCGGATGCGCAGACGCTCTGGGTCTCGACGCTCTACCAGCTCTGGCGCTTCGAGAATGCCGTGCCTGCCGGCCAGGCGGCGAACGGCTTCGACCGTCTCTACGTCCCCCAGCTCGCCATCACGACGGGCGATGTGGACGCGCACGACATCGCGCTGCTGGGTGAACCGCAGAGGCGCAAAGGCGCGGAGGAAGAAGCGGCGACTTCCCTCTCCTCCCTCTGCGCCTCTGCGCCTCTGCGGTTCCCTGCGGATCGGCCGATCTTCGTCAATACCCTCTTCTCCTGCCTCTCCGCGCCGAGCGACACGCACTCCTTCCGCCCGCTCTGGCGGCCGCCTTTCATCTCGCGCCTCGCCGCGGAGGACCGCTGCCACTTGAACGGCCTCGCGATGCGCGCCGGCGCGCCCGCCTATGTCACCGCCGTGGCCACCAGCGATGTGCATGAAGGCTGGCGCGAGCACCGGCGCGCCGGCGGCGTGGTGATCGACGTGCCGAGCGGCGAGATCGTCTGCCGCGGGCTCTCGATGCCGCATTCGCCGCGGTTGCACGAGGGGCGGCTCTACGTGTTGAATTCGGGCGCGGGTGAGTTTGGCAGCGTGGATCTCGCGAGCGGGAAGTTCGAGCCTATCGCCTTCTGCCCCGGCTATGCGCGCGGGCTGGCGATCCACGGGCACTTCGCCGTGATCGGCCTCTCGACGTGTCGCGAGAACCGCACCTTCCAAGGCCTCCCGCTCGACGACGCGCTGGCGGCGAAGAACACGGCCCCGCGCTGCGGCCTAGAGGTGATCGATCTGCGGACGGGCGATGTCGTCCACTCGCTCAGCATCGAAGGGGTCGTGCGCGAGCTTTACGACGTGGCCGTGCTCCCCGGCGTCCGCCGCCCGAGCGCGCTCGGCTTCAAGACCGAGGAAATCCGCCGGACGATCACGATCGAGGAGTAGCGCGGGAGCTGGGCGCGGAGGGTTTGTAAATAATTGCAGGCACGGCATTTATTTTCGTGACGCGCGTCGGGGGGGCAAAATAGAAGGGCGGCCAATCGCTCCGAATCGCAGCTCGGCCCGCTCGGCCCGCTCGGGCCGTGGGGATTCGGGGCACTTCTCCTCCACCAGACTCCACACCATGAAACTCGCTCCCACCCGCATCGCCCCCATCGAAATCCTCGAAAGCCGCATCGCCCCGGCGTTCGCCGCCGTCGTCGAACTCTCCAACCTCAACGGGAGCGATGGCTTCACGATCAATGGTGCCGCGGTATCAAACTACTCCGGCAACTCGGTGAGCGGCGCTGGCGATGTCAATGGCGATGGGTTCGACGACCTCATCATCGGTGCCAACGCCGTCGATCCCTCCAACTATGGGGTGAGCTACGTGGTCTTTGGCAAAGCCACCGGCTTTGGTGCGGTGCAGGAGCTATCCACCCTGAACGGCACCAATGGCTTCAGGCTCATTGGTGCCCCTGCATTTAGCTTCTTCGGATCTTCGGTGAGCGGCGCAGGCGATATCAATGGCGACGGGATCGATGACCTCATCGTCGGCGCGACCCAATTTTTCCCTTTCGGCACAGGCCCCGGGGCGAGCTACGTGGTCTTCGGGAGCAGCACGCCCTTTACGGCGGATGTGAACGTCTCTACGCTCAATGGCACCGACGGCTTCAAGCTCACCGGTGCCGCGGTGGACGACAACGCGGGCATATCGGTGAGCGGCGCAGGCGATGTTAATGGCGACGGGATCGATGACTTGATCATCGGAGCCCCCTTCGCCGACCCGAATGGCTCCTCGTCCGGGGCGAGCTACGTGGTCTTTGGGAGCAGCACGCCTTTTGCGGCGAATGTGAACGTCTCCACGCTCAACGGCACCAACGGCTTCAAACTCAGCGGTGCCGCGCTGGGCGACTTCTTCGGAGTTTCGGTGAGCGGCGCAGGCGATATCAATGGCGACGGGATCGATGACCTCGTCGTCGGCGCTTCGGAAGCGGACCCGAACGGCTCCTCCTCCGGGGCGAGCTACGTGGTCTTTGGGAGCAGCACGCCTTTTGCGGCGAATGTGAACGTCTCCACTCTCAACGGCACCAACGGCTTCAAGCTCCAGGGCGAGGCGGCGGTAGACTTCTCCGGGCGCTCGGTGAGCGGAGCCGGGGATGTGAATGGGGACGGGTTCGACGACCTGATCGTCGGCGCTATCGGAGCCGACCCGAATGGCTCCTACTCCGGGGCGAGCTACGTGGTCTTCGGGAGCAGCACGCCCTTTGCGGCGAATGTGAACCTCTCTACCCTCAATGGCTCCAACGGCTTCAAACTCAGCGGCACCGCAGTGGACGACCAATCCGGGGGCAGCGTGAGCGCGGCAGGCGATGTCAATGGTGACGGATTCGACGACCTCATCATCGGCGCTGCGGAAGCGGACCCGACCGGCTTCAATTCCGGGGCGAGCTACGTGGTCTTCGGGAGCAGCACGCCCTTTGCGGCGAATGTGAACCTCTCCACGCTCGACGGCACCAACGGTTTCAAAATCAGCGGCGCCTCGTCATACGACAGATCCGGGGGCAGCGTGAGCGCGGCGGGTGATGTCAATGGCGACGGAATCGACGACCTCATCATCGGCGCTAGCGGAGCGGATGCGAACGGCTTCCGTTCCGGGGCGAGCTTCGTGGTCTTTGGCCGGGCCATTGGCTCACCGTTTCAGGTGACGCCGACCTTCAGCACCGATCATAAGACGGCCACCTTTACCGACGTGGACGGCGACCTCGTGACGGTGAAGACGACGGCGGGGACTTTCGACGCGTCGAATTTCGGCATCTACAGCCTGAACCCCTTGCTGGTCGGCCACGGGCAGTTCAGCCAGCTCGACGTGAGCGACGCGGAATTTGCCGGGGCGAATATCACCATCACCGCCAAGCGCGCCGTGGCCCTCGGCGGCGACGGGTTGGTGAACCTCGGCTTCCTCGATGCCACCGGCGTGGATCTCGGCGTCTTTTCGCTGAAGGGCGATCTCGGGCGCGTGGAAATCGGCGACGGCACGGGACCGGCGGCCACTTCGCTCACCGTCAGCTCGTTCGGCGTCTATGGCACCAGCACGCAGCCCGGCATCACCCCCAGCCTCGCGAGCACCGCCGCGGGTGCCCTGCCCCTGCTCACCGTCAACGGCGACGTGGGTGCCATCACCTTCAACGCCCCGAGCCTCGGCACCGCGAAGATCGGCGGCACCGTGGAAGGCGCGACCTTTACCATCAGCGGCGGCATCACCGCGCTCACGGTGAATGGCGATTTCCTCAATTCCATACTCACCGCCACCGGCGCTGTGGCCTCGGTGAAATTCAACGGCTCGGTGGAAGACTCCATCCTGACCCTCGGCGCGACCACCACGCTGAGCGTCGGCGACGACGTGCTCGGCTCCACCCTCGCCGCCACCAGCTTCGGCAGCATCGTCCCCGGCTCCACCCTCGGCAGCTACAAGGTCCTCGGCGGCATCAGCGTGCTCGGTGAGTTCGATAGCTCCACGATCTACACTGGGGGGAACATCTCGACCCTGACCATCGCCGGCGAGGTGAGCGGTCCCTCGAACCTGAACGCCGTGGGCGGCTTCGGCAGCATCGAGCCCGGCGCCACCCCCGGCAGCGTGAAGCTCAATGGCGGACTCTTCCTCAAGGGCACTCTGAGCGGCGGCACGGAAATCATGTCCGGCGGAGACGTCGCCACGCTGAGCGTCGCCCGTCGTGTGGACACGGCCTCGATCGCCATCGACGGCGACGTGGGCTCGGCGAAGTTCGCGCGCACCGTGCGGGGTCTCGGCTTCCTCGCGGGCGGCGACGTGACCACGGCGGCCTTCACCGGCAGCCTCGTGGACAGCACCTTCGAGGTGGTCGGCAGCATCGGCACGCTCACCGCCGGGACGACGCCCGGCAGCGTGAAGATCACCGGCGGCATCAGCGTGACCGGCTCGATCATCGACAGCTCGATCAAGACCGACGGCGACCTCGCGAAACTCACCGTCGGTCGGCGCATGGACGGCAGCACCGTCAGCGCGCGCGGCTCATTGAGCCCGGTGGACGACGTCGCCGCGCAGACCATTGGCTCCATTGCGGTCGCGGGCCGCGTCAAGAACTCCTCCATCCTCGCCGGCTACGACCGAAACGGCATCGCCATGAATGCCGACGTGCAGATCGGCAAAGTGACCGTCGGCACGCACTGGATCGCGAGCAATCTCGTCGCTGGCGTGGAGGCCGGAGTCGATGAGCAGTTCGGCACCGCCGACGACGTGGTGATCGCCGGAGGCAACTCGATCGTGAGCAAGATCGCCTCGCTCGTCATCACCGGCCACGCCCGCGGCACGGTGGGCGGCACGGACGCCTTCGGCATCGTGGCGCAGGAAGTGAGCGCCCTCAGCGCCAGCGCCACCGCCCTGCCGCTGACCCTCGGCGCGAGCAACGACCTCACCGGCTTCGCCATCGGCTCGACCTTCGACGCGCGCGTGCGCGAGGTGGCGTAGGTTTCGGTTTCCGCACTCCTCATTCAGCGCGGCTGCACTTGCGCCTTGCGCGCAGAGCGCGGGGCGGTTCTCTAGGTGCTCGCTTTTTCCCATGGCCATCCTCGTCACACCCGAAACCAAAGTTCTCGTCCAAGGCATCACCGGCAGCTTCGGCGCGCGGCATGCGCAGCTCTCGCTCGACTACGGCACGCAAATCGTCGCCGGCGTCACCCCCGGCAAGGGCGGGCAGCACTTCACGCATGGCGGCTGGGCGGTGCCGATCTTCGACACGGTCGCGGAGGCGGTGAAGGCGACAGGGGCGACGGCGAGCGCGGTCTTTGTGCCGCCGCCGTTTGCGGGCGATGCGATCCTCGAGTGTGTCGATGCGGGGCTCGATCTCGTCGTCGCGATCACCGAGGGCATCCCGGTGAACGACATGATCAAGGTGAAGGTCGGCATGGCGCACTCGAAGACGCGTCTCATCGGCCCGAACTGCCCCGGCATCGTGACGCCCGGCACGGGCAAGGACTCGCACGGCGGCTGCCGCATCGGCATCGCGCCGGGTTACATCCACAAGCGCGGCAACGTCGGCGTCGTCTCGCGCAGCGGCACGCTCACTTACGAAGCGGTGTGGCAGCTCACGTCGCGCGGCTTTGGGCAGAGCACCTGCGTCGGCATCGGCGGCGATCCGGTGAATGGGACCTCGCACCTTGATGTGCTGAAGATGTTCAACGACGACCCGGAGACCGAAGCGATCATCATGATCGGCGAAATCGGTGGCGACAAAGAAGAGGAAGCCGCCGCGTGGGCAAAGGACAACTGCAAGAAGCCGATCGCCGCATTCATCGCCGGCGCGACCGCGCCTCCCGGCCGCCGCATGGGCCACGCGGGCGCGATCGTGAGCGGCGGCAAAGGCACGGCGCAGGGCAAGATCGACGCGCTCCAAGCCGCAGGCATCGCCATCGCCGAGACACCGTCCGTGATGGCGGAGACGCTGCTCCGGCATTGGGGGAAGGCGTAGCGGCGACGCCCCGTCGCCGGAAGTGCCCGCGGCGCATCGCCGCGGGGCATGTCGTCGCGGCGGGGCGCCGCGGGCACCTTATGCGACGAGGGCGTCGCAGCTACCCTCGCCGCGCGACGAGGCTGAGCACGGCCTTCTGCGCGTGCAGGCGGTTTTCCGCCTGGTCGAAGATCGTCGGCGCGTGCGCCTCGAAGACCTCGTCGGTGATCTCCTTGCCGCGATACGCCGGCAGGCAGTGCATCACCAGCGCGCCGGGCTTCGCGAGCGACACGAGCGCGCTGTCGATGTGATAGGCACCGAGCTGCGCGAGGCGATACGCGGCTTCGTTCTCCTTGCCCATGCTCACCCACACGTCGGTGTAAAGCACGTCGGCCCCGCTCGCAGCGGCCTTGAGGTCTTCGGTCACGACGATGTCTCCGCCAGCGCGCGCGATCAGTTCCGCCGACGGCTGAAACGCGGCGGGTGCCGCGATGCGCAGCGTGAATCCAAGTCGAGCCGCGGCCCAAATCCACGACACCGGCACATTGCACGCGCCGTCGCCGACGAACGTCACGACCTTGCCTTCGTGAGTGCCGAGCTTCTCCCGGATCGTCTGGAGGTCCGCGAGAATCTGGCAGGGATGCTCCTCGTCGGTCAGCGCATTGATCGTCGGGATGCCGCCAAACTTCGCGAAGTCTTCCACGTCGCTCTGCGCATACGTGCGGATCACCGCGCCATGGCACATCCGCCCAAGCACGCGCGCGGTGTCCTTGATCGGCTCGCCGCGGCCGAGCTGGATGTCGTCGGCCGCGAGGAAGATCACGTCGCCGCCGAGCTCGCGGATGCCGACCTCGAAACTCACGCGCGTGCGCGTCGAGGACTTCGAGAAGATGAGCGCCCAGCACTGATACCGCAGCGGATGCTCGACGTGCCGGCCGCGCATGACTTTCATCTCGGCGGCGAGTTCGAGGATGCGGAGGATCTCTTCCGCGGTGAGCGATTCGAGCGAGAGCAGGTGTTTCATGCCAGTGATGTGAGGACGTTCTTTAGGATCGAAGCGGCTTCGTCAATTTCGCTGCGCTTCACATTTAGCGGCGGCAGCCAGCGCACGGCGTGCGTGCCGGACGGGATCGTGAGCAGGCCCGCCTCGTGCAGCCGATCGACTACGAACAAGCACGGCGCCTTGGCTACCGGGCAGGCGGGCACGCGCTCCGCGAAGTCGGGAACGAGTTCGATCCCGATCATCAGGCCCACGCCGCGCGTCTCCTTGATGAGCGGCGACGCCAGCGCGTCGAGCGTCTGCTTCGCATAAGCGCCGAGGTCGCGCGCGTTCGCGAGCAGGCCTTCGTCCTCGATCACCGCGAGCACTTCGCTCGCTCCCGCGCAGACGAGCGGCGTGCCGCCGAAAGTCGTGCCGTGCGTGCCGGGGCCGAGCAGATCGCAGAGCGGTTTCGCCGAGCCATCCGCGAGCGTGACGGCGCGGTCGCTCACCCAGATCGCGCCGAGCGGGAAGCCGCCGGCGATACCCTTCGCCCACGACATCGCGTCAGGCATCACGTCCGGCGCCAGTGTCTTCGCGCCGACCCAATCGCCGGTGCGCCCGAGGCCGCACTGCACTTCGTCGAACATCAGCAGCAATCCGTGTTCATCGCACAGTTGCCGCGCGAGTCGGAGGAAGGTGGCGTCCGAGGGTTTGATCCCGCTCTCGCCCTGCACCGGCTCGAGCAGCACGGCGACCGTGCCGGGCTCGCGCACCGCAGCGGCGAGCGCTTCACCATCGTTGAAAGGCACGTGGCAAAAGCCTGCGACCGCGGGCTCAAATCCCTTCTTCACCTTCTCCTGACCCGTCGCCGCGATGCCCGCGAGCGTGCGGCCATGGAAGGAGCCGAGCATGGTGATGATCTCGAACCGCGGCGTGGCAGTGGTCACCCATTCGCCGACCGTGTGCTTTGGCGGTGGCGGCGCGCTCTCGTTGCCGAACTTCCGCGCGAGCTTGTAGAGCGCCTCGTTCGCCTCGGCGCCGCTGTTGCAGAAGAACACCTTGCCCGGCTTGCCCACGAGCCGCACGAGCCGCTCGGCCAGCTCGCCCTGCGGGCGCGTGTAGTAGAGGTTCGAGGTATGCACGAGCGTGGCGATCTGCTGCTGCATCGTCGCCACGACGCGCGGATGGCAGTGACCGATCGAGGTGACCGCGATGCCCGCGCCGAAGTCCAGGTAGCGCTTGCCGGCTTCATCCCACACCTCGGTCCCCTGCCCGCGCGCCAGACGTAGATCGAACCGGCCGTAGGTCGGAATGACGTAGCGATCGTAGAGCTCGCGTGTGGTGGTGAGTGGTTTCATCGGAAGGGCGCGGAGGCTAGGCAGCTCCAGGCGCTTTGCATCGCGAAATTTGCGTTACAACCGCAGCACGTGATGCGCGTGCCCTTCGCCCATCCAGTCGAGATGCGTCGTCGTCACGATCTTCTGCGAAGTCTTCGGCAGCGCAGCGAGCAGCGCGTTGCGCCGCCGCAGATCGAGCTCACCGAAGACGTCGTCGATCAGCAGCAGGGGCGGCGCCACAAAGTGAGCCGCGAGGATATGCGCCGCGCCGAGTTTTAGCGCGAGGACCAGTGTGCGCTGCTGCCCTTCGCTCGCGTGATCGGCGGAGACTTCGTTGAGCGAGAATTCGAGATCATCGCGATGCGGCCCGACGGTCGTCTGCCGCAGCCGCGCGTCCGCAGCGTGCGCAGCCGCCAACTCAGCCGCGAAGTCTTCCCCGCCGCCGCTCACATATTCGATATGCAGATGCTCATGCGCCTCGCTGATCGCCGAGTGCATCGCCGCCGCGGGCGCTTGCAACTCCGCCGCGAACCGGCGCCGCGCATCGATCAAGCGCTCGCCCGCCGCGACGAGCGGCGCATCGAAGGCCGCGATCTCCCGCCAGCGCGGGGACGACTGCTTGAGCAGCAGGTTGCGCGAGCGGAGGGCGCGCTCGTATTCGCGCAGCACCGTGCGGTAGCCGGGCTCGCGCTGCGCGCAGACGAAGTCCAGAAAGCGCCGCCGCAGATCCCCCGCCCCGCGCGTGAGATCGATGTCGGCATTCGAGAACCACACCACGCGTCCGAGTTGCAGATACTCGTGTGCCGTCGTCTGCGGCACCGAGTCGAGCGCGAGCTTCTTGCGCTCCTTGCTGAAGTAAAACTGGAGGTGCCGCTCCTTCGCGTGGCCATCGACCACGAACCCGCGCCGCCCGTGCTGCACGACCGACGCGAGCCGCGTGACGCGCGGGCTTTGCAGCCGCAGCAGGATGCACGCAGCCTCGAGCAGCGAGGTTTTCCCACGCGCGTTCGGGCCGACGATGAAGTTCAGCCCGTCGCCAAACTCCGACTCGAACGAGTCGAAGCAGCGGAAGTGGCGGACTTTGAGCGAGCGGAGCATCGGAGGCGGCGTGGCTTGGACGCCACGACCGGCCCCCACGTCAAGCACTGCGACATGCACGTTTTAACGCGGCTGGGTTTGCGCTAGAAGATCGCGCACTTTTGCTGCGATGCGTTCTTCCACATCCTCGGTCCACGGTCCCGGGAGATTGCCGAAGCGTATCGCGTCGCCGGCTTCGTAGCCGCCTTCCTTTCTCACGCGGAGGCTCGGGATGTAGCCCATCACGTCGTTGCTGTAGCCCGCGACCCACACGGGCTGGCCGGCGAACTCGCGTTTGAAGCGCAGCGAGTAATCAACCACGACCTCGCCGCCGAGCGCGATGAGCGTGAGCTTGCCGCCGAAGCGCACGACTTGCACCGGATATGCGTAGTGCGCGGGCAGCGTCTCGCCCGTATCGAGCCGCGCGAGCATCCGCTGCGCGTGCGACGCGAAATATTTGTCCGATCCCGTGAGCCGCGACTCGAACTCCGCGCGTGTCGGCACCGCGAAGTCGAGCTGCACGTCTTCCATCGCCGCGTCGAGCCGCGCGGGAAGTGGGAGCGCGGGTGCATCGAGCGCGGCCTGCACCGCGGTCGCGAGCGTGCGGCCGTGCTGCTGGGCGAGCGGGAGTTTGCCGCGCGGATACGGATTCTGATCGCCGCCGCACCCGCTCACGAACAGCGCCGTCGCGCCGGGATGCTCCGCCTGGAAAACCTCCTGCGCATACCCCGCGAAATCGCCGCACCACTCGTAGAAACTGAGCGTCGTGTTATGGCACGCGTAGCCGAAGACCGCGGCGCGCAGTTGCTTCTCCGCACCGAAGACCGCCAGCACCGGCACATCGTGATCCACCGGGCCTTCCGAATACGGCGCATTCTTATATCCACCCTCGACCGGCAGCCGCCGGTTCATCGCGAAGCCGCACCGCGCGTGGTGATACTCCAACCGCGCCGGCGCGAGCTGCGCGAAGGCGTCCGCCGCGAGCGCCACCAGCTTCTCCTCGAGGAAGAGCCCATAAGCCTCCGCCTGCTGCTTCCGCTGCACATCCACGAGATGCGACGTCTTCTGCGCGACACGAAACTCCGGCCCGCAGTGCGTGTGCGACGCATTGAGGAGCAGCCCCTCGCGCCGCAGCCCGTGCTTCTCCCCGAGCCGCTTCTCCAGCCCATCGCGCAGCGTGCGCGGCACACCGATGAGATCGAGCGTGATGAGCAACTGCCTCCTCCCCTCCCCGTCTTCGAGCGCCACCGCCTTCGCGAAAAGCTCCTGCGCCTTCCCCTCCGCCGGCTTCGTGCGGGAGGCATACCCGGCCATCCAGATAAACTCCGTCGGCGTGATGACCGTGCTCGCCACGCCCGCCTTCCAGTCGAGCGGCGCATCCGCAGCACGCACGAACGAACCGACGAGCACGAAGACGAGGACGAGGCGGGCGGGGAGCGTCATGCCGCGAGTCTTCCCGGCTGCGCCGGAAGGCGCAAGCCGCAGACGAAGCCACCCGCTACCGGTGGCGGATGCCGTCCACCGCGCGAGCGGGAATCCATCTTGCGGGAAAAGCCGCCCGCTCGACCCTCCACGCGCCCGCGCTGCACCGCCTCCGCACTTCCACACCATGAGCCTCCGCACCCTCGCCGCCCTCGCCCTGCTCGCCGCCTGCCTCGTCCCGCACACGGACGCCGCGCTCTTCACCGACGCCGCGAGCAACTACGGCGGCATCATCGAAGACGCCACCGGCACCGCCCCGGAGAA